>JAPLOE010000001.1 GCA_026692705.1 Planctomycetota bacterium
CGTGCCCAACGCGCGCCTGGGTTGCCAGCTCGTGATCCGCGGCGACGTCGCGCTGCGCCCGATCGAGTGAGCGCGGCCGCTCAGGCTCGCGTCGTTTCGACCTCGAACACTTGGGCGGTGTGGCCCGCCCGTGCGCCCGCCCCCTGACATAGAGCGGACTCACGGCCGGACTCACCTCGGCGAGCAGAGCGCGCAGCTCGCGCAGCCCGCCTCATCCCGGCAGTCGCTCGACGGAAGCTGGACCGTCGAACCGCGGGAACGCTCTCAGGAGATCAAGTCGAGGTTCGTTCCGGCGCGAAACTGCTCCAGGAAGGACTGCACGAAATCCTCGGAGGAGCCGCCCTTCGCCAGCAGGGACGCCGGGTCAAGGCCGCTGGCCGCACCGGGGAACTCGCCGAAACCCGCGCCACCGGGGTGCGGCATGTTCTCCATGTCGGACTGCATCGCCTCCTTCACCTTGGCGGGATCGAAGCCGTGCTCGCGGAGCACACCCGCGATCGCCTCGTCGACGACGGACTTGACGTCCTCGCCGTCCGCGTTGTTCTCCAGCGCCTCCGACACGGCGTTCTGGATCTCGTCGCGGATGTCGAGCAGCGTCTCACCCTTCTCGTTGGTGATCTGGGCGCTCGCCGGCGGCGGCAGGCCCTTGAGCTCCTCCAACTTCGGCGGGGCGCCGCCTCCGGAGGTGCCTTGCATCAGCATGCGGGCGATCTGCTGCATGCCGCCGGTACTCTGGATTCCTTCCATGGTGCAGTTCCTTCTGGTCAGGGTTTCAGGGTTGTCAGGACCACCGAAGCCGGTCCGGGCTTGCACGAAACGTGCAGGCGCAAGCTCGCAACCTGAATGCCAAGTCCGGCACGCGTGGCCGCGAACATTCGAGCGCCGATGGAATCCGCCACGCGTCTCGATTGGGGCGGGACAAGCGGCCGCGACGGAAATTGATTCCGGCACAAACTGCCTGCTGCGCAGGAGTTTTCTCGGGGTCTTTCGCGGGCCTGCGCCCCGAGACCCGCGGCTCGCCGCGAGTGGGTCGATCGAGTGAGCGCGGCGTCGCCGCTCAGGCGGCCTTCGAGCGGCTCTTGGGCGCGGCTCCACCGGACCAGGAGAGCCAGCGAGGCAGGAACGGGTCGAGCCCGAGGCGGCTGCCCGCGTCGCCGACGATGCACACCAGCGCCGCGAGCAGCGCGAGCGCGACGTATTCGCGCTGCGCGAGCGGGCCGACGACCAAAGCGTTGGCCAGCAGGAAGAGCGCCCCGCAGCAGGCCGGGCGAGTCGCGGCGCCGATGAACAGCGCGGCGCCGGCGGCGGTCGAGCCGAGCGCGACGAGCCACGCGAACAGCGCCGGCAGCTTGAGCACGACGCGGTTGGCGAACTCGGCGTACCACTCGGGCGCGGAGGCTACGCGGTAGGCCGTGTCCTCGACGATCCACGGGCCGACGCCGCGCTCCCACAGGTCGAAGGCCTCGTGGAGGAACAGCGCGCCCAGACCGATGCGCAGCAGCGCGAGGGCGATGGCGGGAGAGGTCATCGCCGTCATGATTCCACAAGCGCGGCCCGCGCTCCATACTTGGCGCCCCATGACGCTCCGCATCAACCTGTGGTCCGGCCCGCGCAACGTCTCGACGGCGCTGATGTACTCCTTCGCGCAGCGGCGCGACACGCGCGTGGTCGACGAGCCGCTGTACGCGCACTACTTGCGCGTGTCGAAGGCCGTGCATCCCGGTGGGGACGAGGTGCTTGCGAAGCAGGAGCGCGATGGCGAGAAGGTCGTGCGCGACGTCGTGCTCGGGCCCTGCGACCGGCCGGTGCTGTTCGTCAAGCAGATGGCGCACCATCTGGTCGAGCTCGACCGGGCGTTCCTGCGCGCCACGCGCAACGTGATCCTCACGCGCGATCCGCGCGAGATGCTGCCGAGCCTCGTCAACCAGATCCCGGAGCCCACGCTGCGCGACACGGGCTACGCGGCGCAGGTCGAGCTGCTGCGCGAGCTCTCCGCGCGCGGCGAGGACGTGGTCGTGCTCGATGCGCGCGAGCTGCTGCAGGATCCGCGCGGAGTGCTCGCGCAGCTGTGCCGTAGGCTGGGGCTGCCGTTCGACGAGGCGATGCTCTCGTGGACACCGGGCCCGCGACCCGAGGACGGCGTGTGGGCGCGGCACTGGTACCAGAACGTGCACCGCTCGAGCGGCTTCGAGCCTTTCACCCCGAAGAAGGAACCCTTCCCGGCGCGGCTCGAGGCCCTGCTCGCCGAATGCCAGCCGCACTACGAGTTGCTCGCTTCGCGTGCGCTCAAGGCGCGCAACCGCCTGCCCGATCCGCGCAACGAGCACCTCTGGGTGCACGTCGGCGGCAAGCTGCTGCCGCGCGCGGACGCGAAGGTCAGCGTGTTCGACAGCTCGGTGCAGGGCGGCGACGCCTGCTGGGAAGGCCTGCGCGTCTACGACGGCCGCGTGTTCCGGCTCGACCAGCACCTCGAGCGCCTCGAGAACTCCGCCAAGGCGCTCGACTTCGAGTCCTGCCCGTCGCGCGACAAGATCCGGCGCGCGCTGTTCGAGACGCTCGAGCGCAACGGGATGCGCGATCAGGCGCACGTGCGGCTGACGCTCACGCGCGGCGAGAAGTTCACGAGCGGCATGAGCCCGCGCAACAACATCCACGGCCCGTGCCTGATCGTGCTCGCCGAATGGAAGGCGCCGGTGTTCGGCACGCGCATGCTCGAGCTCGTCACGTCGTCCTGGCGGCGCAACCCGCCGATGTGCGTGGACTCGAAGATCCACCACAACAACCTGATCAACAACATCCTCGCCAAGATCGAGGCCGACCACGCGGGCGTCGACGACGCGGTGATGCTCGACATCGAGGGCTACGTCAGCGAGACCAACGCGACGAACATCTTCCTCGTTTCCAAGGGCGAGGTGCGCACGCCGTTCGCGGACCACTGCCTGCCGGGCGTGACGCGCGCGACGGTGCTCGAGCTGTGCGCGGCGAACGCGATTCCCTGCCGCGAGCGGCGCCTGTCGTTGACCGAGTTCTACGCGGCCGACGAGGTGTTCACGACCGGCACGATGGGCGAGCTCGCGCCCGTGCGCGCGATCGACCGGCGCCGCATCGGCGATGGCACGGTCGGGCCGATGACGCGGCGCCTGCAGGGGCTCTTCACGGAGCTCACGCGGCGCGAAGGCACGCCGCTGCCGTTCTGAGCGAACGAGCTCAGTCGATGCTCGGCAGCTGCAACGTCGTGGTGTCGGCCTTGCGCGTCCGTCGCGGCAGCGTCGGGGCGAGGCGCGCGAGCACCTTTTCTGCCGTCGCGCGATAGCCGGTGAGCTTGCCGCCCCAGATCGCGACGAGGTGCGGGGCCTGCTCGTCGTCGCAGGTGAGCGTGACGTCGCGCGGCCGCTCGAAAGCGCTCGAATGCGTCTTGGGGAGCACGCGCAGGCCGGCCCAGCTCGTGCGCACGGCGCCGACGCGGTCGGGCATGTAGTGCGCGAGCGTCTCGAGCAGATAGTCGGTCTCTTCCGCGGTCGGCCGCACTTCCGCGGGATCGCCGCTGAAGCTCCGTTCGGTCGTGCCGACGAGCACGTGGCCCTTCCACGGCATCAGGAACACCGCGCGGCGGTCGCGCGGCGCTTCGCAGTAGTAGATGCCGCGCTCGAGCGTGCCGTCGAGCTCGAGGTGCGTGCCGGAGACGAGCTCGACCGCGAAGCACAGCGGCCGCGGGTGGATGCGGCGCTGCACGTCGACGATCCACGGACCGGCGGCGTTGACGAGCGCCGTGCAGGTGAGCTCGCGCTCGTCCCCGCGCTCGGAGAGCCGCACGCGATAGCCGTCGTCGGTGCGCGTGGCCGCCAGGAACTTCACGGGATGGCGCGCCGACGCTCCGAGCTCCGCCGCGGAAGCAATCACGGCCCGCACGAGCGCCGCATCGTCGGTCTGGCCGTCGAAGTACTCGAACACGGCCTGCAAGCCGTCCGTTCGCAGCCCATCGAGCGAGTCCCACTCGCGACGGGGCACGCGGCGGAACAGGTCCTGCTGGTGCAGCCCACCGAGCGCGGCGTACATCGAGAGCCCGGCGCGGATCTTCCACGCGGGGCGCGACGTCTCGGCGTAGATCGGCAGGTAGAACGGCACGAGGCGCACGAGCCCGGGTGCGTTGCGCAGGAGCAGCGCACGTTCGTGCAGCGATTCGCGCACGAGGCCGAGCTGCAGCGTCTCGAGGTAGCGCAGGCCGCCGTGGATCAACTTGCTGGAGCGGCTCGACGTGC
>JAPLOE010000002.1 GCA_026692705.1 Planctomycetota bacterium
GGATTGCCCAGGCCGTAGATGCAACTGACCGACGCCACGATCAACACGTCGCGGCGCTCGAGCAGCGAGCGCGTGGCGCTGTTGCGCATGCGCTCGATGTTCTCGTTGCGGCTCGCGTCCTTCTCGATGAACGTGTCCGTCGAGGGCACGTAGGCCTCGGGCTGGTAGTAGTCGTAGTAGCTGACGAAGTACTCGACCGCGGTGTGCGGGAAGAACTCGCGCAGCTCCGAGTACAGCTGGGCCGCCAGCGTCTTGTTCGGGCTCAGCACCAGCGCCGGCCGCCCGACACGCTCGATCGTCGCCGCCATGGTGAAGGTCTTGCCCGAGCCCGTGATGCCGAGCAGCGTCTGGAAGCGTTTCCCCGCCTGCAGGCCCGCCACCAGCGTCTCGATCGCCTTGGGTTGGTCGCCGGTCGGCTTGTAGGGGCAGACGAGCTCGAACTCGCCCTCGGCCTTGCGCCGCGGGGGCAGCTGGGGCGCCGCCTTCGGAGCGGTGGGCGCTCGCTGGGCGGGCGGAGACTTGCGGCGGGCCATCGTGGCGCATCCTACCCGCGTCGGGCACGGGCTTCCTTGCGGGCTCGGGCTCGAGCGGCGTATCTTGCCCCACCCGCAGACGGCCCACGAGCTCACGTCGCGACCCGCATCCGGTAGTCCGGATCCCGCGCCGAGGTAGCTCCCCCACCGTCCCCAACCGCCCGCGAGAGCCCCATGCTGATCGAGTGCACGTTCTGCAAGACCAAGGCGAAGATCCCCGACAGCAAGGAAGGCGCCAAGGTCAAGTGCGGCGAATGCGGCAAGGTCTACGTCGCCCGTGAGCCCGGCGCGAAGGGCGGCGGCGCCCGCCCGGCCAAGACCAGCGAGACGCCGTTCATCATCGGTGGTGCGGTCGTGGTCGGCATCGTCGTCGTCGCGATCCTCGCCAACTCCGGCGACAAGCCCGCGCCGCCGCCGGCCGTCGCCGACAAGCCCAAGGTCGAGGCGCCCAAGATCGACCAGACGGGCTACGACTCGGCCTTCTGCAAGCTCGCCCGCGACATGTACGAAGCCGCCTACATCGGCAACATGACGCGCCTCGAGTCGATGATCCACTTCCCCAAGCTGGTCGAGTACCGCCGCACGCTGCCCGACGGCGCGAGCCTGCCGACGTGGGACGAGATGACGGCGCTCCAGAAGGACGACCTGAAGAACGCCACGATCGAGAGCCTGATGAAGGGCGACGGCGACGAGGTCGTCGCGAAGTGGCGCCCGTTCAACGGCAAGGTCACGAGCGAGGAGAAGGAAATCGCCGAGGTGCGCCTCGAGGTCGCCGGCCGCGAGGGCGACCTGCAGCTCCAGAACCGCAACTACGACTGGAAGCTGGCCCTCGACAAGGACGGCCGCTGGAAGGTCTACGCCTGGACGCGCTACATCTCAGCCGAGGAGAAGAAGGCCTCCAAGGCCTCGGTCAACAAGGAGATCACGCGCGTCGAGGTCGACGGCCTCTCGATCAAGCAGGCCGACCCGCGCCCGCTGCCGCACCTCGACGACACGCCGCCGGACGTGCGCAAACGCATCGACGAGCTGGTCGAGAAGGTGCTCGACACCAACCTGCGCGCCAAGGATCGCACCAAGGTCACCGGCGAGCTCATCGACCTCGGCAAGCCCGCGCTGCCGATCCTGCTGACGAAGATGTACGAGATCCAGATCGTCGACGACAAGTCGCTCGGCCAGATCACGATCGTCCACAACCTGCTCAAGGACATCACCGGCAAGCAGGTCGGCTTCAGCCCGCTCGGTTCGGGCCCCGAGTCCGACAAGAAGCGCGACATCGCGATCCGCCAGTGGTTCGCCTGGTACCTGCTGAGCGGCGAGCGCTTCGAGAACGACAAGAAGAAGGTCGGCGCCGACGCGCTCGAAGGCCTCGTGAAGCCCACCGAACGCGACAAGCGCGCGATGGAAAAGGACAAGGCCAAGGGCGGCGGCTAGCCCAGGCTTAGAATCCCGCATCCCCCCGCTCCCGCCATCCCGGGAGCGCTCTCCGTCCCACCCCCCGACTCCCTCTCCCATGGATCAGTTCCGTCAGGCCAAGTGCACGCAGTGCGCTGCGTCGTTCAAGGTTCCCGCCACGTTCACCGCCTCCAAGGCGAAGTGCCCCAAGTGCGGGGGCATCGTCGAGGTCGGCGAGGTGCAGGGCGCGGCGCCCAAGGCTGAAGCGAGCGCGGCCAAGCCCGTGCCCGCGTCGGTGCCGGCGGCGAAGCCCGCCGTTGCGCCGGCTCCCAAGCCCGCAGCCGCCCCCGCGGCTGCCAAGCCGGCTGCGCCCAAGCCCGCGGCTGCGGCTGCCAAGCCTGCGGCCGCCGCTGCGGCGAAGCCCGCCGCTCCGTCGGTGCGCAGCGCCGCCGAGTCGGCTGCCAGCAAGGTCAAGTCCGGCGCCGCGACCAAGCCCGCCGCCAAGAAGGGCAAGGAAGAGGACGGCGACGGCGAGACGCACGAGCGCAAGCGCCACGTGCCGACCAAGAAGAGCTCGATGCCGGCGCTGCTCAGCGTCGGCGGCATTCTCGTCATCTGTGGCCTCTCCTTCTGGTACTTCGGCGTGAAGATGCCGGCGGAGGAACAGGCCAAGAAGGACGCGGAGGCCGCGCTCATGGCCAAGCGCCTCGCGGATCAGGTCGCTCAGGCGGCCAAGGACAAGGCCGAGATGGACGCCGCCAACGCGGGACACAACGCCGACCTCGCGGGAGCCGCCGCGGCGAAGGGCGAGGACGTCAAGGTCCCCGACGCCGCGAAGGCCGGGAACGAGGCCGAAGCGGCCGCCAAAGTCGCGGCGCAGGAAGCCTCGGCTCCCGCGAAGCAGGCCGCCGAACACGACGAAGCGGACTCGGGCAAGCCGATCGAGGAGATCGACCTTACGGCGCTCCCCGAGCTCCCGAAGTTCTCCAAGACGACCGACGAGCAGTGGGCCAAGATGCAGGAGGACGCCAAGCTCCTCACCAACCCCGCCTCGGGTGCCGCCGGCAACCGCGCGGGCAAGCGCCTCGAGGAATCCGGCCGCGCGGCGGTCCCCGCGCTGCTCAACCAGTTCCGCACGATCAACCCCGCGGTCGAGGACGGCTTCCGCGCCGGCGACCTGATCCAGAAGATGCTCGAGCGCATCTGCAAGGGCATGAACTTCGGCTGGAAATACTCCACGCAGCCGAAGGACGTCTACTACAACAAGAAGGCGATCCAGAACTGGTTCAAGCAGTGGGAGAAGGTCGGCGAGGACGACGCCGCCTGGGCCAAGTTCACCAAGCAGGACGCCAAGAAGGCCGAAGGTGACGCCGAAGGTGGCGACGCTCCGCCGGCCAAGCCCAAGAGCGGCCTCGACGACTTCTAGTCGCGCGAGGTTTCACTCCAACGCGGCCGCGTTCCTTCCGGGGAGCGCGGCCGCGGCCGTTTCCGCTTCAGCGCAGCGGCTTCGTCGAGCGTGCGGCGCCGTCGCGGCGCGGATCCGAGGCCCCAACGACGGCACCATCGGGCAGCACGAGGATCGCCTGCACCGACGCGAAGCGTTCTTTCGAGCGTGCGAGCTCGTGTCCGCGCTTCGCCAGCTCCGCCTCGCTTTCCGCCGGGAAATCCGGCTCGATCCGCGTCGTGCGCGGGCTCCACTGCTGGTGCAGGCGCGGCGCGGCGACGGCGGCGTCGAGCCCTTCTCCGAACGCGAGCACGCGCAGCAACACCTGCGTCACCGCCGTGATGATGCGCGGGCCACCGGGGCTGCCGAGCACGAGCTCGACGCGCCCGTCCCTGCGCACGATCGTCGGCGTCATCGACGACAGCGGCCGCGCGCCCGGGCGGATGCGGTTGGCGGCGCTGCCGACGAGCCCGAACTGGTTGCGCGCGCCATTCCCGAGCGCGAAATCGTCGAGCTCGTTGTTGAGCAGGAACCCCGCGCCTTTCACGACGCGCCCGCTGCCGAAGCTCGAGTTGAGCGTCGTCGTGAGCGACACCGCGTTGCCGTCGCGATCGACCACCGAAAGGTGCGTCGTGTTCGTGCCTTCGGCTCGCAACGTCGGCACGCGCTCGAGATTCGCGCGCTCGCCGATCGAGGCCGCCGCGCGTTCCTTCCAGCCGTCCGAGAGCAGCTCCTCCACCGGAACCGCGACGAAGTCAGGATCGCCGAGCACTTCCGCGCGCTCCGCGAAGCTCGCGCGGAACGCCTCGGCGAGCTCGTGCGCGAAGCTTGCGTCCCAGCTTGGGCCAAACGCGTCGCGCAGCTCGAGCACACCGAGCACCTGCAGCAGCACGACGCCTCCCGAGCTCGGCGGCGGCATCGTCCACACTTCACGGCCGCGGAACTCCGCCTTCAGCGGCTCACGCCACTTCGGCCTGTAGCCCGCGAGATCCTCCGGAGTGATCCAGCCGCGTTCCCAGCGTGCCCCGCTCGGCAACGCGAGCGCCGCACGTGCGAGCTCGTCGACCAGCGCATCCGCCGTGGGCCCGAAGTAGAAGCCGCGCGAGCCCGCCGCCGCGTAACGCTCGAGCGTGAGCGCCAGCTCCGGCTGCACGAACACGTCGCCTTCGCGCAACGGCTCGCCCTGCGGGAAGAACAGCTCGCGCGTCGCCACGCTGCGCTCCAGCCGCTCGCGATCCTCCGCGTCGCGCAAGTCCTCGGCGAGCGACTTCGGCACGACGAAACCGTCGCGTGCGAGCCTCACCGCCGGTTCGCACAGCTGCGCGAGCGTGAAGCGCCCGGAACCGCAGCGGGCGAGCAATTCCTCGAGCCCTGCCGGACTTCCCGGAACGCCCACGGCGAGCGGACTGGAGAGCAACAGCTCCCCCAGCGGCCGCCCCGCGTCATCGAAGAGCCGCGCGGGATCCGCCGCCGCCGGAGCGACCTCGCGGAAGTCGAGCGCGCGCACGTCGCCGTCGCTCGAGCTCCACAGCGCAAAACCACCCCCGCCGAGATTCCCCGCCTGCGGATAGACCACCGCGAGCGCGAGCGCCGTCGCCACGGCCG
>JAPLOE010000003.1 GCA_026692705.1 Planctomycetota bacterium
GGGTGACAGTTCTGTCCGGGCACATGGGTGACACTTCGCGCGCGAAATCAGCGGCGCAGAGCGAAGCCGGAGAGGAGTTCGCTGGCGGGGAAGATGAGCGCGGGGCTCGGCGCGGAAGTGAGCGCGGTCACGTCGAAGCCGGCGCGGGAGGCGGAGGAGCGCAGGTCGCGGTCGAGCTCGCAGCCGCAGGCGACGAAACGTTGCACGGGGGTGAGCGTGTGTTGCACGAAGGCTTCGAAAGGGCGCGGCGAGAGCGTGTGTTCGAGCAGGTGCAGGCGGCCGCCGGGGCGCAGGACGCGGTGGAACTCGGCGAGGGTGGCGTCGGGGTCGGAGACGGAGCACAGCACGAACGTGCAGACGAGGTCCTGCTCGCTCTCGTCGGCGAGCGGCAGGTGGTTGGCGCTGGCAACGAGGTGCTCGACGGTAAGGCCATGCTGGCGCGCGCGTTCGACGGCGCGCGGGTCGAGCTCGGGCTCGCGCGCGACGACGCGCACGCTGCGGACGCGCGACGGGTAGTGGGGGAAGTTGAGGCCGGTGCCGGGACCGATCTCGAGCGGAGAGTCGGCGAGGTCGGCGAGCAGGTGCTCGCGCAGGCCGTGGAAACGCGGCTGGCGCAGCGCGAAATCCATCAGCGGGTTGAACAGGCGTCGCTCGTAGAAGCCGGCCATCGGAGTGCGATCGTAGCGGCGGATTTCGCGACCGAGCGCGACAAGCGTAGGCTGCGCGCATGGCTCCTCGTTCGTTCGCTGTCGTCGGGAGCCTTGTGCTGGGGACGGCGTGCGTGACGCAGCCGGAGGTCGCGGGGCCGCCGCTGGCGTCGCCGCTGTCGACGCGCTGGGAACTCGAGAAGGTGTCGACGCAAGCGCCCTACCAGATGCGGCCGCACCGGCAGAACTACGCGCTGTTCGGGCGCTGGAGCTCGTCGCCGAATCAAGCGGTGCTCGACAGTGGCTCGCCCACGGGCAAGTCCTACGACCTCCAGCCGCTCGAGCTCGAGTTCCAGCTGAGCTTCAAGTTCAAGCTCGTCGAGAATCGCCTGCTCGGTGGCGACCTGTGGGCCGCGTACACGCAGCTCTCGCACTGGCAGGCCTACAACTTCAACGACTCGTCGCCATTCCGCGAGACGAACTACGAGCCCGAGCTGATCTGGACACTGCCGCTCGACGGGGAACTGGCCGGCGTGCGCGCGCGCATGCTCAACCTCGGTTTCGTGCACCAGTCCAACGGCCGCAGCGAGGCGCTCTCGCGCAGCTGGAACCGTTTTTACGGCCAGCTCGGCGTCGAGCGCGGCGACATCACGGTGCTCGCGCGCGGCTGGTGGCGCGTGCCGGAGTCCGACGACAACAACCCCGACATCGAGAAGTACTTCGGCTACGGCGACCTGCTCGCCGTGTGGAAGCGCGAGGTGAGCACCTTCTCGCTGCTCCTGCGCCACAACTTCGACTTCGACGAAGGCCGCGGCGCGCTGCAGTTCGACTGGAGCTTTCCGCTCGACGGCCACCTGCGCGGCTACGTGCAGCTCTTCCACGGCTACGGCGAGACCTTGATCGATTACGACCACCAGCAGACCGCGATCGGCGTCGGTTTCCTGCTCACGGACATTCTCTAGGCCGAGCTGCGCAGGCGCGCCCGCGCACAGCGGCCCATGGCCGCACGATCTAGGATGTCGCATAGTTCGTCGGCGGATTTCCCGCCGGGTTTCGGCGCACCCAGCGCCCCGCAAGGTTGGTCATGAGGCCCTCCACGCTTGCCTGCGTCGGTGTCCTCGCCGTGGCCGTCGCTTTGCCGCTCTCCGGCAGCGACCTCGGCTCTCCCTATTGCTTCGGAATCGGCTGCCCGTGCGGCAACGACGACCCCAGTGCCGGTTGCGCGAATTCGTCGGGACGTGGCGCGCGGCTCGAGGCGCTCGGCTCGACGAGCGTGTCCGCCGCGGATCTGCAGTTCCGTGCGACGCAGCTGCCGACGAGCTCGCTCTCGCTGCTCGTGCTGAGCCCCGCGCAGCGCAGCGTCCCGTTCGGTGACGGGCTCCTGTGCGTCGGCCCGGGCATGGCGCGGCTGCGCACGCACCTGAACAGCGGGCAGGCCGGCACCGTGACCTACGCGAACGTGCTCCCGATCCTCGCGGCGCACGGCGTCGTCGTGCAGGCCGGCGAGACCTGGAATGCGCAGGTGTGGTTCCGCGACCCGGCGCACAAGGGCGTATGCGGCGGGCAGTCGAACCTGACGCATGCGTGGACTTTGACGTTCACTCCGTGAGGTCGCGTGGCGCGCCGTGGCGGGCGGGGGTATCTTCGCGCCCGCCATGACGCCCAACACCCAATCCGCCGTTCCCGCGCTCGATCCCAAGGCCGTCGAGAAGTTCGTCTCGGAGACCTGGGACAAGAGCATCGTCCCGTCGATCACCGAGTACATCGCGATCCCCAACAAGTCGCCCGCCTTCGACAAGGACTGGAAGAAGAACGGGCACATGGACCGCGCGGTAGAGCTGATCGCGGCGTGGTGCAAGGCGCGGCCGATTCCCGGGCTCAAGCTCGAGGTCGTGCGCCTCAAGAACGAGAAGGGCGAGGAGCGCACGCCGGTGATCCTGATGGAGATCCCGGGGCAGACGAACGAGACCGTGTTGCTCTACGGTCACCTCGACAAGCAGCCGGAGATGACGGGCTGGAGCGAGGGACTGGGCCCGTGGATCCCGGTGATGCGCGGGGACAAGCTCTACGGCCGCGGCGGTGCGGACGACGGTTACGCGGCCTACGCGTCGCTCACCGCGATCGAGGCGCTCGAGCGGCAGAAGATCCCGCACGCGCGCTGCGTCGTGCTCATCGAAGGCTGCGAGGAATCGGGCAGTTACGACCTGCCGGCGTATGTCGATCACCTCGCGCCGCGCATCGGCAGTCCGAGCCTGATCGTGTGCCTCGACTCCGGCTGCGGCAATTACGAGCAGCTGTGGGGCACGACGTCGCTGCGTGGCCTCGTCGGCGGCGACCTGTCGGTCGAGGTGCTCACCGAAGGCGTGCACTCCGGCGACGCGAGCGGCATCGTCGCGTCGAGCTTCCGCATCCTGCGCCAGTTGCTCGCGCGCGTCGACGATCCGTCGACGGGCGTGTGCGTCAAGGACTTCCACGTCGAGGTGCCGCCCGACCGGCTCGCGCAGGCGAAGAAGGTCGCGTAGGTGCTCGGCAGCGAGATCTACGACAAGTTCCCGTTCGTGCCGGGCATGAAGCCGATGGCGAACGATCTGGTCGAGCTCGCGCTCAACCGCACGTGGCGGCCGGCGCTCTCGATCGTCGGCATGGACGGCATTCCGGCGACGGCGAGCGCGGGCAACGTGCTGCGCCCGCGCACGGTGGCGCGGCTCTCGCNAAGGATCCGCCCTACGGCGCGCGCGTCAGCTTCAAGTACGAGAAGGCGGGTTCGGGCTGGAACGCGCCGGCGATGACGAAGTGGCTCGAAGATTCCATCGACCGCGCGTCGCAGACCTACTTCGGCAAGCCGGCCGTGTACAACGGCGAGGGCGGCTCGATCCCGTTCATGGGGATGCTCGGCGCCAAGTTCCCCAAGGCCCAGTTCCTGATCACCGGCCTGCTAGGGCCGGGCTCGAACGCCCACGGGCCCAACGAGTTCCTGCACGTGCCGACCGGCAAGCGCCTGACGGCCTCGGTGGCCAACGTGCTCGCCGACCAGGCCCGCGGGTAACCACGGCGTCGCCCCCAAGACCAAAGTCTTGCCTGCTTCCAACGCGGCGCGGCCCCCCGGTCGCGCCGCTCGGCTTACTCTCTAGCGTCGGTCGCCCCCGCGCCGATCCAACTCCGGAACCTCCCCCCAAGTCCGGCCTCCGTCCAAGCGATGAACCTCTCCCGACCCCTCCTGCGAGTCCTGGCGCTCGGCGCCACGTGTGGGCTCACCCTCGCGCTGCCGCTGCCTCTGCCGCCGCGCGGGCCGTTCCAGGAGTACGCCACGCAGACCGCCTCGCTCACGATCGGTGACCCGGCTCCGCGCCTGCGGCTGGGCAACTGGGTGAAGGGCAAGCCGGTCGCGGATTTCGAGCGCGATCAGGTGTACGTGGTCGACTTCTGGGCCACGTGGTGCACGCCGGCGAACAAGTCGATCCCGATGCTCTCCGACCTCGAGCGCAAGTACGCCGAGAAGGGCGTGCACGTGATCGGCGTCAGCGTGTTCGAGGAGAAGCCCTGCGACGTCGCGCCGTTCGTCGAGCGGCAGGGCGAGCGCATGAACTACGCGGTGGCCTGCGACCTCGTGCTCGATGGCGCGACGGCCTCGCAGGGCGCGATGGCGCTCTCGTGGCTGAAGGCGAGCGGCGAGATCTCGCTGCCGACGGCCTTCATCGTCGACCGCGCCGGCCGCATCGTGTGGATCGGCGATTCGATGTCGGTGGCCGGGCCGCTGGAGCAGGTCGTCGCCGGCACGTGGGACCTCGAGGCGGCCAAGGCGGCCCATGCGCTGCGCGCGCGCGTGCGCGAGCTGCGGGCGCTGCTTAACAAGCAGGTGCGCACCAAGGCCTGGGCGAAGGTGCTCGAAACCACCGAGGAAATGCGCGCCTTGGCGCCGGACACCGAGCGCAGCACGATCGCCTGGCGCTTCCGCGCGCTGATCGAGCTCGCCCGCGACGAGGAAGCCTACGTCTGCGCGCGCAGCGCGTTCGAGACGGTGGCGCGCGACGATGCGTACGCGCTCAACCTGATCGCGTGGACGATCGTCGACCCGACCGCGAAGCCGCGCCCCGGGCGTGACCTCGACCTCGCGCTGGCGATCGCCGAGCGCGCGACGGAACTGACCGAGCGGCAGAACGCCGGGATCCTGGACACGCTCGCGACGGTGCAGTTCGAGCGCGGCTCGCTGCAGCTCGCGGTCG
>JAPLOE010000004.1 GCA_026692705.1 Planctomycetota bacterium
GTGGCGCTCGACCGCACGCTCGACATTCCCGATGAGCAGCGACCCGTGGAGGAACTCGTGCGACTCGCGCTCGAGCGCAGGCCCGAGCTGAAGGCGACCGGTGCCGACGTCGAGAGCGCGATTCGCGGGATCGAGGCCGCGAAGGCGCAGTGGTGGCCGAGCGTCAACGTCGACCTGCGCGCGTACCTGTCGCGCGCCTCGACGCCGACCGACCAGGACTGGAGCGCGCTGTTCGGCGTCACGCTGCCGCTGCTCGAGCCCGGCCGAATCCGCGCCGACGTGTCCGACGCGTTCAGCCTGCTGCGCGAGGCGCGGCTGCGGCTCTCGCTGCAGGAACGTTCGGTGCGGCGCGACGTCGAGGTGGCCTTCGCGAACCTGTCGACGGGACGCGATCGTGTCGCGGCGTTGCGGCTGCAGCTCGCGGCGGCGGGCGAGGCCTTCGCGCAGGCGGAAGCGCTGTACGACGCGGGCCTCGCGACGAACCTCGAGCGCGTGACGGCGCAGGACCAGCCCCGAAGAAGTCGAGACCGAGCTCTCCGAGCGCCTCGAGGAGGCGGTCAACACCGTGGCGGGCATCGAGCAGCTGCGCTCGGTCTCCGGCAACGGCAGCGGCATCCTGCTCGTGACCTTCGAGCTCGAGCGCGACATCGACGTCGCCGCGCAGGACGTGCGCGACCGCATCAGCTCGGTGATGCGCGACCTGCCGCAGGAGGCGGATCCGCCGCTGGTGGCGAAGGTCGACAACGACTCGGAGCCGGTGCTGCAGGTGGCGCTGGTGGGCGAGCGTTCGCTGCGCGAGCTCACGGAGCTCGGCGACAAGCTCGTGCGGGTGCAGCTCGAGCGCGCCTCGGGCGTCGGCGAGGTGCGCCTCACCGGCGGCACGCAGCGCACGATGAATCTGTGGCTCGACGCGGGACGGTTGGCGTCCTACGGGCTTTCGGCGACAGCCGTGCGCGACGCGGTCGCGGCGCAGAATTCCGACGTTCCCGGCGGCAACGTGACGGACGCCGAGAGCGAGCGCAACCTGCGCACGCTCGGGCGGCTGGAGACGCGCGAGGAGTTCGAGCAGGTCGTCGTCGCGCAGGTCGACGGCGTGCCGATCCGCATCGCCGACCTGGGCCGCGCGGAGGACGGCGTCGCGGAAAAACGCGGCAGCGCGCGCTGGAACGGGACGCCGACGGTCGTGCTCGAGGTGATCCGCCAGTCGGGCGCGAACACCGTCGAGGTCATCCAGCGCTGCAAGACGGCACTGGCGGGCATCGAGAAGCAGTTGCCGGCGGACGTGCGCCTGGAGATCACGCGCGACCAGTCGCGTTACATCGAGTCAGCGCTGCACGAGATCAACGTGCACCTCGTGCTGGGCTCGATCCTCGCGAGCCTCGTCGTGCTGGCCTTCATGCGCAGCTGGCGCTCGACCTTGATCGCGGCCGTCGCGATCCCGACCAGCGTGATCGCGACCTTCGGCGCGATGTGGGCGCTGGGTTTCACGCTCAACAGCGTGACGATGCTCGCGCTCGTGCTGATGGTCGGCATCGTGATCGACGACGCCATCGTCGTGCTCGAGAACATCTTCCGCTTCGTCGAGGAGAAGGGGATGGAGCCGATGGAGGCGGCGCGCGAGGCGACGCGCGAGATCGGCCTCGCGGTGCTCGCGACGACGCTCAGCCTGGTCGTGATCTTCGCGCCGGTCTCGTTCATGTCGAGCATCGCCGGGCGCTTCCTGTACCAGTTCGGGATCACCGCCGCGGTCGCGGTGCTCGTGAGCCTCTTCATCTCGTTCTCGCTGACGCCGATGATGGCGGCGCGGCTGCTCAAGCGCGGCAAGGGCGGGCACGGGACGCAGGTGGCGTCGCGTCGCGGCGCGTACGCGCTGGTGGAGCGTGCCTACGCGGCGATGCTCGGCTGGTCGATGCGCCACCGGCTCGTGATGGCGACGCTCGCGCTCGCGGTGGTCGGCGTTTCGTTCCCGCTGCTGGCGCAGGTGCCGAAGGAATTCGTTCCGGCGGACGTCGACGAGGCCGAGTTCACGATCGGCGTCGTCGCGCCCGAGAGCACGAGCCTCGAGGCGATGGAGCAGGCGCTGGGTGAGCTCGACAGCGCGATCCGCGAGGTGCCCGGCGTGCGCGCGACGCTCGCGACGAGCGGCAGCACGTTCCTCGGCCAGATCAACCGCGGCGACATCTACGTGCGCATCGCACCGCACGAGGAGCGCGTGCTCAGCGCGAGCCGCCTCTGGAGCGCGCTCATCGCCGGCGATCCTGGCGCCGCCTTCCGCGGGAATTACTCGCAGGCCGACGTGATGACCGCGGTCGACACGCGGCTCAAGGCCTTCCGCGACGTGCGCTGCCAAGTGCGCAATTTCGCGTCGTTCACCGTCGGCGGCGGGCCGTTCGACGTCGACTTCGTGCTCAAGGGGCCCGAACTGGAGTCACTCGTCGCTTACGCGGAGGAGTTGCGGACGCGCGCGATCGCGGTGGGCGGCTTCCGCGGCCTCGACACGTCCCTGCGGCTCAACCGGCCCGAGCTGCGCGTGCGCATCGACCGCGAGCGTGCGGCGGACCTCGGCGTGCAGGCCCGCGACCTCGGCACGGCGCTGCGCCTGCTCGTCGGCGGCGCCGAGGAGGTCTCGCGCTTCCGCGATCCGCAGACCGGCGAGACCTACGACGTGCGCCTGCGGCTCGAGCAGCGCGACCGCGACCGCCCGGAGCTGCTCCAGACGCTGCTGCTGCCGCGGCAAGGTGGCGGCACGGTCGAGCTGCAGAACCTCGCGACGATCGAGAAGGCGAGCGCGGCCTCGCGCATCGACCGCGTCGACCGCCAGCGCACGGTCTCGGTGCGCGGTGGCGTGGCGCCGGGTGCCGCGCTCGGGACGCAGCTCGAGATCCTGCAGAACCTCACGACCGAGATGAAGCTGCCGCCGGCCTACAGCACGATGCTGTTCGGGCGCAGCCGCGAGCTCGAGCGCACCTTCGACGAGCTGGCGATCGCCTTCGCGCTCTCGATCGTGTTTATGTACCTGATCCTCGCTTCGCAGTTCGAGAGCCTCGTCCACCCGTTGACGATCCTGCTCTCGCTGCCGCTGTCGGTGCCCTTCGCGCTCGCGTCGTTGTGGCTGACCGACGGCACGCTGAACCTGTACTCGGCGCTCGGCATCCTCGTGCTGTTCGGCGTCGTGAAGAAGAACTCGATCCTCCAGATCGACCACACCAACACGCTGCGCGCGCAGGGCATGGAGCGTGGACAGGCGATCCTGCAGGCCAATCGCGACCGCCTGCGGCCGATCCTGATGACGACGCTCGCGCTGGTCGCCGGCATGCTGCCGCTCGCGCTCGGCACGGGTCCGGGTGCGGAAGAGCGGCGCGCGGTCGCGATCGTGGTCATCGGCGGGCAGACCCTGTGCCTGCTCCTGACGCTGCTCGTCACGCCGGTCGCCTACTCGCTCTTCGACGACCTTTCGCAGGCGCTGCGTCGCCTGCGCGGGCGCGCGTGAGCGGCGCGGCGGGGTGGGGAAGGAGGGGCTCGAACCCTCACGCCCATCGAAGGGCTGCGGATTTTAAGTCCGCTGCGTCTGCCGGTTTCGCCACTTCCCCGCGGAGGCCGATGGTGCGGCATCCTAGCGAGCGCCACGCTCCGATCCGTGGTGTAACAAGTGGGTTCGAGATGCGCAGCTTCGAGGAATTCGAGCGGGCCCCCGCGGTCTCATGGGCGTTGGTAGCTCTACCTCGCATGCAACGCCTCGCCCTATTTCTCGCAGCGCTCCTCGCTCTCATTTCTGGACTCGGATTCGCGCGCGCCCAGTCGTCGCCAGCGGACGAGCTCGCGCCCGCGCGGAAGCAGGCCGTCGTGGACCTCGAGGGGTTCGTGGAGTGGACCGGCACGGTGAAGCTGTACCTCGAGCGCGACCGCGCCTGGGAGGCGATCCTCGCCTTCGCGCCCGAGCACGAGGCCGCGCACAAGGGGCTCAAGCACCAGAAGAACCGCGACGGCTCGTGGAAGGTGCCGGAGAAGCGCGCGGAGTCGAAGAACTTCGGGAAGGAGCCGCAGCTCGAGGAGTGCGCGAAGCGGCGCGGCGAGATCGCGGCGAAGTACCGCGCGGCGCTGGAGCCGGTGCTCGAGAAGCACAAGCCTGCGCCTGCGGCCAGGGCCGAGCTCGTCGCGGCGTTGCTCGCGATCGATCCGGAAGACGCGGCGAGCCGCGCGCTCAACGGTGAGGCGAAGCGCGGCGAGCAGTGGGTGCTCTCCGAATCGGAGAAGGCGCGTGAGCGGCGGGGCGAGCTCAAGACGCTCGTGAAGGAACTGGTCGCGGCCGTTCCGGCGCCGGTCGAGGGCACGCCGCGCGCCAGCGAGAATGCACTCGGCGTGACGTGGACGGCTTGCGTGTCGACGCCGCTCGTGCGCGTGCTGTCGAGCGGCGATGCGGCCGAGGCGCGCAACGTCGCGATCCAGTGCAGCGCGGCGGTGGCGCTGTTCCGCAAGGTCACGGGCGCGCCGAGTGGTGCCCCGGGTGTCGTCGACATGTACCTGCTCACCACGCCGGCCGCGCGCGACGCGTTCGTCAAGGCGTGGCCGGGCTGGAGCGACGAGGAGCGCAAGCTCGTGAGCACGTGGGCCGGCACGGGCCTGCCGGGCGAGATCCACCACGCGCGCTGGGACGCCGACGCGCCGCGCCGCCTCGACGGTGCCGTGCGGCACATGCTCGGGCTCCTGACGCTCGCGAATTTCAGCTTCGACCATCAGGGCTGCGCGTGGGCCTGGGAGGGTTTCGGCCTGTACCTGACGCGCGAGCTCGTCGGCACGCACTACACGTGGTACTCGACGGGCCCGACCAGCGGCGACGCCGAGACGAAGGAGCTGCTCGGCAAGCTGATGATGGGCGACTCGAACTGGATGAACGAGGCACTGCAGCGCTTCAAGCGCGGGCGCGGCACGAAGGTCGAGGAGCTGTGCGCGCGCAAGATCGATGCCTTCGGCGTCGACGATCTTCTGACGGCCTACGCGCTCGCGGGGTACCTGCTCGAGGGGCGCAGCGAGAGCGTGCCGGCGATCTACAAGGCGCTGGCGAGTGATTCACGCAAGGCGCTGGAGTCGGCGCTCGCGCTCACGCCGACGGAGCTCGACCAGCGGCTGTTGCGCTGGCTTTCGGAGCGCAAGTGAGCACGTGATGGGCCCGCGCAAGCTCGTGTTCGTCGTCGCCGCGGCGCTCGCCCTCGCGGGGAGCGTCTTCGCGGGCGTCGGCGTGACGTGGCGCGGCAAGAAAGTCGACCTCGCGGCGCCGCCGGCGGATTTCCCCGGCGATGCGAAGCAGGCGGCGGACGCGCTCGCGGGCTGGGCGGGCGAGCACGGCTACAAGCTCGACCTCGACCGTTCGGGGCGCGCGCTCGTGCTCAGCACCACGAATGGCTCGAAATGGGTCAAGCAGGCGGAGGGCGCGCTGGCGCTCGTCGACGGGCTCGAGGGCGCGAAGGCGCCGGAGCCCGCGGCGTCGGAGGCGCCGACCGCGAAGTGGGGGGCGAGCGAGCGCAAGCTCGACACGGGCACGTTCGTGCTCGTCGTCGTGAAGAAGCCCGAGGACCACGGCACGTTGCTCGCGCGCCTCGCGGAGATCACGCCGTACCTCGCGAGCTGGGCCAAGGGCTCGACGCCGGCGCCGGGGTTTGCGCTGGGAGAGCCGCTCGTGGGCGCGGTCGTGCTCGGGCTGCCCGAGAACAAGGAATGGAACGCCGAGAACGAGTTCGTGCACCGCGCGGCCGAGCTCGCGCTGCAGCGCAAGTACGGGCGGCAGCCCTACTGGCTGCTGCAGGGATTCACGTGGCACGCGGAGGTGGAGCTGCGCCGCGGCGTCTACTGTTTCCCGTACCGCGCGGGCTTCGTGCGCGCGGTCGAGCACACGGGCTGGCGGGCGCGCGTCGGTGCGTTGTGGAGCGGCAAGAGCGAGGCGCCGCTGGTCGAGGTCGCGACGCTCAAGCGTGGCTCCTTCGACGACACGGGCGCGCTCAACGCCTGGGGCGCGGCGAAGTTCCTCGCGGAGAAGCATGGCGCCGGGTTCGCGCAGGCCTTGGTCGAGCTGAATGGCCTGTGGGAATCAGGCTCGCGCAAGGATCTGGGCGGCGGGAGCTGGGAACGCCTGCCCGACTACGAGGTGCCGATTGCCGAGCAGGAACGCGTGCTGCGCGCCAAGGCCTGCGAGGACCTTCCCAAGGCGCTCGCGAGCTGGTTCACGGCGGGTTGAGCGGGGAGGAGCGGCGCCAGCCGCTTGCAGGCGCGCCAGCGGATCGTTTCGATCTCCGCCCGTGGATTCCGGCCTCCAGTCCGTCCTCGGTTTCTTCACGCTGCTCCTGCTCCCGTTCCTCGGGATCATGGGGTTGCTTCGCAAGCGCGCGGTGCCGTGGCTCGCGGCCTTCGCCGCCCTGTGGACCTGCGGCGGTTTCCTCGCGCTGCAGGCGATCGAGCGCACTAGCCCCGACCGCGAGCCGCTCGAGCGGGCCTGGCGCGTCGGCACGTTCCTCGCGCTCGCCTTCCTCGGCACGGCCTGGCTCGTGCGCCGCCGGGCCGTCGCGCGCTGGCTCAAGCTCGCCTTCGCGGTCGCGGCCGTCGTCGGTTTCCTGCGTGCCCTGTACCTCTACGTGCACGCCTACGCCTGAGCCCCGGCAAGTCCTTCCGTCCGCACGTGCCCTGTGGACCGCCGGGCGCCCGCGGGCTATCCTTCCCGGCCCTCGGGAGCCGATCCATCGGCCCCCGGAGCCCACTCCGGGCTCGGGAGGCGGCATAGCCAAGCGGTAAGGCGACGGATTGCAAATCCGTTATTCCCCGGTTCGATTCCGGGTGCCGCCTCCAACTTCCTCGCGGCCTGATGGCCCGGACGATGTGCGGGGCACTTCAGGAAAAGCGCGGCCTGCGCCATTTGCTCGCGGAGCTCTTTCCACGGCCGCACCTCGAGGCCGACGGACGCGTGGAAGGCCGGGGACTCGACCTCGCCGATGCGATCGGTCGTGGGCGCGTGGATGGCGGCGGGGAAGACTCTCACGCGGCGGTGGGGAGCGGCCGTGATCGCCAGGGGTTGCGTGCGCAGCCAGCGGCCGACGGCGAGGCAGCGAGCATCAGCGCGGCGAAGCTCCACAGCACGGGCCCGCGGGTGAAGCCCGCGACGAGCACCGTGAGCACGAGCAGCGCCATGGAACTGATCTCGATCCACCCGCGGTCCGCCCGCGGGCCAAAAGCAGGATTTCGCCAAACTCCGCGGCCCGGGCGGCGTTGGCAAGGCCGTGTAGGAGCCACTTCCGCGCGGCGCTAGAGTCGCGCGCAGTCGGGCTCCACACACGAGAGCGCGACGAAGGATGCGAAGAATGGAACGGAAGATGCAGCGTTGGGCAATCGGTGCGGTGCTGTCGACCGGAGTGGGGTTCGGGATCCTGGCTCCGGAGCTGAGCGCCGCGCCACAGGGGCGGCAGGCCGACTTCGAGGAGCAGTTCGCGCTCTCCACCGACCGCAAGGCGTTGCTCGGGCAGCTCATCCCCGGCAGCGAGCTCTTCTACTACTGGTCCTGCCTCGAGCGGCAGCACGCGGGCGACTACGCGGCCGTCGAGGGGCTGCTGCGCACGTGGCGCGAGCGCTTCGGCGAGTCGAACCCGAAGTACGCCGAGATCCTGGTGCGCCAGCACCTGCTGACCTTCGACCAGAACCCCAAGCGCGGCTGGGATTGGCTGCGCAACCAGCTCGGGACGAACCTGAGCCACTCGGCGGACGTGCCGGGGGCGCGCCCCGAGGTGCCGACGGAGCTCGATCCCGCGAGCGTCAACGAGGCGGCGTGGAAGGAGCGCGCGCTGGCGATCCATCCGCGCACGGTGACGGGCCTGCGGGGCGCGGCGCTCGAGCGCTTGGCGGCGGAGGAACTCGACGACGCGCTGTTCGCGAGCCTGATGTCGCAGCTGCGGACCGCGGACCTGCCGAACATCGTGCCGCTCGTGCTGCGGCACCTGGAGCTGCGGAATTCCGGCGGATTCGGGAGTCTCGGGATCCATGGCGCGCTGACGCTGGTGCAGTTCGAGGAGCTCGCGCGGCTCAGGCCGGCGCTCTTGAACGACGAGAAGTTCGTCAACGCGTGGATCGTGCGGCTCGCACCCGGTGCCGATGAGAACGTCGAGCGCGATCTCGCGGCGCGGCGTGCCTACCTCGAACGGCTCGCGGCGTTCACCGCGCGCCTGTCGGGTGGCTTCAACTCGCTCAAGGCGCACGTGGCGTTCCACCGGCTGCAGCTCGACCTGCGCACGGGCCAGCTCGACCTCGCGCGCTTCCAGGACTACCTGCGGCTGCCGCGCAACTCCTCGACGACGCCGCGCAAGGCCTACGAAAACGCCGAGCGCACGCGCGAGGTCGCAGAGCTCGGAAGCCAGTTTTCCACGGGTTTTGGGCCGATCGCGAACGACGAGCCGCTCGTGCGCGCGATGCTCGAGCACTTCCTGCGCGACGCGGCCGACAGCAAGGCCTTCGACGCGCTGGTCGAAGCCAACTACCTCAAGCGGGTGTTCGCCGAGACGAAGATCCTCGGCAATTCCGGCGACATGGAGCGCTGGTACACGCTGCTCGACGATCCGGGTTACTACGAGCAGCTCAAGCAGCGCGTCGAGCTCAACTTCGTCCCGACGCAGAAGGAGCACTTCGGCGCCGAGGAGGCGGTCTCGATCGAGCTCGACGTCAAGAACGTCCCGAAGCTGCTCGTCAAGGTCTACGAGGTCCACGCGCTCAACTACTACACCGCGATGGGCCGCGAGATCGACGCGTCGATCGACCTCGACGGGCTCGTCGCCAACGAGGAGAGCACGCTCGAGTACGCCGAGGGTCCGCTGCAGCGCGTGCGGCGCAAGTTCGACTTCCCGCGGCTCTCGAAGCCCGGCACGTACGTGGTCGAGTTCATCGGCAACGGCACCGCAAGCCGCGCGGTGGTCCGCAAGGGCGCGCTCGAGCTGATCGCGCGCACCGGAGCGGCCGGGCAGGTCGTGCGTGTCGTCGACGAACGCGGAATCGCGCAGCCGAAGGCCGCGCTGCACCTCGAAGGACGTCGGTACGACGCCAACGACAAGGGCGAGATCGTCGTGCCGTTCACGTCGAAGCCGGGCGCGAAGGCTGTCGTGCTCGAGAGCGGCGCCCGCATCGCGCTCGCACGCTTCGAACACGCCGAGGAGGGCTATTCGCTGCGTGGCGATGGTTTCGTCGACGTCGAGGAGCTTCGCGGGGGCTCGAAGGCGCACCTCGTGCTGCGGCCGTGGCTGCTCGTGAGCGACTCGCTCGCGTCGCTGTCGCTGCTCGAGGACGCGGTGCTCGCCGTCACGACGACGGACTTCGACGGCACGGCGGCGACGACGGAGGTGCGTGGGCTCGAGCTGCGCCTCGACCGCGAATTCCTGCAGGAAATCTCGGTGCCCGGACGCCTCGCGCGGCTCGACGTGGCCCTGCGCGGAAACATCACGCGCCTTTCCGACGGACAGAAGACGGAGCTTTCCTGCTCGTTGCTGAGCGTGGACGTGTCGAAGCTGGAGCGTGGCAACACGCTCGAGTGCCCGCTGCTCGGCCGCGACACCGAGGGTTGGTACGTCGACGTGCTCGGCCGCAGCGGCGAGCCCGTCGCGGACCGCGTGCTGCAGTTCCAGCTCGAGCACCGCGACTACACCGACAAGTTCGACGTGTCGTTGCGCTCCAACAAGGAAGGCCGCATCCGCCTCGGCGCGCTGGAAGGCGTAGAAGTCGTCAACTGCGACGGTTTTGGCGGCCAGTGGCGCGGCTGGGCGCTCGAGGACGATCTCGCGCAAGTCCCGCAGCTTTTGCGCGGCATCGTGGGCGACATGCTGCGCATCCCGCACCATTCCAAGGCGACGAAGCTCGATCGCTCGGTGGCGACGCTGCACGCGGTCAACGCGAAGTCCGCGTCGGTGCGCGACGAGTTCGAGCGGCTGGCGCTCGAGGGCGAGTACCTGGAGCTGCGTGGCTTGCCGGCCGGCGACTACCTGC
>JAPLOE010000005.1 GCA_026692705.1 Planctomycetota bacterium
ATCCTCAGCGGCGAGGAACTGTGCGGCCTCGATCTGTCGAGATGCCGCCTCGCGACGCTCTCCGCCTGCGACACTTCCGTCGGCGTGCAGCGCGCGGGCCTCGGCATCGCGTCCCTGCAGTCCTCGCTGCGCATCGCGGGCGCGCGCTCGACGCTCACCTCGCTTTGGAAGGTCGACGACGCGGCGACGGCCGAGCTGATGGCGAGCTTCTACCGCCGCATCATCGACGAGGGCGCGACCCCGGCCGAGGCGCTGCGCCAGGCGAAGAAGGCGTTGCGCGAGCGCCGGGCGCCGCCGCGCGACTGGGCCGGCTGGGTGCTGAGCGGCCCCGGGGACTGACCCGCGACGCTGGACAAGGCCCTCCGCGCCGGGGACGCTTTCGGGCGCATGGCGGCGGATTCCGAGGTGGACGACGGCGACTGGAACGCGCTCGTCCGGGGTGACCCGGGCGCGCGCGAACGCCTCGCCACGCTCGCCCACGCCGTCGCCAGTTCCGAACTGGCCCGCCGCGGCGCCCCGCCTGCCGTGCGCGAGGATCTGGTGCAGGAAGTCGTGCGTTCGACGCTCGCCTACGCGGCCCGCGGCGGCCCCGCGCCCAAGGATCTCACCACTTTCCTGAAATTCCGGAGCTGGGGCGTCCTCTCGGACCATCGCAAGCGCCTGCGCCGCGCGCCTCCCATGGTGAGCCCTACGACCGAACTGCCCGGCAGCGACCGGGGTCCAGAGCGTGTGGCCGAGCTCGGCCAGCTGCGCCGGGCGCTCGCCGACTGCGTGGAGCGGCTCGCGCCGGAGCAGCGCAGTGCCGTCGTGCTCCGTTACCAGCGCCAGCTCGACACCACGCAGATCGCGAGCGAGCTCGGCGTCCATCGCAACACGCTGCACGTGCGCGTGTTCCGGGCGCTGGCGGCGCTGCGGGAATGTCTCGCGCGCAAGGGTTTCGGCATGGAGGATCTCGACCCGTGAGCGCGCTCCGCCCCGAAGACCAGGCCCGCTGCGTCGAGTACGTCGACGGTGAGCTCGACGAGGCCGCGCAGCTCGAGTTCGAGCGCCGCATGGCGCACGAGCCGGAGCTCGCGCTCGCCGTCGAGCAGCTGCTCGCGACCGATCGCGTGTTGCGCGAGCAGCTGCTGGCGCCGAAGGCGGCGCGCCGACGGCCGCGGAACCTCGCAATTCGGCTCGTGGCTTCGCTCGCCGCCGCTGCGTTGCTGATGGTGTCCGTCTTGATGTTCCTCGCTCGCGATCGCTCGCGCGTCGCCTTCGTCGCGAGCTACGAATCGCCGCTGGAAGCGCTGGCGAGTGCCCCGGAGCTGCGCGAGCTGCGGCCCGAGGGCCTGAGTGCGCTTCGTGGCTCGCAGGACCCGCCGAACATCAGCGCGGAGGAGTTCCTGCGCACGGAAGCTGCCGCCCGCGAGCGCGAGGCGCGCGCCGCGCTGGAAAACTCCGTAAAAACAGGCGAAGCGGGCTTCTTCCGGATCGAGCTCGAACTCGACGAGGAGTCGCTCGTCTACCTTCAGGCCTACACCCGCGACGGAAAGGCCGTCGAACTCGAGCCCGGCCCCCGCCGGGTGCCTGCTGGACGCACCGAGCTTCCGAGCCCGCGCTTCAGCGCCGATCCGAACCAGCCTGGAGTGCTGCGGTACGAGCGCGGCTACCTCGTGCCCGTCGGCTGCGGCGAGCTGACGGTCCTCATCGCGATCCTCTCTCCGGAACACGCCTTGAAGCACTGGCCGGACACCAGTGAGCTCTCCTCGCAGCCGCGCGAGCTCGGGGGACAGGGCGCCGAGGTCCACACGCTCGTCGTGCGCGAGCCGCGCTGACACTTTTTTCGCGATTGGGTTGTGCAAGTCGAGGCCTCGGGCCTCTGGGGCCTGCGGGCGGAGCTCTTCCGCCCCGTTTCCACCTGCCCCATCCCGCTCCGGTTCCTACCTCGGAGGCCTCCATGACCCTGCGCAGCCTGCCCCTGATCCTGCTCGCCAGCCCGCTGCTGGCCCAGCAATCCCCCGCTCCCGACCAGACTTCCCCGCTCCCCGGCGGCGTCCAGATGCCGGCCCCGGCCCCGATCGACGCCGAGCTCGACGACGCGGTGCCGTTCGAAGGCGTGCGCCTCGAAGGCGACGCGACGAGCCCCGACGCACGCGTCACCAAGGGCCTCGAGAGCCCGCTCTACCTCGGCTTCGCATCGAAGCGCTTCTACCCGCCGCTCGACGAGCGCATCGACCCCACGCTCGTCGCGCAGGTCCGCACGCTGCCGACCGACGGTCGCCCGGCGCCGACGGCCTTCGCCTACGTGATGTTCGGGCGCCGCATGACGCCCGCGCGCCTCGCGACGCTCGAGAGCCTCGGCTGCCGCCTGCTCGGCTTCCACCCCGGCTACTGCATGAAGGTCGCGCTGGCGCCGGAGCAGATCGACGCGGTCGGTGCGCTCGAGTTCGTGCGCTGGATCGGCGTGCCGCGGCTCGAGCAGAAGCTCAGCCCGGGCGTGCTCTCTGGGCTCGCCACGCGCGACGCGACCCAGTTCGTCGAGCTCGTCGTCAACATCCACGAGACCGACCTGTGCGCCGACACGACGCGCGAGCTAATCACCACCGGCGCGCAGCGGGACGCCTCGGCCGAGCCCACCAACGGCGCCGACCCGCGCAACTTCGCCTACCGCGTGCAATCCAACGGCTGGCAGCAGCGCGCGCTCGAATCCGCCGGTGCGCTCGTCGGTGACTACGTCGAGAAGGACTCCGTGCGCGCCTTCCACGTGCGCGCGCCGCTCGCGCTCGCCCGCAACCTGGCCGAGCTCGACTTCGTGCAGTTCGTCGAAGAAGCGCTGCCCGTCGCGACCACGCACGAGGAATCGATGCCGATGGTCAACGCGGACTCGACGCGTTACTACGTCAACGGCGCCACGTCGCAGACCGTCGTCGCCGGCGAGATCGACAGCGGCCTGTCGACCGGCCACGCGGACCTCTACTACCACCTGAACGGCTGGGGCTGGGACTTCTCCGGCAGTGGCACGGGCGCCTGGTACGACGCCTGCGGCCACGGCACGCACGTCGCCGGCACGCTCACCGGCGACGGCTCGGCGACGGCCTCGAAGCGCGGCGTCGCGCCGGGGCTCGGCTGGGGCGGCACGGGCCGCTTCCAGCAGTCGAAGATCTTCGCGGGTTGCGGCTCGCAGGT
Organism: Planctomycetota bacterium; assembly: GCA_026692705.1. Classification (GTDB taxonomy): domain Bacteria; phylum Planctomycetota; class UBA1135; order UBA1135; genus F1-120-MAGs118. Next base: position 3,169 of record JAPLOE010000005.1, read on the forward strand.
CGTCAACCTCGCTTCGGTCATGTCCGTGATGCGCACGGGCGTGTGGGACAACGGCGGCTCGTTCTCGCCGCGCCCGCACGTCATCAACAACTCCTGGGGCTCGTCGCAGACCGGCGCGATCGGTTCGGAGTTCGACGCGCGCCTGATCGACGACGAAGTGTTCTGGCAGCAGCAGATGTACGTGTTCGCGGCCGGAAACGACGCGAATGCGAGCACGATCGGCACGCAGGGCAACGCGAAGAACGCCTTCGCGGTCGGCAGCGTCGAGGATTCGCCCAACCTGGGCACGACCATCGCCGAGCGCTCGAGTTTCTCGAGCCAGGGCCCGGCCGGCGACAGCCGCTGGAAGCCGAACGTGTGCGCGCCCGGCAACTGGATCCAGTCGCTGCTCGCGAACACCTGGGACCAGTACACCGGCAAGCAGGGCACGAGCATGGCGGCGCCGCACGTCACCGGCATCGCCGCCCTGCTGTGCGACCGCTTCAGCTGGATGCGCTATCGCCCGTCGGCCCTAGCCGCGACGCTGATGGCGAGCGCCGTCACGCGCAATTCGCAGCCGATTTACAACCAGTTCACGCCCGGCCTCAACCAGTACGGCGCCGGTCGCGTCGACGCGTTTCTCGCGAACTTCTCGAGCTACCAGAGCGGCTGGAGCAACTGGACGTTCGACCTCGGCGCGGGTCAGGGCACCTATGCGGACTTCTACGTCGCGCCGGGCACGACGCGCGTCGTGATCTGCACGAACTGGAACGAAGTCGCGGCCTCCGCCGGTGCCTCGAGCGCTGCGGTCAACGACTGGGACCTCTACATCGACTTCGAGCCCTTCGCGGCCGGGCTCAACACCGGCGAATTCACTGCCGGCACGTCGAGCTACGACACGACCGAGCTCCGCTACATCGAGAACCCGGCGGCCGGCTGGTACCGCTGGAAGCTCAACCCCTACAACGCCACGTCGACGGGCCGCTTCGGCGTCACGGTCTTCTCGGTGACGGGCCAGACCCAGCCGCAGGTGCAGGTCTCGCTCTCGCAGTCGAGCTCCTACACGCAGCCCTACACGCCGATCAGCGTGTCGGCCTCGGTCTACAACCCCGGTTACCTCGCCTCAGCCGCGACGGTTCGTGCCACGGGCCAGAGCTGGCTCGACGATTCGTACGTCTTCCTGAACGACGGGCCGTTCGCCGACTTCCAGAGCTCCAGCCGCTTCGGGCTCGGCAACATCCTGAGCCTCAACAGCCGCTACGCCTACTTCGAGCCGGTGTGGACGAGCGAAGGCTTCAAGGTCTTCACGGTCGAGGCGCGCACGGACAACGGCCCGCTCGTTTCGTCGTCGACGTTCGTGACCGTCGACGGCACGGGGCCGACCGCGGTGTCGGGCCTGATCTCGACCTCGCATCCCGTCGGGATGTGGAGCTGCGGCTCGGACGTGACGATGGCCTGGCAGCCGGCGTGGGACGCGCTCGCGGGCGTCGCGGGTTACTCCGTGGTGTGGGACTACTCGTACACGACCGATCCGGACGCGTTCCTCGACACGTTCTCGACTTCGTGGAACGAGCTGCTCCCGCCTGACGCGGGCTACTTCTTCCACGTGCGGGCCATCGACTACGCCGGCAACGCCGGTCCCACCGAACACCTCGGGCCCTTCTACTTCTCCAACTCTCCGGTCGCGGCCTACTGCGACTCGAAGATGAACAGCCAGTTCTGCCTGCCGTACATGACCTACTCGGGCAGCCCGAGCGTCAACGGTCCCGATGACTTCCACCTGCTCGCGTACGACATCCTCAACCAGAAGTCGGGCCTGCTGTTCTGGTCGAACGCGTATGCCAACGTGCCGTTCCAGGGTGGCACCAAGTGCGTCGGCAGCCCGCTGCGTCGCACGTCCGCGATGAACTCCGGTGGCACGCCCACCGGCAACAACTGCAGCGGCGCCTATGACTTCCACTGGAGCCAGGGTTACGCGGCGGCCAACGGCGTCGTCGCGGGCGACTGGACCTACTGCCAGTTCTGGTACCGCGACCCCGCGGACCCGTTCGCCACGGGACTCACCAATGCGGTGCAGTTCCTGACCTGCGAGCAGTAGCTCGAGCGGGTCTTTCGAGCCGGGGTTTCGCGTCCACGGGCGCGAAACCCCGGTTGTCGTTAATCTCTTGCGCCATGTCGAACGACGTGACGCGCCTGCTGTCGGCAAACGAGAACGGCGAGCCGAAGGCGGCGGAACAGCTGCTTCCGCTCGTGTATTCCGAGCTGCGGGCGCTCGCGGCGCGCAGGCTCGGCGAGGAGCGCCCCGGCCAGACCTTGCAGGCCACCGCGCACGTCCACGAGGCCTACTTGCGCCTCGCGGGTGGCCCCGACGGCGCCGCGCCGCGCTGGGATCACGCCGGGCACTTTTTCGCTGCCGCCGCCGAGTCGATCCGCCGCATCCTGATCGAGCGCGCGCGCGCTCGTTCGGCCGAAAAACGCGGCGGGGACCGGCTGCGCGTCACGCTCGACACGCAGGCGCAGTCCGTCGAGGTCGATCAGGACCAGCTGCTCGATCTCGACGAGGCGCTCAAGGCACTCGCGGCCGAGGATGCGCGCAAGGCGCGGCTCGTGGAGCTGCGCTACTTCGGCGGGCTCGAGCTCGAGGCCTGCGCCAAGGTGCTCGGCATCTCCCCCGCCACCGCCGACCGCGACTGGGCCTTCTCCCGCGCCTGGCTCGCCGCGCGCCTCGCCCAGGAGGCCAAGGCGCGGGCAACCAAGTCGGTTGGCCGCGGCAACCGCGAAGCCTGAGGTTTCCGAGCGGAGGCGTGAGCGGCAACGCGGCGCCTTCGGTGCGAGAATCACGGCGGATTCAGGCCTTCTCCCGCACGTCCCGCCCGTTCCGAGGGCGGCACTGCTAGAGTCCGTCTCGTGACCGACGCTTCGGCCCCCGACGAGCGCCACGAGCGCGTGTATCGCCTGTTCCAGGCGGCCTGCGAGCTTCCCGCAGCGGAACGTGCGGCGTTCGTCGAACGCGAGTGCCGCGACGAGGCGGAGCGCAGGGAGCTGACGGCGCTGCTCGAGTTCGACCGCGCCAGGCCGGGCACTGCGGGTGTCGAGCGGCTGCGCGTGAAGGTGCGCGTGCCCGACGAGGC
>JAPLOE010000006.1 GCA_026692705.1 Planctomycetota bacterium
GTCGCGATCCCGGTGATCGGCATCGGCGCCGGTGCGGGCTGCGACGGGCAGATCCTCGTCTCGCAGGACATGCTCGGCCTCTACACGCGCTTCCACCCGCGTTTCGTGCGGCGCTATTCGGAGCTCGGCGCCGAGATGCTCGCGGCCTTCGAGCACTACCGCAACGACGTCAAGGCCCGGGAGTTCCCGGGCCCTGAAGAGAGCTACTGAGCGGAAAGCTGAAAGTCGGAGCGTGGCCCGCGCGCGTGCGCGAGCCAGCGCTCACGGCTTCTTGTTGTCGAGCGCCTTCTTGAACAGGCTGCCGAGGTTGGTCTGGGCCTTGCCGCCCGACTGACGCTCGAGCATCTGCTGGATCACGGCGCCTTCGACCGAGTCTTCCGAGCCGATCAGCGCGCCACGCTCGTCCATGCGCGACAGCGACACGCGCTTCTGGCGCGGATCGACCGACTGCACGCGCACCGAGACCTGCTGGCCGACCTTGACCACGTCCTGCACGCGCTTGACGCGCTCCTTGGAGAGCTGCGAGACGTGCAGCAGGCCTTCGATGCCCGGCAGGAGCTCGACGAACGCGCCGAATTCCATCAGGCGCACGACCTTGCCCGACAGGACCTGGCCGGTCGCGATGCGCCCGCCCATCTCGTCCCAGGGATCGGCCTCGAGCTGCTTGGTGCCAAGGCCGATGCGCTTGCCACCTTCCTTGATCTCGAGCACCATCGCGCGCACCTGATCGCCCGCCTTGAGGACGTCGGCGGCGCTCTCGATGCGCTTGCGCGAGATGTTCGACACGTGCAGCAGGCCCTCGACGCCGCCGCCGATGTCGACTAACGCACCGAAGGCCTCGACGCGCGTGACCTTGCCGGTGATGAGCTGGCCTTCGGTGAGCGCGCCGACGAGCTGCTTGCGCGACTCGTCGCGCACGCCCTCGAGCACCTTGCGGCGCGAGAGCACGACGCGCTTCTTCGTCGGGTCGAGCTCGACCACCTCGCACTCGAGCACCTGCCCGATGTAGCGGTGCAGGTCGTCCTCGCGGCCGAGGCTCACCTGCGAGGCCGGCATGAAGGCCGACACGGGCCCGATGCGCAGCTCGAGGCCGCCGGTGTTCTGCCCGGAGACGCGCGCTTCGACGCGGGCGCCAACCGTGAGCTCGTTCCAGGCCGCCATGGCCTTCGCTTCCTTGAGCGAGAGCACGTGCAGGCCGTCTTCCATGCCGTGCTTGGAGAACTCGAAGTTCGCGCCGACCTTCGGGATCTCCTCGAACTCGCTCTTCTTGATCACGCCCTGCGACAGGGGGCCGAGCTCGACGATCACGTCATCGCCACTGAAGCCGACGACCGTGCCCTTGACGAGCTTGGAACCACCGGCTCCCTTGCGGCTCATCTGGCCCGAGTCGTCGAGCTCCTGCAGGTTGATGCCATCGAGGGCGGCATCGACCTCCTGGGAGAGGGGATCGGACTTGGAATCGCCACGTTGCGGACGGGAGGCCATGGATTGCTCCGGGTTTCGAAGGCGCACAAGGATACGGAGCGTCGGCGTCCGCGTGTAGGGTGCAGGCGATTGCCGCGGGCGAAAGGCAGCCGCGGGGCTCCCGACCGCGTGCTGGCCTACAGGTGCAGCGCCGTCCGGACCTCGCCCGGATCGGTCGGCAGCGTTCGCCCGTGGATCGCGACCAGCGCCTTGTGCGCGGCCTGCGCCACCGCGTCGGAGTCGTCGCCGAGCGCACCCAGCAGGCCCTCAGTGGCCGCCGGCGATCCCAGCTGGGCCAGCACCGCGCAAGCCTTGAGCCGCACGACGTCTGCGGGATCCTCGAGCGTCGCCACGACCTCGCGTGCGAGATCCGCGCGCCGCCACGGACGGCCGCCGAGCGAACCCACTGCAGCGAGGCGCTCCGGCTGAGTGCCCGTCACGAGCGCGTGGAGCACTCCCGGCGCTTCGGTGTCCCACCACAGCTGGTCGCTCGAGAGCGACGCACGCCACGGACCCGGCGCGGCGGGAAGGTTGAGACCGCTCAGCCGGCGCAAGGCCCAGTGCGCGCTGTCGACGAGCGGCTTGAGCGGCGACTCGAGCAGCGCGAGCAGCTTGGGCACGGCTTCGTCGTCACCCAGCTCGCCGAGACTGCGCGCGGCGGCGCAGGCAAGCTCGACACGTTCGCTGTCGAGGTAGCGGCGCACTTCGGATGCGAGCACCCGGTTCGCGGTCTCGTCGGCGGAGCGGCCGAGCAGGCGCGCCT
>JAPLOE010000007.1 GCA_026692705.1 Planctomycetota bacterium
TCACGCCGCCGTTTCCGCTGCTGCTGGCGCTCGCGCTCAAGCTCGGTGGGGGCGTGACGGCGGCGACGATGGCGATCGTCGTCACGTTGCAGGCGCTCGCGTCGGCGTTGACGGCGGTGCTGCTCGTGCGGCTCGTGCGAACGCTGGGCGTCCCGCGCGCCGGGCTGCTCGCCGGGTGGCTGTTCGCGCTGTACCCGATCGCCATCTCGAACACGTTCCAGCTCGTGTGGGACACGACGTTCGTCGCGCTCGCGCTCACGTGGGTGTTCGAGCGCGTGGTGCGCCGCGACACGTCGCCGCTGCGCAACGGGCTCGCGTACGGGGCGTTGCTGGTGCTCAATCCTGCGCCCACGAGCCTCGCTCCGCTGTTCCTCGCCTTCACCTGGCGCCGCGCGGGCCTGAAGGCCGCTGGGACGTTCGCGTTGGCGGCCGTCGCGCTGTGCGTGCCGTGGATGCTGCGCAACCAGCTCGTGCTCGGCGCGTTCTCGCTGCGCCCCAACCTCGGCGTCGAGCTGCGCATCGGCAACCACGACGAGGCCGATGGGCGGCCGGTGCCGTTCAAGTACCATCCGTCGCACGTGCCCGCGGAATTGGCGCTGTATCGCGAGCTCGGCGAGGTCTCCTACTCCGCGGAGAACCGCGAGCGCGCCGTCGCGTGGATCCGCGCGAATCCCGTGGAATTCGTGAGCCTTAGCGCCCGTCGTTCGGCGCTGTTCTGGGTCAGCGAACCACCGTCGATGGACCGGCGCCAGACCTCGGGCAAGAGCGCGGCGAAGGACCCGGCGAGCTGGATCAAGTACGCGAGTTACGTGCTTGCGGCGGTCGGCGCGCTGGTGGCGCTCGCGAAAGCGCGGCTCGAACGCGACGTGCGGATCCTGCTCGTGCTTTCGCTGCTCGCCTTCGGCGCCCCGTACTATCTGACGCACGTCTCCGAACGGTACCGCTTCCCCGTCGACCCGCTGCTCGTCGCGCTCGGCGCCGTGGCGGTGCAGCACTTCCGCGAGCGCAGGACCGAAGTCCGATGACCGAAGACAAGAAGAAGTTCTCGAGCTTCAAGGACCTCGCCAAGCAGCGTGGCACGCCGCCGCCGGAGCCTTCGGCCAACGAGCCGAAGTTCAAGTTCATCAGCGACTTCGGGCCCGAGCGCAAGGTCGACGACATCGCGGAAGCCCAAGCGCGCGAGCGCATCTCGCGCCGCCCGCCGGCCTTCGAGTCGATGGAGACCGGGCCCGCGTGCTACCGCGACACCGATTCCGAGGAGATGCAGATCCTCGCGTCGTTCCGCGTGCGCACGGTGTTCCCCGAGGACGTGCGTGCGGAGGTCGGGAAACTCGCCCAGGACCCGACCGAGGCCGACAAGGTCGGGCGGCTCGACCTGCGCTCCAAGTGCATCTTCACAATCGACGGCGACGACGCGAAGGACTACGACGACGCGATCTCGATCGAGGTGCTCGAGCACGGCGCCTACGAGGTCGGCGTGCACATCGCGGACGTCGCGCACTACGTGCGGCCGGAGACGGCGCTCGATGCGGAGGGGCTCGCGCGTGCGACGAGCATCTACCTGCCCGATCAGGTCGTGCCGATGCTCCCCGAGGAGCTCTCCAACCACCTGTGCTCGCTGGTCGAAGGCCGCGACCGCCTCGCGTACTCGGTCTTCATGGTGTTCAACGCCGCGGGCCAGCGCACGTCGTCGCGCATCGCGAAGAGCGTGATCCGCAGCGTCAAGCGCAACACCTACCGCGTCGTGCAGGAGCTGCTCGACGGCGTCGACAGCGCCGAGACGCGGGCCATCGCGCACCTGCGCGAGCCGCTCGAGCATTTCCGCAAGTGGACCGTGCGCCAGCAGCAGCTGCGCGACGCGAAGGGCTCGATGCGCATGCAGTCGCGCGAGCGCAAGTTCCAGTTCGACGACAACCACGACGTCAAGGCGATCGTCGATTACCCGCGTTACTTCTCGATGGCGCTGATCGAGGAGACGGCGCTCGCGGCGAACCAGGCCGTGGGCGACCTGTTCCGCGAGCGCGGGCTGCCGACGATCTACCGCGTGCACAAGGAGAAGACGCCGGAGGAGATCGAGGCCGTCGCGAAGCAGCTCGAGGAACACGGGCTGCGCGTGCCGACGAAAGAGAAGCTCACCGGACGCGACATCGGCCGCCTGATCCGCACCGCGCGCAAGAAGCCCAACGCCGAGGCCCTGATCCAACGCATCATGGGCCTGATCGAGCGCGCCGTGTACGAGGTGCACGACCACGAGGACGTCGCCGGGCACTTCGGGCTCGCGCGCAAGGCCTACCTGCACTTCACGTCGCCGATCCGCCGCTATCCGGACCTGATGGTGCACCGCTGGCTGTGGGCGCTCGAGAGCCGGCCCGAGGAAACGGCGCGCGAGCTGAAGACGCTCGAGCTGCTCGACGACCTCAATTCGATCGCGGCGCACAGCTCGGCGCAGGCCGACATCGCGGAGATGTGCGCGAACGCCGTGGGGGACCTCAAGGTCTGCCAGTTCATGCACCCGCACATCGGCGAAAAGCTCAAGGCGCGCGTGCGCCGCGTCTCGCCTCCGGGCCTCGAGATCGAGCTCGTCGACTTCAACGTCACGGGCTTCCTGCCTGCGCGCCTGATCGGCGAGAAGGTCGAGGTGAAGGGGCCGACGATCAACATCAAGCGCGGCCGCACGTTCCTGTCGTTCACCGAGGGCCATCCGGTCGCGGTGCGGCTCAAGGACATCGACTTCCTGCGCCTGCAGATCCTGCTGGAGCTCGCGTGAGGCGACTGGCGGCTCTCGCGCTCGTGTTCGGACTCGCCGCGTGCGGGGACGAGCCCGCGCCGGATTCGACGCCGAAGCCGTCGTCGACGTCCTTCGTCATCGCGGATTCGGTGCTGGTGCCGGTGGGGAGGTTGCGCGGTCACGTGCACCTGATCGGCGAAGCACCGACCCTTCCGCCGATCGCGCTCGGCGCGAGCGACGGCTGCGGAAACCTGCGAACGACCGCTCCGTCGGAGCGGCTGCTCGTGCGTGACGCACGCATCGCCAACGTCTTGCTGCGAGTGAAGGCCGGGCCCGCGGCCGCGGATGCGCCGGTGCCGACCGAGCCGGTCGTGCTCGACCAGAAGGGCTGCGTGTTCGAGCCCCACGTGGTCGTCGTGCGCGTCGGCCAGCCGCTCGCGCTGCACAACTCCGATCCGGTCGTGCACAACGTCAACGTGCGTTCGAAGCGCAACGAGAGCTCGAACCGTTCCGTCGCTCCGGGCGCGCAGGACTTGAAGCTCGTGTTCGAGAGCGCCGAGAGCTCGATTCCCGTGCGCTGCGACATCCATCCGTGGATGCAGGCCCTCGTGCACGTCGTCGATACGCCGCAGTTCGCGCTGACCGGGCAGAACGGCACGTTCGAGCTCCGCGGTCTCGCGCCCGGTGACTACGAGTTCGAGCTGATCCACGAATGGCTCGGGCGCTTCT
>JAPLOE010000008.1 GCA_026692705.1 Planctomycetota bacterium
TGCTGCGAACCCTGCTGCTGCGAGCCCTGCTGCTGCGAACCCTGCTGCTGCGAGCCCTGCTGCTGCGAACCCTGCTGCTGCGAACCCTGCTGCTGCGAACCCTGCTGCTGCGAGCCCTGCTGCTGCGAGCCCTGCGCGTTCGCAGTGGACTGCGCGCGTTGTTCGCGAGCGCCCGAGAGCGCCTCGCGCGCTTCCTGCAGCGCCTGTTCGGCGCGCTGCGCGTTCTCCGCCGCCGATTCGCCCGACTGCGAGCGCGCGGCTGCGCTCGACTGCTTCATTGCTTCCGCCGCGCGCTGCAGAGCCTCGCGAGCGCGTTCCTCACCCGCGGGCTTCGGCGCCGGCAGGGCCTCCAGTCCACGCGCGAGCCGCTCGGCCGTCTGCGCGCCGTCATTCTGCGACGACGCGAGCGCCGGCCCGAGCTTGCGCTGGTCCTCGGCCGATCGCTGCAGCGCCGCCGCCGCATCGTCGGTCGCCTTCGCGGCTTCCTGCGCGGCCTTCTCGTCGCCCTTCGCACCCTGCTGGAGCGCGCGCGCGAGCGCCTCGCTCGCCTCGTTCTCGCCCGGCGACTGCTGGCCCGACGGTGCGGCCTTCGCGAGCGCCTTCGCCGCCGCCTCGCGCGCGGCCTGCGCCTGGGCCTGCCGCTGCTGCGCCTCCGCCGCGAGCTCCGCCGCCTTGGCCTGCGCCTCTTCCGCCGCCTTCTGGCGCGCGTTCGCGTCCGCACCGGCCTGCCGCAGGCTCGAGCTCGCCTTGCGCAGCGCCTCGGCCGCCTTCGCCGCGCTCTCGTCGTTCGAGACGCGCTGCTGGCGTTCCTCGCGCGCGGCGGCCTCGTCGAGCTTCGCCGTCGGATCCTCGGCGCCCGCCGCATTGGCCTTCGCCGCCTCGGCCGCCTGACGCAGCTCCTCCGCCGCGCGCGCGAGCCGCTCGGCCCGCGCCGCCTCGCGCCGCGCCGCATCGAGTGCCGCCGTGGCCTCGTCGAGCCGACCGGAAGCCTCGGGCTTCCAGGACTCGAGCACCTCGCGATCGATCTTCTGCCGCGCGAGCAATGTCTCGAGCTCGCGCTCGATCTGCTCGAGCGCCAGCGCTCCGCTCGCGCGTCCGGCCTGCTCGTTGCGCTCGAGCAGGTCGCGCTGGTCCTTGGTGAGCTTGGAAAGCTGCGCCTCGAGCGCACGCTGCGCCTGGTTCGCGCTCTCCTCGCGCAGCTTCTCCGTGTCCTCGCGCAGCTTCTGCTCCTCGCCGCGCAGGGCCTGGATGCCCTCGCGCATCGCCTTCAGGTCGGCGAGCGACTTCTCGAGGCTCGACACGTCCTCGCGATCCATCAGGACCGACAGCAGCCGCTCGAGGTGCGAGATCACCTGTTCCTGGCGCTGGATCGAGGTCGCAACCTGACCGGCCTGCACGTCGTCGCGCGCGCGGTCCATCAGCTCCTCGAGCGTCAGCTGGCCCGAGTCGTCGCCGCGCTTGTCGAGCAGCGAGAGGCCTTCGCGCAGCAGGTCGAGCGCCCGCGGGCGCCCTTCCTTCTCCAGCCGCGGGATCAGCGCCTCCATCGTGCGCTTGAGCAGCTGCAGCTTGCGCCGCAGCAGCTCCTGTTCCTCGAGGATCGACGTGGTGTCGCGTTGCTGCGCGACGAGCGGCGCCGGCAGGAGGAGCGCGAGCCCGAGGAACGACACGAACACGCCTCGCAGGTGCTTGCGGCGCGGCGAGTCAGGTTGCAGGAGCTTCATCGTTGACCTCTTCTACTTGCGTTCCGTGCCGTTCATCTCCGCCGTGCGGTCGCGGATGGCCTTCTGGCGGCCGAGGATGTCGCGCGTGAGCGACAGGATCGACTGGAAGTTGTCCCACTCGGCCAGCAGGTCGAGCAATTCGGTCGCGCGGCGGTGGGCCTGCTCCTCGCGCTCGAGCGCCGCGGCGAGCTCGGCCCGCACTTCGGCGACGGTCGCGCGCCGGCCCGCGCGGTCGAGCGCCGCGGCCGCGAGCGGCAGGTCGTCGGCGGAGATCTGGAGCGACAGGTCGAACAGGCCGAGCAGCTGCTTCGCGATGCCCGCGGGCAGGGCGCGTGCGGTGCGCTGCGCCGCGGCAAAACGTGTCCACGCCTCGAGCGGGAAGCCCTTGGCCGAGACCTTGGCGAGCTCGGCGTCGAGCGCCTCGAGCACGGGCACGGCCTTCTCGTCGATGCGCGCGTACAGGGCGCTCTCGAGCGAGCCGGAGAACTCGCGCGTCAGCGCTTCGCCGTCGCCGAGCGCACGCCGCTCGCCGACCAGCAGGCTCTGCAGTTCGGTCGGATGCGGCGCCTCGCCCGAGGCGTCGAGCGCGGCGAGCACGTCGCGGCTGCGCTGCAGGTTGCGGCGCAGGAGCTCCTCGAAGGACGACACGTCGCTGCGCGCGCGCGACAGGCGGTCCTGCAGGCGCCGCAGGAACTCCTCGTCGCTGACGATGCGCACGCGCACGGTCGGGCCGTTGCCGACACCGGCCGGGTCGGGCTCGCCCTCGATGCGCGGCCGCGTGTCGAGCGCACGCACGTCGAACTCGTGCAGGTCGCCGACCTGCACCTGCGCGGAGAGGCTCGCGACCTCGATGCGCGCGGAGCCGAACAACGCGACGCCACGCGGAGCCTCGTCGCCGCGCATGGGGCGCGGTGCGGGCTCGGTCGTGAACGCCGTCCATTCGCCGTTGCGCTGCTCGGCACCCATCGTGCGCGGGCGCCATTCGACGGCCGTCACGCCGAAGTCGTCGCTCGCGCGGGCGCCGATGCGGAACAGCCCGCCCGCGACGGTCTCGACGTCGAGCCGCGCCGGAGCGACGAGCTCGACCTCGGGCCGTTCGTCGGTGACGACATCGATCGAGAACAGGCCCGGATCCGGGTCGGAGAGGCCGGTCGAGTCGCGCAGCTTGAAGCGGTAGCGCAGCGCGCTCGCGACGTCGAACTCGAAGCCGAGGCCAGTCTGCGGAGCGCTGGTCTCGCCCGGCCGCGCCGGGAAAGCGCGCGCGGTGAGCTCGATGTCGCGGTCGCTGGGCTGCAGGTTGACGCTGCCGGTCGCGTCCGCGGGCGTCGGCAGGATCGTGATCGCGACTCGCGAGCCGGCGAGCACCTGCACGTCGCGGTCGAACTCGACGCGAGCGGGCGCACCCGTGTAGGCCGGCGGGGTGATCTCGATGCCGAGCGCCGCGATGTCGGGCGGATCGAGCACCTCGATCGCAAGGCGCGGGAGCTCGTCCTCGTCGTCGCCACCGGTCGCGAAGAACTCGATGTTCTCCTGGCAGGAGCGCAGCACCGTGCGGAACGTGCCGTCGGCGGCGGGCGCGAGCACGGCCTCGCTGCCACCCTTGAAGTGCAGCACGACTTCCTCGGGCGTCTCGCCGATGGCGCGCACGCTGATCGCGACGTCGGTGCCGCGGGCGATGCGCAAGAGCGCGGCCTCGCCGGTCGTGCGCGGCTCGCCCGGGCTCGACGGGTCGGTGTAGGCGAGCTCGAGCGTCGTGCGCTGCGGCCACGGCACGTCGCGGCCGATCAGGCGCTCGAGGAAGATCGAGGTCGTCTCGCCGCCCAGTCGCGCGCCGATGAGCAGCAGCGCGAAGGACGCGACGCCCGCGAGCGCGCGCACCTGCTGCGGTCGCTCGTGCAGCACGCCCTCGAGGCCGATTCCGCGCGCCTTCAGCTCCGCGTCGCGCAGCACGCGCGCCACGAGCTCGGGGTCGCCTGCTGCAGGACCCGCGCCCTGCAACTGGACCGCGCTGACGAACAACTCGTGCAGCTCAGGGTGCGCACGCTCGACGAGCAGCGCGAGCCCGGTCGCGTCCGGCACGCGGCGCAGGTGCCGCAGCACTTCGTGCCACAGCAGCGCCACGGGCAACGCGACGAGCACGACCAAGTGGAACCAGCGCACTCCCAGCGGAACGTGCAGCGCCCAGTCCGCGAAGAACACGAACACCAGCCACAGCACGAGCGGCACGAGCACGCCGCCCAGCCCGTGCAGCCAGATCTGGAGCACGAGCCTGCGCCGCAAGCGCGCGAGCAGCGCCGCCAGCTCGGGCGTCGCCTTCAGGTCCTGGAGTGCGGGGCGTTGGCTCACGAGGGCTCTAGCGCTGGAAGATGGGGAGGTAGCGGTAGGGGATCTCGAGAATCAGCACGGCGGCCGCGGTGCCGAGCGCCGGGCCCGGCCCGACCGCGTTCGGCCACGAGCCGTCGGTGTTCTGCATGCGCAGGATCTCGTCGCGCACGGTCGCGAAGTACGACTCCCAGTCGTCGGCGCCCGCGGTGTACATCGCCTGCACGCCATAGTAGTGGCCGTACCAGAAGAAGTAGTGCCCGCCGGCGTTGCGGCCGTTCTCGAAGTTGAACTGCGCGAGTCGCGAGCGCAGGTAGCGGATGCCGTCGTCGATCGACTGGTCGGAGTACACGCCCGCGCCGTACAGCGCCGTCACGCCGGCCGCGGTCAGCGGGAACGACGAGCGCGAGCCGTCGTTCTTCTGGTAGTGGAACGAGCCGACCTCGTTGCGCATGTTGAAGCCGCCGCCGAACGAGCGCGTGAGCGTCTCCTCGGTCACCGCCGAGTCGACCACGTACTTCGCGGCCATGTCGATCGTGCTCTTGGGCACGCGGATGCCGATGTTGCGCGCCGCTCGCAGCGCCATCACCTGGCACACCACGATCGACATGTCGCTCTCTTGCGCGTACGGCTCGTAGCGCCAGCCGCCGTCGGCGTTCTGCGAGTGCACGATGAAGTCGACCGCGAGCTGCAGCTTGCTGCGGATGTCCTGGCGGTGCGTCTGGCCGTAGACCTCCGCGAGGAACAGCGTCGCGAAGGCGTGGCTGTACATGCGCGAGCCGGCGTGCGTGATGTAGCCGTCGGCCTGCACGGCCTTGAGCACGAACTCGAGCGCATCCTCGACGTTGCGGCCGTACTTCCCGCGGCCCGGCAGGTGCCCGCCGGCGAGGAACGCCATGCCCGCCATCGCGGTGACGCCGACGTGGCCCTTGTCCGCGGACGTGTACTTGTAGCCCGTGTTGAGCTTGTAGCCGATCTGCGCGATCCACGCGCCACGCTCGGTGCCGGCCGTGACCTGGTTCGCGGCGAGCCACTCGAGCCCGCGCTCGACCGCACGCGAGTGCTCGGGCGTGACGACGATCACGCTCTCGTCGAGCGCGCTGCGGCGCGGCTCGTCGGGCTGGCGCTCCTGCGTGGGCCGCTCCTGGGCCGGCGAGAGTCCCACGAGCGAAAGGAGCAGCGTCGCCGCCGCGAGGAGTCGGATCTGCTTCATCGCTTGGCCCTCACGAACATCCCGTTCTGTCCGGTCACCCACAGGCTCGGGCCGACCGAGGTCAGCTCGAACTGCTCGGCCTTGCCGAGGTTTTCCGGCATCTGCATCAGCTCGCGCTGCGCACCGCTCGAGCGGTCGAGCACGAGCACCTGCGACTTCGGCACGCTCGCCTGCCCGCGCGCGCGCGGCAGCTCGGTGTAGGCGAGCACGACGGTGTCGCGCGCGACGAGCGGCAGCGGCATCGGGCCGGTGTTGTAGAGCGCCGCGGGCAGCGCCGGAATCACGTGCGTCCAGCTGCGGCCGAACGGCAGCTCGATG
>JAPLOE010000009.1 GCA_026692705.1 Planctomycetota bacterium
GCACGCGAACCGAACGACGCGAACACGACGCCGGCGAGCGCCGGCCCGACGACGCGCGCCAGGCTCGCCACGGACTGCTGCATCCCGAGGAACGCGCCCTGCTGGTCGCCGGGTGCCGCGCGCGAGAGCAGCGAGCTGACCGACGGATTCGAAAGCCCGAAGCCGAACGGCATCACGACGCAGCCGACGATCACCCACGTGAAGGTCGGCGCGAGGCCGACGATCGCGAGCCCGAGGCCGAGCAGCGTCGGCCCGATGAACACGAGGCGCGTCTCGCCGAGCTTCGGCGCGATGCGACGGATCAGGCCGCCCTGGATCACGGCCGAGATGATGCCGACCACGAACAGGTAACGGCCCGCGTACGGCGCCGCCGCCATCTTCTGTGCCAGCGTCGCGGTCTCGATCGCCGTGTCCATGCCGAATTTCGCCGGGAAATTGGCCAGTCCGAACAGGATGAACATGCTCTCGAAGCCCGCGAAGGCCATCACGAACAGGAACGCGAGCACGAGCACGCCGCCGATGCGCGGCTCGGCCGCCGCCTTGCGGAGCTGGTTCCCGCCGTACACGCGCGAGGCGCTATGGCGCGCGGGTTCCGGCAGCTTGAAGTAGCCGAAAATCGCCGCAGCGAGCGACAGCCCCGCCGCCGCGAGGCCCGGTGCGTGGATCGAATGCCGCGTCAGCTCGCCGCCGAGCGCCGGCCCGAGCGTGAAGCCCAGTCCGAAGGCCGCGCCGACGAGTCCGAGGCCCTTGGTGCGGTTCTCCGCCGTCGTCACGTCCGCGATGTAGGCGTTCGCGGTCGAGACGTTCGCTCCGAAGAACCCCGCGAGCATGCGCGAGGCGAACAGCATGTAGAGGATCTGGCGCGGGCTCGCGTCCGTGCCGGAAACGGCCTGCATCAGCGCGTTCGCGAGCTCGTCGGAGAACGCGAAGGCGAGGTAGGCGAACGCGGTGCCCACGAGGCCGCCGATCAGCACCGGCCGGCGCCCGATGCGGTCGGAGAGCCGTCCCCACATCGGCGCGAACAGGAACTGCATGCCGGAGAAGCACGCGAACAGCAGCCCGAGCTCGGTCTCGCTCGCCTCGTAGGCCGTCGAGTAGATCGGCAGGAGCGGGATGACGATCCCGAAGCCGAGCAGGTCGATGAAGACCGTCAGGAAGATGAAGAGCAGCGGGGAGCGGCCGGCCGGGGCGGCGGGCGCTCCGGCGGGGCTCGCGACATTCGGACTGGGCGCGGACATGCGGGGCGGAGTCTATCGGGGGGCCCACCCCCGGACACTTTTTCCGCATTCCGGCCCCGGCGGCCCCGCCCCCCTCGCGCTCGCGCGACCTTCGGACGATAAGGCCAGCGCCATGAAGCAGTTCCTGCCGCTCGCGTTCGTCCTCGTTCCCGTCGCCGCCTTCGCCTTCGCCGGTTCCGGCACCAACGCCTCGGGGCCCGACGTCGGCTCGTTCCAGGATCCGCGCGAGCGCCTCGCCGTGCTCGAGCGCGAGGTCGCAGAGCTCAAGACCGAAGTCGCCAACCTCAAGCAGGGCGGTGGCGATTCCGAGCTCGCCAAGCAGCTCACGGCGCAGAAGGCCGACCTCCAGAAGCTGATCGAATGGGCGCGCGCGCAGGGCCAGGCCGCCGCGACGCTGCAGACCGCGCTCGAGGAAGCGCGCACCAAGGGTTTCACCGCCGGCATCAATCCGGACTCGCGCGAAGTGCTGCTCACGGGCTTCGAGCAGCTCGCCGGCGCCCTCAAGGTCGACCCGCTGCCGCCGCCGGCGGACGCGAAGAAGGCCGCCGAGGCCTCGCGCGGCACGCAGACGCGCTAGTCGCAGAACCAGGTACAGAGCGGCCGGCGTCGGAGGCACCACCTTCGACGCCGGCCGTCGTCTTGCAGCAACGGCCGCGCGAAATCGCTATTTTGCGGCCCATGGCCCGCCGCACGTTCACTCCCGCTCTGGCCAACCGCACGTTGCCGCTCGTGCGGCGCATCGTCGCCGACTTGCTCGCGCGCGGGCGTGAGCTGCGCCAGATCGCGCCGCGCCACAGCGACCCCGGTGTCGCCGCGCGCCTCGACGTGCTCGGAATGGAGATCGAGTCCCTCGTCGCCGAGCTCAACCACATCGGCTGCGACTACAAGGACTTCGCCTTCGACAAGGGACTGGTCGATTTCCCCGGGGAAATCGCGGGCAAGCCGGTGCTCCTGTGCTGGCGCAGCGACGAGCCGCAGGTCGCCTGGTACCACGCGCCCGACGCGGGCTTCGCGGGTCGCCAGCCGATCCCGGCCGCGCCTACCGGGCCGATCTCGACGAATTCCTCGCGCACGTGGCCGCGCTCGAGCTCGACGATCCCGTCGAAGTGACCGCGCGCACGCTGCGCGGCTTCCTGTTCGCGCTCGACGACCGCGGCCTCTCGCGCACGACCGTGCGGCGCAAGCTCTCCGCCGTGCGCTCGTTCTTCCAATGGCTGCTCGAGCGCGGCTTCATCGAGCAGCACCCCGGCCGCACGCTGCGTTCCGGCAAGGTCCCGCGCAAGCTGCCCGGCGCCGTCGAGGCGAGCGAGCTCGACCGCCTCTTCGACGCCTGCGACACCAAGACCGCCCTCGGCCGCCGTGATCGAGCGCTGCTCGAGTTCGTCTACTCGGCCGGCACGCGCGCCGCCGAGGCCGTCGCGCTCGACCTGCGCGACCTCGACCTCGCGCGCGGCGTCGCCCGCGTGCGCGGCAAGGGCCGCAAGGAACGCCTCGTCGCCGTCGGCTCCAAGGCCCGCGACGCGCTCGAGC
>JAPLOE010000010.1 GCA_026692705.1 Planctomycetota bacterium
CTCGCGGTGCGCGGCAGCTTCGAGGGCGACTGGGTCTCGCCGCTCGTGCTCGGCGCGGCCGTGTTGTGCTGGGTCGCGGGCTTCGACCTGATCTACGCCTGCCAGGACCGCGAGTTCGACGCGGCCGAGGGCCTGCACTCGATTCCGGCGCGTTTCGGCGCGAAGGCGGCGCTCACGCTCGCGCGTGGGCTGCACGTCGTCACGGTGGCGCTGCTCGCGCTGGTGTGGTTTCGCGCCGAGCTGGGCTGGATCTACCTCGCGGCGATCGGCCTCGCGGCGCTCCTGATGGCCTGGGAGCATCGCCTCGTGTCGCCGACCGACCTGAGCCGCGTCAACATGGCGTTCTTCACGCTCAACGGCTGGGTGGGCGTCGGTTTGTTCGCCGGGCTGGTGCTCGACCGCGCGTTCCTCGCGTAAAGTTGCGGCGCGATGGCGAAGGAAGCGGATCCGCGCGCGGAATGGAACGCGTTCGAGGGCGCGCTGGCGGGCTCGAAGCGGCTCGCGCCGGCCTACCTGCTGCGCGGGGCCGAGCGCTGGTTCCGCGACCGCGCCGTGACCACGCTGGTCGAGCGCGCGAAGGCGACGGAGCTCGAGATCTGCCGCCACGACACGAAGGATCCGGAGTTCCGGGCGCAGTCGCTGATCGATGACCTCACGAGCGTCGGGATGTTCGCGTCCGAGCGGCTGGTCGTGATCGCGGAGCCCGAGGCGTTGCTCAAGAAGTCCGGCGGCGATGAATCCGCGCTGACCAAGGCCGTGCGCGGCTTCGTGGCGCGCAAGGGTGGCACGGTGGTGCTCGTCGCCGATGGCCTGCGTGCGGACCTCGTGATCGTGAAGGAGCTCGTCGCGGCGGGCGCGGAGCTGCGATCGTTCCGCAAGCTGTACGAGCGGCCGCCGCCGTGGGCACGCAATTCTGACCCGCGCAGCTCGGAGCTGGTCGAGTGGCTGCTCGGCCGCGCGCGCGAACGCGGCGTCAAGCTCACGCCGGATCAGGCGGTGCTGCTCTCGCACGCGCAGGGCAACGACCTTGCGGCGCTCGATGACCAGCTCGCGGCCCTCGCCGCCGGTGGAGCGCAGGAACTCTTCGCGCGCCTGACCGCGACCGGAGCGGGCTCGCCGGGAGACGTGTGCGACGCGCTGCTGGCGGGCGAGACGCCGCGCACGGTGCAGGCGCTCGAGACCCTGTTCTCCGGCGGCATGCGGCGCGAGAAGGATGGCGGGCGCGAGACCGACCGCAATGCGCTGGTCGCGATCCTGTCGGGCTATTTGCGGCCGAAGGTGCGCTCCGGCCTGGCGGCGGCGGAGTTCCTGCGCACCGGGATGTCGGCGGAAGAGGCGGCGAAGGAAGCCGGAATCACGGCCTTCGACCGCACGCTGCGCGCGGCGATCGAGCAGCGGCCGCCGGAGCAATGGCGCGGGATGCTCGACGACCTGCTCGAGATCGAGCGGCGCTCGCGCACCGGCGGCGAGGTCGACGGCAACGACTTCGTGCGGCTCGCGCTGCGCTGGTCGCGGCGCGTGCGCGTGAAGCGCTGAAGGTTCGCGCGGAACCGAGGGGACGAGCGCTCGCGCTGCGGATGGCGCCGTCGCGAGGCGGCGAGAGCGTGAATTGATTCACGGCCTGCGAGCGCCCGCTAAGATGCCGCCCTTGGACACGCAAGCACAGCGGGGGCGGCCGGCGATCGCGCAGTTGCCGGAGCTCGTCAAGAACCAGATCGCGGCCGGCGAGGTGATCGAGCGGCCGGCGTCGGTCGTGAAGGAACTCGTCGAGAACGCGCTCGACGCCGGCGCGTCGCGCATCCACCTCGACCTCGAGGAAGGTGGCGTGCAGCTCGTGCGCATCGTCGACGACGGCGGCGGCATCCCGCCCGAGGAGATCCCGCTCGCCTTCGCGTCGCACGCGACGAGCAAGCTGAGCCAGGTCGCCGACCTCGACCACATCGCGACGCTCGGCTTCCGCGGCGAGGCGCTGGCCTCGATCGCGTCCGTCGCACGCTGCCGGCTGTTCTCGCGCCAGCGTGGGGCGCTGCTCGGCGCGGCGGTCGAGATCGAGGGCGGGGCGCTGGGCGAGGTGCGCGAGAGCGGCGGCCCCGAGGGCACGCGCATCGAGGTGCGCGACCTCTTCTACAACACGCCCGCGCGCCGGCGTTTCCTCAAGACCACGGCGACCGAGCTGGGGCGCTGCCTCGACATCGTGCAGCGGCTCGCGCTCGCGCAACCCGGCGTCGGGTTCGTCGTCACGCACGACGGCCGTCGCGCCTTCGAGGTCGAGCCGTCGATGGACCTGCGCGCGCGCGTGCGCCGCACGTTCGGAGCCGAGCTCGCCGACGCGCTCGTGCCGGTCGAGGCCGCCGACGGCGACACGCGGCTCTCGGGCTTCGTCGCGCCGCCGCGTTTCTCGCGCAACGACACGACGCGCCAGATGTGGTTCTTGAACGGCCGTCCGTTGCGCGACCGCATCCTGTCGCGTGTGCTGAAGGACGCGTACCGCGGGTTCGTCGTCGACGGAAGGCAGACCGTGGCGTTCCTGTCGCTCGCGATGGACCCCGCGCGAGTCGACGTCAACGTGCATCCGGCCAAGGCCGAGGTGCGTTTCCGCGACGAGCGCCGCGTGTTCGGCTTCCTCGTGGGCAGCTTGCGCGCCGCCGTGCAGTCGATGGACCTCGCGACGCCGGGCGAGCGCCTGATCGAGCGCCTCGAGCAGCGCGGCGAGCTCACACCGCGTCAGGCGACGCTGCCCGCGCCCGCGTGGGAGCGTGAGCCGCGCCCGGTGCCGTCGTTCCGCGACGAGGCTCCGCGTGCGCTGCCCGTGTTCGTGCGCGAGGCTCCCGCGGCGCCGAGCGCGCCGGTGGCGCCGACGGAAGGGGCGCAGAAACCCGAGGAAATCCGCGGCCCGCTGCTGCAGGTGGGGCGCACGTACATCCTGCGCGCGGTCGACGACGGCTTCGAGATCGTCGACCAGCACGCGCTGCACGAGCGGCTGACGCTCGAGCTCCTGAAGGACGAACTCGCGCGCGGCGGCATCGAGGTGCAGCGCAGGCTGGTGCCGGAGCTGGTCGAGGTAGGCGGCGCGGCGGCGCAGCTCATCGAGCCGCACCTCGAGTCGCTCGCGCGCATCGGGCTCGTGCTCGCGCGCTTCGGGACCGGCACGATCGCCGTGCAGGGCGTGCCCGCGCGCTTCCGCCATCCCGATCCGTCGACGCTCGTGCACGAGGTGATCGCGGCGATCGAGCGCTCGGGCTCGACGCCGGGCGCCGAGGAATTGCTCGAGGAAATCCTGCACCGCACGGCCTGCCGCTCGTCGGTGATGGCGGGGGACGAGCTGTCGGAGATCGAGATGCGGGCGCTGCTCGCTCGCGCGCGCGGCAACGACTCGTCGCAGACCTGCGCCCACGGGCGGCCGACGCGCGTGCGCTTCACGCTCGCCGACCTCGAGCGCGCGTTCTACCGGCGCTGAGAGCTCGTGAAGAAATGAGGATACGAGCTCTCAGGTTGCTTGCTGCGCCGTCGCCTGACGGCGCCGGACGTCGAGACGGCGAACGGCGTCACCGTCTCTGAGCGTCGGGATCGAACGTCTCGGCCGTGAACGGCGCGCGCAGCGTCGCGCTCTTCACGTACAGCCGCAGCTTGGCCTTCTCGGAGAACTGCCAGGGCGACTTGCGCAGGTCGGGCTGGAAGGTCTGCACGTCGAAGGGCACCTGGAAGCCGTCGATGGGCTTGTACTTGTCGAGCACGATCAGCGAGGCGCTCTCGTGCACGAGCGTGCCCTTGTCGTCCTCGGCGACCACCGCCATGCGCGGCAGCTTCGTCGCGGTGTCGACGCCGATCCACGCGCGCACCTCGCGCGTGCCGGCCTTGCCGTCGCTGCGCGCGATCGCGAAGTCGGGGCTGACGAGCTCGAGCCACGCGAGTGCCTTGGCGCGTTCGGCCATCGCCGCAGGCAGCGGGAACGGCGCGGCCGCGAGCGTCTTGAGCGAGCGCAGCCGCAGGTTGGCCGCGTCGACCAGGTTCGCGAACGTGCGCGCGACGTGCACGATCTGGTCGAGCTCCGCGCGGTCCTGCTCGTAGTCGACGCCCGACAGGCGCACGCGGCGACCTTCGGCGTCGACCAGCCAGTCGCCCTTGGGCCCGCGCAGGCGCCGGCGGCCCTTGACCTCGAGCGCCGAGTCGACGAACCCCGGCGCGAAGAAGCGGATGCGGCCGTCGTTGAAGTCGGCCTCGCCCTTGCCGCCGGCTTCCCAGCCGCGCGCGTCGAAACCGATCTCGAAGGCGGTGACCTTGGCCTGCGGAGTCGTGCCGGAGGTCGCGCTGCGCACGGCCTCCCACAACTCGAGCGCCTGCGGGGTCGCGTCGGCCGGCAGGGCACCGGGGACGAGCTCGGGCTTCACCTCGGGCTGCACCTGGGGCGCGGGCGGCGTTTCGACGGGCGCAGGCACGGGGTCCTGGGCCAGCGAGAGCGCGAGCGAGTGGGCAAGCGGCGCCATGGCGTGGCGGAGCGTCGCAGCGGCCGCCGGCGGCTCGAACGGGGCGGGCGCGGGATTCTGGAGCGGCACGAGCGCGAGCAGGAGGACGAGGGGCGTCATGGCGTGCGGGAGCCTAGCAAGAGCCGCAGGGAGCGTGCGAAAGGGCTGGGTCGGACGGGTGGCGCGAGGGTCGGTACGTGCGAAGATCCCGCGCGATGGGGAGCGAATCGGATTTGCGCGTGCTGCTCGGCCAGACGGCGAGCGGCAAGAGTGCGCTGGCGCTGGAGGTGGCCGAGCGGGCCGGGGCGGAGATCGTCTCGCTCGACTCGATGCTCGTGTACCGCGGCATGGACATCGGCACGGCCAAGCCGAGCGCGGCCGAGCTCGCGCGCGTCCGCCACCACGCGCTCGACCTCGTCGAGCCGCGCGAGACCTTCACGGTGCAGCAGTGGCTCGCTGTCGCGGAGGCGGCGCTCGCGGACATCACGGCCCGCGGCAAGCGCGCGCTGTTCGTCGGCGGCACGGCCTTCTACTACAAGGCGCTCGTGCACGGCCTGTTCGAGGGCCCGGACGTCGATGTGGCCGTGCGAGCGGCGCTGGAGGAGCGCTACGAGCGCGAAGGCGCGGCGAAACTGCATGCGGAGCTCGCGCAGGTCGACGCGGCGGCGGCGGGGCGAATCCACGCGAACGATCGCAAGCGTGTCGTGCGCGCGCTGGAAGTGTGGCAGCAGACCGGGCGCGCGTTGAGCGACTGGCAGCGCGAGTGGGGCTGGGACGGCAGCGGCGCGAAGGAGCGGCCGCGGCGCGTGGTCGAGCTCGTGCGCGAGCCCGAGGAGCTCGAGCGGCGCATCGCGGAACGCACGCGCGCGATGCTCGACGCGGGCTGGGCCGAGGAGGCCGCGCGTGTGCGCGCGAACGGCGGTTACAGCGCGACGAGCTCGGCGGCGCTCGGGTATTCGCTCGCGCTCGCGCACTTCGACGGCGAGCTCAGCCGCGACGAGGCGCAGGCCGCCATCGCGCTCGCCACGCGCCAGTTCGCGCGCCGCCAGCGCACGTGGTTCCGCAAGTTCCGCGAGGCCGAGCGCGTGCGGGCGCCGGAAACGACACAGGACCACTCCGAACGAGTCGGAGAGGTCCTGCGGGTGTTTGACTGGAGCTAGCGAGCAGCGCGCGCACGGAGCGCGCGACACGTCGCAGCTCGAACGGCTCTACTTGCCGACCTGGAACTCGACGTCCGGAGGCGTCGGGCGGTAGGGCTTCGGCGCCGGCTGCGGCAGCAGCGGGTTCTCGGGGTTGTCGTGGATCAGGTGGCGACGGGCCGTGCGGCCGATGTCGTCGAGGTCACCCGAGGCCTTCTGCAGGTACGGGCCGTCGTTGGACTGGCGGTAGCCGAAGAAGTGGTAGGAGAACCGCGACGGCACGCTGTTGATGTGCCAGTGGTTGTTCTCGTAGGCGGGGCTGGAGCAGCTCGCTCCGAACAGGCCGAGGAGCGCGAGGGTGCCGAGGGTCAGGCGCGTCATGGGGCGTGGGTGAGTGGGTTCGGAGGACAGCTCGAGAGGCGGCCGGTGGGTCCGGCCGGTGGGGACGGGAACAGGGAGAGGCTCCCCGCGACCGACCTCGCGAGCCTGTGGGGGCTCACTGAAGGGGTCGCAGTATGGACAGGCCCGCTCCCGCCCGTCAAGTTGGGACCCCCGCAGGTCCCGCGGGAACCCGGCCGTTCGAGCCAGGGCGTGAAGCCCGGAGCTTGAAGGCTGGTCGCGCGGGAGCCAGTTGGGGCCCCCCGAAAGGTGGGGGCTTGGCTGCCGACTGGGCTTCCGGAGGTTCCGGAGGCCCGGGGGGCGGGTAGAGGGGGTCGCCGGCCGTGGGGCGGCGGACCCGTCAAAGAACACGATTCCAAAGGAACCAGATGCAGTACCAAGCCGTGCGCGGCATGCGCGACGTCCTCCCGGCCGAGATCCCGTTGTGGGAGCGGCTGGAGCACGAGGCCCGGCGTCTCGCCCGGGGCCACGGCTTCCGGGAGATCCGGCCGCCCTTGGTCGAGGAGACAGCCCTCTTTATCCGCTCCGTAGGCGATGTCACCGACATCGTCGAGAAAGAGATGTTCAGCCTCCAGAAGGGCGACAATTTCCTCTCGCTGCGGCCCGAGGCGACCGCGGGCATCGCTCGTGCGTACCTCGAGGCGGGCTTCGACAAGACGGCGCCGTTGCAGCGGCTCTTCACGATCGGGCCGATGTTCCGCGGCGAGCGCCCGACCAAGGGTCGCGAGCGCCAGTTCACGCAGTTCGACGTCGAGTGCCTCGGCAGCCTCGACCCGCGCCTCGACGCCGAGTGCGTCCACATGGCCGCGAGCTTCTTCGAGTCGTTGGGCATCGAGGGCATCGAGGTGCGCCTCAACTCGATGGGTGACGGCGACGACCGCGAGCGCTTCCGCGAGGCGGTGAAGGTCTTCGTCGGCGGCCAGCTGGCGGAGCGCTGCGACCTGTGCCGCTCGCGCTTCGAGCGCAACGTGCTGCGTGTGCTCGACTGCAAGACGCCGGCCTGCGTCGAGATGAACAAGAAGGCGCCCGTGCTGGTCGACTTCCTGACCGAGCAGAACCGCGCGCACTTCGACCAGGTGCGCGCGAGCCTGACGGCGCTCGGCCGCAAGTCGGAGGTCGACACCGGCATCGTGCGTGGCCTCGACTACTACACGCGCACGATCTTCGAGCTGCACTACCCGCGCTTCGGCGCACGCAGCGCGATGTGCGGCGGCGGGCGCTACGACCACCTGCTGCGCGACCTCGGCGGCAGCGACCTTCCGGCGATCGGCTTCGCGATCGGCTTCACGGGCACGCTGATCCTGATGCAGGAGCTCGGGCTCGCGAAGGCCGTGACGCCGGCGCCGATCGACGTGTACGTCGTGAGCGCGGGCGAAGGGCTCGAAGCGCAGGTGCTGGCGCTGACGCAGAAGTTGCGCGACGCGGGGTTGAGCGCGATCTACGACGTCGAGTCGCGCAGCGTGAAGTCGCAGTTCAAGGCGGCGAACTCCGGTGGGCATCCGCTGGTGGTCGTGCTCGGTGGCGCGGAGGCGGCGGAAGGCCGGGCG
>JAPLOE010000011.1 GCA_026692705.1 Planctomycetota bacterium
GCCGGCTCGAAGCTCGGCGTCGTCTCCGGCTTGTTCCCCAAGATCGATGACGCCACCGTCGCCGCCGAGATCGCCGCGCTCGAGGAGCGCGCGAAGCAAGTTTCCGCCGGCTGACCCACCGGAGGAGCCGCGGGAAGCGCCAGACGAATGACGACGGGCTCCGACCAGTGAGGTCGGAGCCCGTCGATGTTCGAACGCGATCTCGAAAGCGATCGGTTCAGCCCGTCGTGACGGAATCGCGCAGGGACTTGCCCATGCGGAATCCGACACGCCGACCGGCTTCGATCTGGATCGGCGCCCCGGTGTGGGGGTTGCGTCCTTGGCGGGCCTTGCGGGCCTTCACCTCAAACGTGCCGAAGCCTGCGATCGTCACCGATTGATCCTCGCGCAGACCCTTCTGGATGCCCTCGAGCACCTTGTCGACCAAGGTCGCCGCACCAAGCCGCGACAGGCGCAGCTCTTCCGCGACGAAACCGACCAACTGGCTCTTGTTCACCTTTCAGGGTCCGCTGGGACCATCAGGCCTTCTTGCGACGCGCGGCCTTCTTCTTGCCGACCTTCTTGGTCGCAGCCTTGCGAGTCGCCTTGCGGGTTGCCTTCTTCTTCGCCATGGGAGGATTCTCCTTACGAGTATCGTGGGGTGTGGAAGCAGCGCCACGATCGAGCGAGCTCGCCGCCGCGGTCCTCTCGAAACGAAAAACGGCGCCCCGAAGGACGCCGTGGATGTCTCTCGAGCGCGAGCTCGACCTTCGTGACGGTCGAGCTGCGGTCGGTGTCTCGCGGGCGCGAGACGACCGGCCCAAGCGATCGACTCAGGCGACCTTGGTCGCCTTGCGCGTCGCGGGCTTCTTGACGCGACCGCTCTTGATGCAGCGCGTGCAGACCTTGACGCGCGTGGTCACGCCGTCGACGACGGCGGCGATGCGCTGGATGTTCGGCTTGAACTTGCGCTTGGTGTGACCGGTGACGCGCAGACCGATGCCGCCCTGCTTCTTGGGCAGACCGCGGCGGGCGAGCTGGGCGCCGCTTTCGGTGCGCTTGCCGCAGTAATCACAAACCCGGGCCATGACGATGCTCCGATGCTGGAGGAAGAAGTGGAGAAGGGCTGGCCCGAGGGCAAGCCTTGATCGAGGGCCGAACAGGCTAGCGCCTGCCCCCGTGGCGGGCAAGTCCCCTTCCTCGGCCGGGGCCACCGGCTGGGCAAGGTCGCGGCCCCCACCCCCTTTCGAAGGGAGCAGAGGCCGCTGGAATCCGGGCCGAGCCCCTGAGCGGATCAGAACAGGTTGTCGAGCGCGGCCTTGGCGTCGGCCTTGAAGTCGGCCGGCAGGGCTCCCCCGGAGTCGGGCGGGCGGCTGTTGATCTCGCCGAAGATCGCCGCCAGGTTGCGGGCCGTCTCGGCGCCGTAGTAGCGCACGAGGCCGAGGTTGGTGCGTTCGTCGAACAGCACCCCGAGCAGCGTGCGCTCGCCGATCAGCTGCAGCTGGATCGAGTCGCGCTGGCCCTGGTGGAAGAGGCTGGTGAACTGCGACTCCCCGAGCAGCCGCGCCATCTCGCGCGTGGCGGCGAAGGAGCCGGCGATCAGCGCCGCCACCGACTCGAGCGAGCCGGTCTGCAGCGGCTCGCCGCGGCGGGTCACGAGGTGACCTTCCTTGTCGACGAGCAACGCCGCCTTGGCGTTCGACAGTTCCAGGAAGGCGTCGAGCTCGCCATCGAGGCGGGCGACGTCCTGGGCATAGAAGACGAGGCGGCTGTCACGGAGGGCTTGGTCGCGTCCCATCGTTGTCTCCAGTGCTTCGGGCCTACAGGAACGAGAGGACGACGTAGGTCAGGCCGGCGACGAGGATCACTCCCGCGCCGATGAACAGTCCGATGTAGAGCTTGTTGGAGCCCTCGCCGGTCGGAGTCGCGCGCGGGGCCGGAGCCGGAGTCGGCGCGGCCTGACGGCGCGGGTCGAAGCGCGAGCCCTCGAGCGGACCGGGCACCGGACGCGGAGCGGACGGCGCGGGAGCCTGCTGCATCGGACGCGGCGCCGCGGGAGCGGGTCGGTTCGTCGGAATCGCCGTGTTCGGCAGGTGCGTCGAGGCGCGACCGGCCATCTGCAGCCCGGCACCGGGCTGCTGTGCGTTCGGGCTGGAGATCGCGGTCTGGTTGTGGAAGCCCGTCTGCGCGAGCGTCGGAGCCTGACCATCGGCATCGGCTGCTGCATGGGCTGCTGCATCGGCATGGCCTGCGGCTGCTGCACCTGCGGACGCTGCGCGAAGCCGGTCTGGCCGAGCGGTGCGCCCTGGCGCTGCGCGAAGCCCGTCTGACCGAGCGGCTGCGGCGTCGGGAAGTGCGGCTGCTGCGGCTGCGCGCCCGCGGCGGCGTGGAAACCCGTGCGCTGCATCGCGGCCGACACGGTGACGGCCGGCGGCGGCTGCTGCAGCGGCTGGCCCTGCGCAAACTGCGTCTGCGGGAGCGGAGCCGGCGGCTCGACGGCCGCGTGCGGACGCTGCGCCGGCTGCTGGCGCTGGGGCTGCTGTTGCGAGCGCTGCTGCGGCTGCGGAGCGCTGTTCGGACGCGGCGTCGCCGGCGCGGACGTGGCCGGAGCGCCGTTGTTGGAGTGGATCACCTCGAGCACGCGCGCCGCGAGCGCCTTCAGCGTCGGGAACACGCCCTGGCCCGTGTTGGCGATCGCCTCGAAGCACGGGGCGCCGTAGGGGTTGAGCATCTGGTTCAGCTCTTCCACCGACAGCGCATCCGGCAGGTCGCGCTTGTTGAACTGGATGACGTGCGCCATCGTCGCGAGCGACTTGCCGTACTCGTTCAGGTTCTCCTCGAGGTTGCGCAGCGACTCGAGGTTCTCCTGCATCATCGCGGCCGAGGAGTCGGCCACGAACACGACGCCGTCGACGCCCTGCAGCACGAGCTTGCGCGTCGAGTTGTAGTAGACCTGACCGGGCACCGTGTAGATCTGGAAGCAGGTGCGCATGCCCGCGACCGTGCCGAGATCGAGCGGCATGAAGTCGAAGAACAGCGTGCGGTCGCCGTCGGTCGAGATGCTCGTCAGGTCACCCTTGTTCTGGTCGGGTGCCTTCTGGTGCACGATCTCGAGGTTGGTCGTCTTCCCCGACATGCCGGGGCCGTAGTAGACGATCTTTGCGCTGACCTGCTTCTGGGCGAAGTTGATTTGGACCATGGGTGTTAGGCAGGGAGGGAGCCGGAGCTCGAATCCGAGCCGTTATCGGAGAGCGACGCGCTCAGACCTTTGGGATTCCGCTGCGGAAGCGCAGCTGGCGTGGACAGCAACGAACGCGGCGCGCGAGAGACGCGCACGAGGCGCGAGAGCGCCGCACCGAGCGGCAGGCGCAGGTCCTCGACCGCGGTGCCGGGCTCGACGACGACGAACAGCACCGCACTGGGCGCGCGCTCGACGACCAGCGTGCCGCGCGAGCAGCGCAGCACGAGCCGCTGGGGCAGGTCCCAGGACACGAGGCCGAGCGAGGGCGCGAGGCCCTGCACCCAGCCCGTGACGAGGCCCGCGAGCGCGTCGCTGCCCGACTGTTCGGCGTGCTCCAGCTCACCCAGCCACGCGATCGGCACGCCATCGGGAGTCGAGAGCGCGGCCACGCGCACGCCGGGGATGCGCAACAGGGGTTCGAGAACTTCGTTCATGCCTGCTCCTCGCGCTCGGGCGCGCCGGCGCCCTGCAGGGCCCGCACGCGCGTGCGCAATTCCTGGGGAACGGTCGGGAGCGACGTGCACACGGCGGCGGCTCCCCCATCGCCCGGCACGATCAGCACGCTGCCGAAGGAACCTTCGACCTCGACCTCGAGCAGGGCGCCCAGACCGAGGCGGCGTCCCGTCGAGCGGCTGCGCTGCACGACCTCGCGCACGGCGCGCGCGGTGCGTTCCGCGGTCGCGCCGGTCGGGCCCTGCACGAGCGCCGTCGCGCCACGCTCGTAGAGCGCGGCCAGCACGGACGGCTGCGAGGCGAGCTCCTGCAGCATCGGACGGATCGCGCCCGAGGTCGGGGCCGCGGGAGCCGCGTGCGTCGGCGTGCGTTCGGCCGAGAGGTGGCCGGAGCGCTCGACTTCGCGCAGCGCCGCATCGAGCGTCGGCGCCTTCTCCACGAGCGAGTTGTACGTGCGGAAACGCGCCTCGAGCGCCGGATCGCCCGGCGTCAGCTCGAGCAACTGGCCCACCGCCCGGCGCGCATCGCGCCACGCGCCGATCGAGCACAGGAGCTCGAGCCGCATGCGCAGCGGGCGCTCGTCGCGCGGCAGCGCGTGTTCGGCGAGGTCGAGGAACTCGAAGGCCAGCCGGCCGTCTTCGCGCCGACGGTCCGCAAGAAAACGCGCGATGCGGGCCTGCGCGCGCACGAGCTGCGCCGCGCCTTCGCCGCCGTTCTCGAGCCACTCCGCGGCGACGTCCTCGGCGCGCTGGCTGCGGCCGGCGCGCAGGTGCAGCTCGGCGAGCTCGCGGTACAGACCCGCGCGCGGCGCCTCGCGCAGCTGGCGCGTCAGCTCGCGCGTGCGTTGCTCGTCCTGCAGGGCGCGGCAGCGATCGGCGAGGCGCGAGAGCTCGGCGTTCGCGCCGAAGGCTTCGAGCCCCTCGTTGCAGACACGCTCGGCCTCCGACATCTCGCCGATGCGCGCGTGCTCGCCGGCGAGCGCGAGGTAGTGCGCCACCGAGGGCTCGTTCGCGACCTTGCGGCGCGCGTCCTTGATGCGCCCGCGGGCCGACCAGCGTTCGATCCAGTTCACCGCACACCTTCCTTCGAGACGGTCGTGCCGTCTCGTTTCCACTGCTGGAGCAGCGCGACCTCGCGCTCGACCTGCCCACGCGATTCCCAGCCCTGCGGAGCGAGCCGCAGCGCCTTCTCGAAGTGCTCACGCGCCTCGTCGAACTCGAGCCGGTCGGCCGACAGCCGCGCCTGCGCGAATTCCGCGTCGGCGAGGATGCGGGCGCGCGCGCGCGCATCGGCCAGCTTGGCGCGCGCATCGGCTTCCGCCGCGGCGAGGCGCTCGGCCTCGGCCTTCAGCGCCGCACGTTCCTGCCCGGCCGACCACATCGTCACCCACGCGACGTTGGCGTCGAACACTTCCTGCAGGGCCGCCAGGCGTTCCTGCGTCGAGAGCAGGTCGCCGGGACGCGCCTCGGGCAACGCCCCGAGTTCCTCGGAGATCTGGCGCTCGCGCCCGACCACCACGGCCAGCACGGCGACGGCCGCGCAGGCGATCAGCGCGAGGCGCGAGCGACGCACCCAGCCTTCGCGCACCTGCGACTCCTCGAAGCGCAGGTCGCGGATCATGCGCGCGACGTCGCGGCGGCGCGGATCGAGCGCGAGCACCTCGCGCAGCCAACGCACGGCCTCGGCGCGATTGCCCTGCTGCACGGCCTCCTCGGCGGCGCGCAGGTGGCGCTCGACCTTGCGGCCGAGACTTCCGCTGCGCCGCACGAGCGCCGCGAGATCGGCCTGCAGCGCCGCGTCGCCGCGGTTCTGCTCGATCAGGAGGTCGAGCAGGTGCTCGGCGCGCACGGCATCGCCGGAGCGCTCGAGCAGCACCGCGAGACGGCGCCCTTCCTGCGGCATGCCGATGCGATGGCGCTGGTGGACGTCGGGATGCGCGAGTCCGAGCACGAGCAGCGCCTCGAGCGCGAGCTCATCCTCCGGATTGGCGGACAGCACCTCGAGCAGGCCGAGCGCCCACGTCTGGGCGGTCGGGGCGTCGAGATCCTCGCGCGCCCTCTCGATCAGGCGCGCGATCTCGGGCCTGGGCTGCAAATGCGTCGCGCACAGGCGCGACACCAGGCTCTCGTTGCTGGCAGGTGCGGGTTCGGCGAGTTCGGCCACGCGGCGGTCTCCCTTGGACTGTGCACGGGCGAGGAGACTCCCCGCCCTTTCGTGCACCCGCGGCTTTTCGAGCGAGTGGAGCGCGCGTCTGGAGCGGACCTCGGCGCGCGGGGCGGCCCGCGAACTTCTTTCCGGGTGAGCCGCGCCGGCGGCCCTCGCTCAGAACACGACCGGTGCGACCAGTTCGTCGCGCACGACCACGCCCGCTCCCGGGCGTCGCTCGAGCGCCTGCAGCGCGAGCTCCCAGCCCGCGAAGGCCGCCGGGCACGCCACCGTCGCCGTCGCCGTGCCACCGCTGCCGACGGGAACGAGCTTCTGCTTCGCGAACTTGCGATCGACCCACAAAGAGCCCGAGGCGAACGGAACGGGCTGCGAAAGGCGTGGGCCGACCACGAACAGCACACGCGAGGCCTGCGGAGCGCGGCACGCGAACGAGAGTGGCGTGCCCGTGCGCGGATCGTTCGTCAGCTGCAGGCGACGCTCGCCCGAGTCGAGCAGCCGCACTTCACCTTGGGTCGAGAACGAGCTCGCGTGCACGAGCTTTGCGCCGATCGCGAGCCGCGTGCCGCTCTCGTCGAGCGCGAGCGCGCGCACGCTGCCCGGCAGGTCGAGCGCCGCGAGCTCCGCACCGCTCGCCACGTCGACCCACAGCGCTTCGGGGCCTGCATCGGCGTTGCCCCAGCAACCGAAGGCCACTCGGCGGCCGTCGCGACTGACGCACAGCGCCTCGACGAAGTTCTGCGGCGCCGGAGCGGCGCTGCCGAGCGTGCGCGAATAGCGCAGCGCGCCCGCCGCGAGATCCCACGCCTCGAGGCGCACGTCGCGAGTCGTCGCAGAGTTCCACCAGCCGAGCGCGAGCGTCGCGCCATCGTCGGAGAGCGCCGCGCGCACGGCGACCAGATTCGAGCTCGCAGTGAGTTCGACGCTCGGCACCCACGTCGCGCCGAAACGCTCGAACGTGCGCACACGCGCGCCGGCGCCGCAGGCGAGCCACTGGCCGTCGCCCGAAAGCGCGAGCGCTGTGGTCGAAACCTGCAGCGTTTCGGCGAATTCGAGCGCACCGAGCTGGTCGTACACACGCAACTCGCCCCCGACGACGACGGCGACACGCGTGGCGTCCGCGGTCGCGCTTGCGGCCCGCAGCACTGGCGCGGGCAATGTGAGCGTGGTGAGCGAAGCGCCGCTCGCGCCATCGAACCACTCGAGCTGCAATTGCGCCGTCTGCGTGTCGTGCGCGAGCGCGAGCACGCGCGAGCCGTCGCGACTGCTGAACAGCCGCGCCGCGCCGTCGCACTCGAGGCCGAGTTCGCGCGACCACACCACGCCTCCGGTGCGGGCATCGACTCGCTCGACGCGCGTGCGGCGCTCGCTCGCGCTCGAACCCGGCCACTGCGTCGCGAGGAACAGCTCGCGCTCGTCGTCCCCCACCGCCACCGGCACTGCACCGCTCGAGCCCGCCCTCGAGAGCGCGAGCACGGGCGCGGGAGCCGCGAGGCCGAGCAGCGGAGCCGTCGAGACGAGCTGCGCCCGCGCCGCCGCGCCCGAGGCGCCGAACCACGCGAGCTCGCCGGAACTCGCGAACTCGACCGAGCTCGGCAGCCACGCCACCTGCGCCGTCGCGACCGTGCGCCAGCGCAAGTGCGGCACGAACGGATCGCCTTGGGCGCGCGCGAGAGCCGGCGCGGCGGCGAGCGCGAGGAGGACGGTGCGGCGGAGCATCGGATTCGAACCGGCGGGAGCGCGGTCCGTCCGAACCCTACCCCGCCTTCGCGGGCGCGGCGCCGCCCGCCGCCAGCCCGGCGCCGCCCTTGGAAGCTCGCGGGCCAATCATTAGAGTCTTGGCCCTCTTGGCCCTGCCAGAGCCCCTCGGAAAGTCCTTCCGTCGGACCTCCTGCGGCGGCCCCGCTCCTCTCCCGTCCCCCGGCCCCGCGAACCCACCGGCGCACCCCGCGATGAAGCAGACCGCCCTGAACGCCGTCCACGCCCGCCTCGGCGGCAAGCTGATCGAGTTCGGCGGCTGGCACATGCCGGTGCAGTACGGACCGATCCTCGACGAGGTGCGCTGCGTGCGCACGACCGCCGGGCTCTTCGACCTCGGCCACATGGGGCGCGTGCACGTGCGCGGCAAGGACGCCGTGCGCTTCCTCGACACGATCTGCACCAACTGGGTCGCCAAGATCCCCGTCGGCGCGATCCGCTACTCGCTCTTCTGCCGCGCGGACGGCAACCCGATCGACGACCTGCTCGTCTACCGCGAGCCGGAGAACGTCTACCTCGTCGTCAACGCCTCGAACACGGCGGTCGACCTCGACTGGATCCGGGAGCACTCCAAGGGCTTCGCGGTCGAGATCGACGACGAGACCGACCGCACCGGCATGCTCGCCCTGCAGGGGCAGTGCTCGACCGAAGTGCTGCAGAAGCTCGTCACCGACTGCGACCTCACGTCGATCGGCTACTACAAGTTCGGCTTCGGCACCGTGTGCGGGATCAAGAACACGCGCATCAGCCGCACGGGCTACACCGGCGAGCTCGGCTACGAGCTGTACCTGCCGAACTCGGAGACCGAGCGCGTGTGGAACGCGATCCTCGAGGTCGGGGCCGCCGCGGGCGTGAAGCCGATTGGCCTGGGCGCGCGCGACGTGCTGCGCCTCGAGGCCGGCATGCCGCTCTACGGCCACGAGATCGACGCGACCCACAACCCGATCGAGGCCGGCCTCGACTTCGGCGTCTCGTTCAAGGACGAGAAGGGCGACTGGATCGGCCGCGCCGCGCTCGCGCGCGTCAAGGCGAGCCCGACCAAGAAGCTCGTCGGCATCGCGAGCGACGGCCCGCGCATCCCGCGCCAGGGCGCGCGGCTCTTCAAGGGCGAGCGCGACATCGGCTACGTCTGCTCCGGCGCGCCCTCGCCGACGCTGTCGACCAACATCGCGAGCGCCTACGTGCCGCTCGAACTCGCCGCGCCCGGCACGTCGATCGACGTCGACTTCCGCGGCAAGCGCCAGCCCGCGACCGTGCGCGAGCTCCCCTTCTTCTCGCGCACGCGCAAGTAGGCGCACGCGTCGTTTTCCCGCAGTTTCCAGCGAAATCCCACCAGTCCCACCCCTCTCCACCGCCCATGCGCCCCACCGACCGCAAGTACTCCAAGTCGCACGAATGGGTCAAGCTCGACGGCGAGACCGCGCTCGTCGGCATCACCGACTTCGCCGTGCAGGCCCTCTCCAACGGCAACGAGTCCGACCTCGTGCACTGCGACCTGCCGGAATCCGGCCGCCTCCTCGCCGCGGGCGAGTCCTTCGGCGAGATCGAGTCGGTCAAGGCCGTGAGCGACCTCTACGCGCCGATCGCGGGCGAAGTGCTCGAGATCAACTCCGGCATCGAGGACCACCTCGAGATCGTCTCGCGCGATCCTTGGGGCCAGGGCTGGATCCTGCGCCTCAAGCCCGAGCGCAAGAGCCTCGACGGCCTGATGGACGCCGCGGAGTACGAGAAGTACCTCGCGACGCTCGCGCACTAGGTTCTCCGCGGGCGCCGGGCGCCCTCGCGCGATGGAGACCTGGCGCCTGATCACGACCTGGGGCGCGCAGCCCAGCTTCAACCTCGGACTCGACGAGGCGCTGCTGGAGTCGAGCGACGCCCCGGTCACCGTGCGCTTCTATTCGTGGAAGCCGGCGACGCTGTCGCTGGGCTACTTCCAGAAATTCGCCGAGGTGCCGGCGGCCTTGGACGCCCGCAGCGTGGTGCGCCGCTTCACCGGCGGCGGCGCGATCCACCACGACCGCGAGCTGACCTTCTCGATCGCGGCGCCGCTCGCGCACCCGCTCTACCGCGACTCGCTGCCCGACTCCTACGCGCGTGTGCACGCCGGGGTCGCGCGCGCGCTGCTCACGTTGGGCATCGAGGCGAAGCTGCGCGGCGAGAGCAAGCTCGCGAGCGACCGCGAGGGCACCGGCATGTGCTTCCACAAGTCGTCGCCGCTCGATCTGGTGTGGGACGAGCGCAAGGGCGTCGGCTCGGCGCAGCGCCGCACACGCGAGCGTGTGTTGCACCACGGCTCGATCAAGCTCGGCACGACGGCGCTGGAAGGCGACATCGCGACGGCGGAGCGTGTGGCGCCGCGGCTTTCGCCCGAGGCCTTCGCGCCGGCGCTGCGGGCGGCCTTCGAGGCGGAATTCGGCGTGCGGCTCGAGGCTGGGGTGCCCGACGCGCTCGAGCGCGGCCGCATGAAGGAGCTCGCCCCACGTTTCCTCGACCCGGCTTTCCTGCGCCGGCGCTGAAGGAACCGCGGCGGGCGCGCGGGTAGGCTCTCGGCCATGCGCCTCGGACTTCTCGTCCTCCTCGCGCTCGCTTCCTGCGGAGGCGAAGCGCCGCCCAAGCGCCCGAACGTGCTCGTGATCACGGTCGACACGCTGCGCGCCGACCGCGTCGAGGGTCCGAATGCGGCGAGCCCGCGGCTCGCGAAGCTGCT
>JAPLOE010000012.1 GCA_026692705.1 Planctomycetota bacterium
ACCGACCTCGGCCGCGAGCGGCTGCTCGCACACGACCATGCCCGCCTCGAGCGGCGCCCGGTCCGCGCCCTCGCGAACGCTCGAACAGCCCGACAGCACGAGCACGAACGCCGCGAGGCCCGCGCTCGTCCGCACGCGGCTCACGGCCGCGCCGGCTCGTCGTTCATCTCCTCGACCTTGACGCCGCGCTCGCGCAGGTAGGCCACCGAACGGTCGATGGCCGCGTCCTCGCCCTCGATCTCGACCGCGACCAAGGCCAGCGTGTCGGTGATGCTCGCCGCGCGGATGTTCGGGATGACGCCGAACTTGGCGCCCAGCGTGTGGCTGACGATCGGCTCGCGGATCAGGTGCTGGGGAAATGTGCAGAAATACTTGCGCATCGACTGGCCCATGTCAGTAGTTCAGCTCTTTCTTGCGGCGTCGCACCAGCTCGGCCGCGCCCCAGAGCGCACATGCAACCAAAACCGTCGCGGGTCCCGCAAGTTCCGGCGTCCACGGAGAACGGGAGAGCCGGTCGGCGCCGACGGGGCCATACACGCCGGCCGTGCGCATCCAGTCGATGCCGGAAGCCTCGACGGCGAGCGTCGCGGGCGAGAGGTCGAGCAGCGTGGCCGCGGTCGTGGGACTCCACGGAAGGCCAAAACGGCCAGGAATTCCGGGCAAGGCGACGAGCGCGAGCGTGACGAGCAGCAGCGCGATTGCGGCGAGTTTGCGCTCGAACGCACGGCCGAGCGCGTAGCCGCCGACCACGAGCCCGAACACGACCAGCGCACCCCAGAACGGCGCCGGGACGACTCGCTCGGAAGTGCCTGCAATCGCGACGAGCAGCGCGACCCAGGTCCCGCCGACGGCGAGCCCGTTCGGCCACAGGGCGAGGCCGAAGCGCGCGGCCGCGGCTCCGGTCGCCGGAGCGACGAGCGCGAGCCACACGAGCAGCACGAGCGGATCGCTCACGTTTCCCTCGGGTCCCTTGGCCACCGGAAGAGCCCCGGGGATCGCCACGCAAGCCAGTGCCAGCGCTCCCGCGAGCTGCCGCAGCGCCTTCGAGTCGCGCTTCGCCCGTTCGTCGTGCTCCAAGTGCTTGGGGTCCTCGCCTGCGCTGTTGTACCGTTTCCCCGTGACCGGCCGCACGCCCTGCCCCCAGCGCACGCCCGCCCGATGAGCGTCATGGAACGCCTCCGGGCCGCCCTGAGCGGCAAGTTCCAGCGGGACGCCCTGTGGAACCTCGGCGCCGTCGCGATGCTCGCGGTCTGCGGCTTCGCGATCAACCTCGGCATCGGCCACGAGTACGGCGCGGCGCCGTTTGGCGTCTACAACCAGGTCTGGGCGGCCTACATCTTCTTCAGCCAGTTCGCGGTCGGCGGCGTCGATCGTTCCGTGCTGCGAGCGGTGGCCGAGGCGCCCACGGATCGCGCGCGGGTCGCGACGGTGGTGCTCGGCGCGGTGATCCCGACGTTCCTGCTGGCGGCGCTCGCTGCGACGCTGTTCTGGCTCGCGGGGCCGGCGCTCGCGCGTGTGCACGAGAGCCCGGGCATCGCGAGCGGCGTCGAGGCGGCCGCACCGGGCCTGTTCTTCTTCGCGCTCAACAAGGTCGGGCTCGCGGTCGTCAACGGCCAGCAGCGCATGCGCGCCTTCGCGCTGTACAGCATGCTGCGCTACGTCGCGATGCTCGGCGGCCTGGGAATCGTGTTCGCGAGCGGGATGAGCTCGGACCGCATCGCGTTCCTGTTCACGTTCGCGGGTCGGCGTGTACAGCTTCGCGGCCTTCGTCGCGGAGGGCGTGTACCAGGTGCTCGTGGTCCTGCAGAACAACTACAACCCGATCCTCGCCGAGCACATCGCGTCCGGACGCCTGCGCGAGCTCGAGCCGCTCGTCCACAAGGGCCGGCGCGTGACCTACGCGGTGTTCACGGGCGTCGCGCTGGTGGCCTTCGGCGGTTATCCGGTCCTGCTCGCGATCCTCGAGCGCCCCGAGTTCGCCGACGGCTGGCTGCCCTTCGGCACGATCCTCGCCGGCATGCTGTTCGCGTCGGGGTACATGCCCTTCGCGCAGGCGCTGCTGATGGCGAACCGCCCGGGATGGCACACTCTGATGATGGCGAGCGTCGTGCTGGTCAACGTCTTCGGCAACGCGTGCATGATCCCGTCGCTGGGCCTGATCGGCGCCGCGGCGGGCACGGCGTTGTGCCTCGTTTCCGCGACGATCGTGCTGCGGGACATGGTCGAACGGCTCGTGGGACTGAGGCTCTAGCGTGGCGCTCACCAAGTCCAAGCTCGGCTGGATCCTGATCGCGCTGCTGACGCTGGCGGCGCTGTCGCTGCGCGTGCGCGGCGTCTCGCACGGCCTGCCGACGTCGCTCGAGCTCGACTGCAAGATCCCGCGGCAAGTGGAGCTGCTCCGCCAAGGCGGTGACGCGTGGCGCACGGACAAGGAGTTCCGCTGGTACCCGCTGCTCGTCGCGCACCTCGCGAAGAGCCTGCCGCCGCCGGTGCCGGCCGCGAGCGACGCCCCGCTGCCGCAGCAACTGCAAGCCGCCGCCGCGCCGCACATCCAGACGCGCCTGCTCGTGGCGTTGCTCGCGGTGCTCGCGATCCCGCTGACCTACCTGCTCGCGCAGAGCTTCGTCGGCCGTCGCTGGGCCCTGCTCGCCGCCGCGCTGGTCGCGACGAGCCTGCTGCACCACAATTTCTCGCAGCAATCGCGCCCCCACGCGGTGTCGGGCACGCTGTTCCTCGTCGCCGTCGTCGCCGCGGTCCGCCTGCGACGCAAAGGTAACGTGCTCAACTACTCGCTCGCGGGCGCGGCCTGCGCGGCGAGCCTCGGGTGCCTGCAGACGGGCGTGTTCACGTTGCCGGCGTTGCTCGCCGGGCATCTGGGGCGGCGAACGGCGACGAAGAAGTGGTTCGACGTGCGGCTCGTGGTGCCGCTCGTGCTGATCGTGCTCGCGCTGCCGGTGTTCTATCCGTTCTTGTTCCTCGCGCCGGCCGAGGAGGCTGCGAGCACGGCGAAGAACCTCGGCTTCGACAGCGCGACGTGGACGATCTACCTCGGTGGCCACGAGATCTTCCTCAAGCGCTTCCTCGGCGGCGGCGTCAAGCCGACGGTGTGGGCGCTGTGGAGCTATGACCCGACGCTGCTCGTGCTGCTGCTCGCCGCCACGCTGATGTGGCTGCTGCGCAAGAAGCCGCTCGCCGGCGCGCCGCGGGAGGACGACTTCTCGCGCCGGCGCGACCTCGTGGTGGTGCTGTCGTTCGTGCTGCCCTACAGACATGGACGTGCGGCTGTGGCCGGGGCTCGACCTGCCGCTCGCGCGCGACCTCGACGCGATCGGGCCGTGGCCGGGGCCGAAAGTCGACCTCGAGGCACGCTTCCAGTGGCCGTGGACGCGCTATCAGGCCCAGCACCCCCAGTGGCAGCCGGCGGAGCGTTGGAAGCTGCGCTGGTGGCCCGCGAAGCTGATCCAGATGCGCAACGAGCCGGCCACCTACGTCGCCGAGCAGATGGGCGAGCTGTGCGTGGTCGAGGTCTTCGCCGACAACCGCGCCGACCCGGCGGGCACGGCCGTGCGGCAGGCGCTCCAGCGCGACCTGGAACTTCTTGCGCGGTTCTCCCCGGACGGGCCGGGCACGGGCAGCGAGCACCCACTCGGCGTCCAGGAAGAAACCAGCGTCCCGCCCCCGCCTTTCCTGTGGCGCGTGCTCGGCGCCAAGGGCACCGGGCCCGTAATCGAGGTCTACGGCCGCCCGCGCCGATAAGGCGCTCCGTTGACAAGCCCTCCCCGGCCGTCAAAGTACTTCCGCTTTCCGCCATGGACGCCGCCCTCCTATCCCGCCACTCGATCGGCGTCGTGATCCCGGCCTACCGGGTCGCGCGCCACATCGAGCAGGTCGTGCGCGGCCTCCCGGCCTTCGTGAGCAAGATCATCGTCGTGGTCGACGCCAGCCCCGACGACACCTACGAGCGCGTCGCGGCGCTCAAGGACCCGCGCGTCGTGCTGCTCAAGCACGAGGTCAACCAGGGCGTCGGCGGAGCGATGCAGACCGGCTTCGCCAAGGCGGTCGAGCTGCAGCTCGAGATCGTGGTCAAGATGGACGGCGACGACCAGATGGATCCGGCCGAGCTGCCGCACCTGATCCAGCCGCTGGTGCTCGGCATCGCCGACGTCACCAAGGGCAACCGTTACGAGCACGTCTCCGCGCTCAAGTCGATGCCCGCCGTGCGCATCTTCGGCAACGCCGGCCTGACGTTCCTCGTCAAGCTCGCCTCGGGCTACTGGAACCTGTTCGACCCGGCCAACGGCTACGTCGCCGTGCGCGGCGACCTGCTGCGCCGCCTCGACCTCCAGAAGCTCCACAAGCGCTACTTCTTCGAGTCTGGCTTCCTGATCCAGCTCGGCATCATGCGCGCCGTCGTGCGTGACGTCGCGATCCCCGCGCGCTACGGCGACGAGCAGTCCTCGCTCTCGATCCCGCGCACGCTGTTCGGCTTTCCGCCGAAGCTCCTGTGGGGCTTCGTGCGCCGCATCTTCTGGCGCCACTTCGTCTACGACTTCACCGCTCTCTCGCTCTACTTCCTGCTCGGCCTGCCTTCGCTCCTGTGGGGCGTGATCTACGGCTCGATCGTCTGGCTCGAGGTGCAGGAGACGCACGTCGACGCCACCGCCGGTCAGGTCATGCTCGCCGCGATGCCGATCATCCTCGGCGTGCAGTTCCTCTCGCAGTGCTTCGCCTTCGACATCCAGAACGTGCCGCGCCAGCCGCTCTGCGGCCCGCTCGAATCGCGCGACTGAGAAGAAGAAGGAACCAGGGGGGAGAAGAAGGAGGAAGAGAGGGAGCGGAAGGAGGAGGAGAGGAAGCAAGAAGAGACGAAGACGGAGGGGCGGAACAGGGCGCGTCAGGAGGAGAGGCGGCGGCGGGCGAGGGCGAGCTTGGCCCGGTCGAGGACCGTGAGACGGTCGGGGAATTGTTCGAAGAGCGCGACCGCTTCGGCAAAGCGGCGCTCGTGGAAGGCGGTTTCAGCCATTGGGCGGAGCCTGTCTGCTTCCCAAACGAGGTGGCGTTCCCGCGCACTCGCCGAGCGCTCGCGCAACACCTGCGCGAAGAACTGCGCATCGCGCCGAAGCACCGGCAGCGCGTGAATCAACAGGAACTCCCTCAGTTCATCGAGCGCCTCGGCCAAGGCTTCTCGATTCCTCGCTACGCGATCTCGCCTGCATTCCGCGGCTTCGCGATCGCTGAGCCTCAGGATGTCGCTGCAACTGAAGTGCCCCTCAGTGACCCGAAAGTTGAGCCCCACCTCGCCGGACATCCGTTCGCGGTAGACCACCACTTCCAGATCCGGAGCCACATACCGCACGAGCTCGACGTGCCGCTCCCACTCTGGATCCACGTCCCCGCGCTCCAGCCCATACTCCGCCAAGAACGCGAACCGCGGCCCCACCGCCGCCGCCAACTCCCCTTCTCCTCCGGTTCCTTCCACTTCTTCCTCTCCCTCCTTCCGCTCCCTCTCTCCTCCTTCTTCTCCCCCCCCCGGTTCCTTCTTCTCTTCCCTCTGCGTCAGTAGAGCTTCGGAGCGGCGTTGATCTTCTGGATCGCCTCTTCGAGGTTGAAGCCGACGATCTGCGCGTACTCACGCAAGCTCGGCCAGCGCGGGTGGTTGAACTCCGCCGCCTTCTTCATCGCTTCGTCGCGCGTGAGCACGCCCTCGCGGATCATGTTCGAGAGCATGACCTCGTCTTCCGAGAAGCCGGCCATCGTCATGTAGATGTAGTTGTAGAACGGCGCGGTGCCGTCGCCGATGCGCCACGTGGTCGTGGTGTCGGTCGCGACTTCCCAGTCGTATTCGTTGCGGATCGTGTCGACGATCGTGCGCTCGTCCCACTTGAGGTAGTGGAAGAGGTACAGGAAGTCGTCCTTGACGACGAAGGTCTGGTAGTAGGCGTCGAGCGTGTCCTTGAGGGACTCGTTCCAGTAGCCGGGGTTCTTCAGGTAGTTCTTGAAGTAGTACCACAGCAGGCGGAACTCGTCCGCCTGGTGCAGGCCGGTGAGCGTCATCCCGTGGTCCTTCTCGCGGATGCCGCACAGGCCCGTCTTGTAGGGCGTGTCCTCGATCATGTTGCCGGTGCAGAAGATCACGAGCTTGATGCCCGTCTCCTGCCGCAGCTCGCGCGCGTACTTGTAGAACTGCTTGTCGCCCGCGGTGAAGAGCGTGACCATGCCGAGCTCCGGCTTCTTGAGCCAGGCCTCGACGTTCTTGCGCACGTAGCGGCGCTTGGTCGGGATGTCGGCGGAGCGCAGGATGTGCTCGACGCCGAGCTTGCCGCACAGGCGCGCCTGGTTGCGGCGCGCGAGGTCGGTGACGAGGCCCCAGTCGTACGTGAAGGCCACCGGGTTCATCCCGAGGTTCTTCTTCACGTAGTGCAGGCCGTAGGCGCTGTCGCGGCCGCCCGAGAAGGCGAGGATGACGTCGGGGCTGCCGTCCTTGGAGCGGTAGGGCTCGACCTTGCGCAGCAGCGCCTCTTCGCCCTTGACCGCGATCGTCTTCCACTTGCGGCAGTAGCTGCAGATCCCGTCGGAGTCGAACTCCATGAACGGGTAGGTCTCCGGCAGGATGCACTTCTTGCAGCGCCGCAGGTTCTTGCCGGTCTTGGTGTGGTCGATGATCGCGCAGCGCGAGTCGACGGCGGAGAACTTCGCCGCCGGAGCCGCGGTGGGCGCGGGCACGCTCCCCAGGCTGTTGAAGGACTCGAGGCCGAGGTCCTGCAGGCCGACGAGCAACCCGGAGCCCGCGTGCAGCTGGTGGATCTCGCACTTGCCGAGGCGATCGGAGATGCCGGCCGTGTCGAGCATGCGCTGCAGGATGAAGCGCTCCGACGCGAAGGCGCACAGCGTCTTGCGCTCGTTCGTCACGTAGAACAGCGAGCCCGTGTTGGTCGCGAGCAGCAGGCTCGACACGTCGTCGAGGAAACACGCGACGCTCGCCGCGCCCTCGATTTCCGCGAAGGTCTGGCGCGTCGCCCACACCACGTCCTTCGAGGCGTCGAAGTGCTTGCGCAGCACCTTGACGAGCACCTCGGTGTCGACCTCGGTCGAGCGCTGCAGGTCGGGGTGCGCCTCCCACAGGCGCGCGTCGTTCACGATGATGCCGTTGTGGATCATCACCGATCCACGCGCGATCACCGGCTGGTTGTTGTCGCCCTCGGTCTGCGCTCCGTTGGTGACGAGGCGCGAGTGGCCCGTGATCGCGAGCGTCGCCGGCTGGCCGTCGTGGTGCGCCCGGCTCCAGCTCGTCAGCGCCGCGTCCATCACCTCGGCGTACTTCGGGTTGGCGAGGAACTGGTCGACCGACCCCGCCTGCTTGAGCACGTTGATCGTGCGGCCATCGTGCACCGCCAGGCCCGCCGCCTCGCGGCCGCGCGCCTCCGAGCAACGGAACAGGGTCTCGACGACGCTGCCCGCGAAGGGCGCGTCGAAGGCCGGGTCACGGCCGTAGACGACTCCAAAGATGCCGCACATGAGGTGGTGAGGGTGCCCTGGGCTGTCCGGGGGGGAGCCCCGGGGGGACAGGGTGTATCGGCCCGACGCCCGAGGCGACTCCACGGGAGTCCCCCAAGAGCACCGAGGCGATGGCGCGTCCCCTTGCGCACCCCAGACTCTAACCGCCGGGGGAGGCTCCCCAAAGGGAAGGGTGTTCCGGGCTGGCCGCTGGGCGTCCAGTTCCTAGCATCTGGGCATGATCCCCCACCTGCCCCTGCTGCTCGCCATCGCCGCGCTCCTCCCCCAGGGCACGGATTCCAAGGAAACCCCGCCGCCGCCGCGGCCGACCGGGTTGACGCTCCACAAGCCCGCGGCCAGCGACGGCTACGTGCTCTTCACGCCCCTCAAGTCGCCGTCGATCTTCCTGCTCGACCGTGACGGCAAGGTCGTCCACGAGTGGAAGCACGGCCTGCCGCCGATGGCCGTCTACCTGCGCGACAACGGCAACGTGATGCTCTCCAGCCGCATCGACGACAACCCTACGTTCTTCGGCGGCGGCCTCGGCGGGCGCATCACCGAGTACGACTGGGACGGCAAGCAGGTGTGGGAGTTCGTGCTGAGCGACGAGAAGCGCTCGCTCCACCACGACCTCGAGATCCTGCCCAACGGGCACGTGCTCGCGATCGTCTGGGAGCACCTGAGCGCCGCCGAGGCGGTCGAGCAGGGTCGCGACCCGCGTTTCGTCGACGAAAAGGGCTGGTGGCCGGACTCGGTGATCGAGATCGAGCCCCAGCGCCCCACCGGCGGCAAGATCGTC
>JAPLOE010000013.1 GCA_026692705.1 Planctomycetota bacterium
CGATCGGCGACCTGCTCGACGAACTCGGACGCTTCGACGAGGCGCGCGACAAGTACAGCGACGCGATCGACCTGCTGCGTGGGGTCGAGCGCGAGGACCCGTCGTTGCTCACCAAGCACGCGCTGGCGCAGACGCTCGGCCAGCTCGGCAACCACTTCTCCGGTCGCGGAGATCGCGCGAGCTCGGAGGCGCTGTGGCGCGAGGCGATCACGCTGCTCGAGGACCTCGGCGAGGAACTCCACACGGCCCCTCGCGCCGGCACGGACCTCGTCCTGCTGCGCAATTCGCTGGCGTACGGCCTGTTTGCCGGTGGAGACGGGCCGGCGAGCCTCGAGCAGTACCTGAAGGCGATCGAAGAGGCGCGGCCCCTGCACGACGCGGATCCCGCCAACACCGAGATCTGTTACGCGCTCGCCAGTTCGTTGTCGGCGGCGGCGCAGGTCCACGGGCACCTTCTGCAACCGGCGGAAGCCGACCTTGCCTACGCGGAGGCTTTCACGCTGCTCGAGAAGAGCGTGCGCGTCGACCCGACGTCGGTGCGCCTGCGCGCGCAGCTGGTCGAGGTGGCGAACAACTACGGGGTGCGTCTGCTCACGAGCGCTGATGTGGACCTGACCGAGCGGGTGCTCAAGCAGGGCGTCGAGGCCGCGCGCACGCTGGCCACGGATTTCCCGGCCGATCCGGAGAAGCGCAAGAGCCTCGCGGTGATCGCGCTCAACCTCGCAGTGCACTACGCGAACGCGGGACGTTTTGCCGAGGCCGCACCGGCGATGCGCGTGTCGATCGATGCGCTCGAGTCGCTCATGACCGAGCACCCGGAGATCGTCGAGTACCCGTACTTCCTCGGAGCGGCGCTCGCCAACGCGGCGGGTTGTGCGGTCGAGCTCGGTGACCTCGCGAGCGCCGAGCGTGACTCGAAGCGCGCGGTGGAACTGCTGCGGGGCGCGCTGGAGGCTTCGGGTGGCCACATCGGCGTCAAGGTCAACCTCTCGAGCGCGCTGTTCCAGCGTGCGGGCGTGCACGCGGCGCGCGGGGACGTGGTGCGGGCGCTCGAGTCGGCGGAAGAGAGCCTTTCGTTTGAGCCACGGCGTTCAGATGTGCTCTACGAAGGC
Source organism: Planctomycetota bacterium (assembly GCA_026692705.1). Classification (GTDB taxonomy): domain Bacteria; phylum Planctomycetota; class UBA1135; order UBA1135; genus F1-120-MAGs118. The sequence goes on from JAPLOE010000013.1 coordinate 1,113, forward strand.
GTGGAGATCCTCGGGACGATCGCGCGGACGGCGCGCGAGGCCGAGGACGGGGAGCGCGAGGCGCGTGCGATCGAACTCGCGTTGTCGACGCTCGACCTCGCGATCCAGTCGGGCTTCGACGACCGCAAGCGGCTGAAGACTTCCGCAAAACTGGTCCTCGTGCGCGAGGCACCGGGCTTCGCAGTGATGCTCGCCAGGATTCCGGAGACGGACGGGTAGTCGTGACGGGCCCGCAACTGGCGCACGAAGTGCGACAAACGTAGCGTGCAGGCGTGAGTTTTCCGTGGACGATCCGCATCGGCGCCGTCGATCTGTCGGCGCACGCGCTGTTCGAGTTGTGCGCCTACGTCGTCGGGTTCGTGCTGGTCGCGCGAGCGCGGCGAACGCAGGGAGACGCGGTCGACACGGACCAGCGCTGGCGGTTGTCGGCGGCGGCCCTCATCGGAGCGGCGCTGGGTTCGAAGCTTGTCCACTGGGGCGAGCATCTGCCGGAGCTGCTCGCGCACGACGACGCGCTCGCGTGGATGGGGGGCAAGTCGATCGTCGGCGGACTGATCGGCGGTGCGCTCGCGGTCGAGTTCATCAAGCGGCGCCTGCGTATCGACGCGCGCACGGGGGACGTGCTCGTCGTACCGTTGTGCATATCGATGATGATCGGGCGCGTCGGCTGTTTCGTGTCCGGACTCGCCGACGACACGTATGGCACCACGACGTCGCTCCCGTGGGGAATCGACTTCGGCGACGGAGTCGCGCGGCATCCGACGCAGCTCTACGAGGTCCTGTTCCTAGCGCTGCTCGCGTTCGTGCTGAGCCGGCGTCGCGCGCTCAGGTGGGCCGCGGGCGAGCGTTTCGACGCCTTTTTCTGCGGCTATCTCGCCTTCCGTGTGGCCGTCGACTTCCTGAAGCCCTACTCCAGCGTCCCGGCGGATTTTGGCCTCGCGGCGACGCAATGGGCGGCGCTCGGAGGCATCCTGTGGCGCCTGCGCTGGCGTTCGCGCCAGGCTCTCGAGCTCGTACCCGGAGTCTCCCGTTGACCGACCGCGTCCGACCCTACCAGTACTACGACGTCGCGATCTCGATCTGCGCGACCTGCTTCCGGCGCGTCGACGCGAAGATCGTGTTCCAGGACGGTTGCGTCTGGATGCTCAAGCGCTGTCCCGAGCACGGTGGGGAGCGCGTGCTGATCGCCGACGACGTCGACTACTGGCGCCGTGCGCGCGAGGTGTTCCTCAAGCCTTCGGAAATGCCGACGCGCTTCCAGACGCCGGTGAAGCACGGTTGTCCCTACGACTGCGGCCTGTGTGCGGACCACGAGCAGCACTCGTGCCTGACGCTGATCGAGATCGGCGACGGCTGCAACCTCGAGTGTCCGGTGTGTTACGCGGCGAGTGGGCCCAAGCGCATGAACTGGCGCTCGCTCGCGGAGGTCGAGCGCATGCTCGACGCGCTCGTCGAGAGCGAAGGCGAGCCCGACGTCGTGCAGATCTCGGGCTGCGAGCCCACGCTGCACCCGGAGTTCTTCGCGATCCTCGACGCCGCGCGGCGGCGGCCGATCCGGCACTTGATGGTGAACACCAACGGACTGCGCATCGCACAGGACGAGGACTTCGCGCGTCAGCTCGCGGGCTACATGCCCGGTTTCGAGGTGTACCTGCAGTTCGACTCGTTCGAGCGCGACACGCTGCTCGCGTTGCGCGGCGCGGACACTCGCAACGTGCATCGCCAGGCGCTGGAGCGCCTCGAGCGGCTCGGCGTCTCGACGACGCTCGTGGTCACGCTCGCGCGCGGCCGCAACGACGGCGAGATCGGCAAGATCGTCGAGCACGCGCTCACGTGGCGCAACGTGCGCGGCATCACGTTCCAGCCCGTGCAGCACGCCGGGCGCGTCGAGGGGCTCGACGGCGCGCGCGATCGTCTCACGCTGACCGAAGTGCGCCGGCGCCTGCTCGAGCAGACGAGCGTGTTCCGGCCCGAGGACGTGCTCCCCGTGCCCTGCCACCCCGACGCGATCGCGATGGCCTACGCGCTCAAGCTCGACGGCAAGACGGTGCCGCTCACCGGCATGATCGATCCGAAGGTCCTGATCGAAGGCGGGCGCAACACGATCGCCTACGAGCGCGACGGCACGCTGCAGGCCAAGCTTTTCGCGGCCTTTTCGACGGCGCACTCGCCGCAGTCGGGCGCCGCGAGCCTCAAGGACCTGCTGTGCTGCCTGCCCAAGGTCGAGCTGCCCGCCGGCCTCGGCTACGAGAACCTGTTCCGCGTCGTGATCCTGCAGTTCCTCGACGCGCATTCCTTCGACGTGCGCTCGGTCAAGAAGAGCTGCGTGCACATCGTGCATCCGCACGACCTGCGCATCATCCCGTTCGACACCTACAACCTCTTCTACCGCGACGACCTCGAGCGCACGCGCCTCGCGCCACTCGTCGCCGGAGGCGCAAGGTGAACGAGGAGCCTCCGCACTCTCGGGACGTGCCCCAACCCGATCTCTCCGCCCGATCCTGGTGCTGCTGGTCGTCGGAGTCCTGCAGCTCGTGTACATGCTCCCTGCGTACTTGATCGCCATTTTCCGGAAGCGACGGCTGACCGCGCGCGGCTTGCTCATCGGCGCGACGGTGACGTTCCTCTTGAACGCGGCGTGCCTGGGTGTCGCCATGGCCGGCAACGCGTTGAGCAGATGAGGAGCGAGACGCGACCAGACACGGCGAGGGATTCCGGATCGCTGCTGCTCGGAATCGGACTCGCGCTTGTGCTGCATCTCGCATTCGTGGCCGTGTGCCTGACCTTTGGGAGCCTCCTGTTCGAGGGACCCGGCAAGGGACTGAGGCCCTTGATGTGGATCGGCGTGATGCAGTGGCTGTGCCTGACGCCCGCCGCGATCGTGGCGGTGTGGAGGAGGAGGTGGCGGACGCTCGGCGGCTTGCTCTGCGCGGGCGCGATCACCATCCTCTTGAACGCGGCGGGGCTGTGGCTCGCTTTTCACGACGTCGGCTGACAGGTTGGCAGAGGAATTCATGGTCGAGGACGGTCGAAGCTCCGGGTCGGTGCTGCTCGGGTTCCTGCTGGCGGCGGGGCTGCACGGTGTCGCCGTGGCGATGTGCTGCCTGTTCGCGGGCCTGTTCCTTGGCGAAGCGGGGTCGGGGCTCGTGCCGTTCCTGTTCATCGGCGTGACGCAGGTCGCCTACCTCGGGCCTGCGGCCGCGCTTGCGTTCACGATGAAGCGCAGCCGCACGCTGACCGGCATCCTGATCGCCGCCGGCATCACGTTCCTGCTCAACGCCGCCTGTTTCGGCGTGATCCTGCTCGGATTCACTGGAGCATTTCAGGCGGGCACGTGAACGAACCGCAGAAAGGGAAGCTGGATTCCGTCGGAGTCGGGATCGCTGCCACGTTGTTCTTGCACGGTCTCGCCGCGGCGCTCCTGGCTGGGATCGCCAGCCTGCGCGGTGGAGACCCGGCAGCGGGGCTCGGGCCGTACCTGTTCATCGGCGGGCTGCAGTTCCTGTGGATGGTGCCGGCGTGCCTCGTGGCGGCGTACTTCAAGTTGCGCCGGACGCTGCTCGGCATGGGGATCGGCGTCGCGATCACGTTCCTGATCAACGCGGCGTGCTTCGGCGTGATCGCCGTGTCCGGATTCGGCTAGCGCGCCGGCGGCGAAGCCCGCTCCGGCGGAGCAAGGTTGATTTTGGGCCCTGCGGATGGGGAGCATGGTGCGCGTCCGGTTCCTCCTACCCCGTCTCGCAGGTCGCTCCATGATTTCCACGTTCGTCCGTTCGGCTTTCCTCGTCGCGCTCTCGTCCGCCGCCGCCGTCGCTTCGGCGACCGTCACCGCGCAGAACGCTCCCAAGCTCGAGATGCCCGCCGCCAGCCCGTCCGCCAAGGTCGAGCAGCGCGTCGGCCTGACCGACTGCTCCGTCACCTACGCGCGCCCCAGCGTCAAGGGCCGCAAGGTCTTCGGTGAGCTCGTGCCCTACGGCCAGGTCTGGCGCACCGGCGCGAACACCTCGACCGCGATCTCGTTCAGCACGGCGGTCAAGTTCGGCGGCGCCGACGTTCCGGCCGGCAAGTACGCGCTGTTCACGATTCCGGAAGCCGGCGAGTGGACGGTGATCCTGAGCAAGGTGACCGGCCAGTGGGGCGCGTACACGTACGACGCCAAGGACGACGCGGTGCGCGTCAAGGTCAAGTCCACGAAGCTCGTCGAGGCGATCGAGACGCTCGAGATCGGCTTCGGCAGCCTGCGCGACGACTCGGCGACGCTCGACATCCGCTGGGAGACGACGCGCGTGAGCATTCCGCTCGCCGTCGACGTCGTCGGCGTGATCGTGCCGCAGATCGAGGCGGCGATGAAGGCTGAAGGCAAGAAGCCCTACTTCCAGGCGGCGATGTTCTATTACGAGCACAACCTCGACCTGAAGCAGGCGCTCACGTGGATGGACGCCGGTCTCGCCGAGCAGCCGGAGGCGTTCTGGATGCTGTACCGCAAGGGCCTGATCCTCGAGAAGTCCGGCGACAAGAAGGGCGCGATCGCCGCCGCGGAGCAGTCGCTCGCACTCGCCGAGAAGGCGCAGGGTGGCATCAAGGACGAGTACATCGCGCTCAACAAGGCGCTGATCGCGCGCTGCAAGTGAGCTCGGGCGGGCTCGAGGCCCGCCGTCCACGAGAACGGCCCGCCGCGACGGAATGCGTCGCGGCGGGCCGTGTGGTTTCAGGCGCGGCGATCAGATGTGCAGCGCGCGGCCGTCGACGGCGAGCGCGGCTTCCTTCACGACCTCGGCGAGCGTCGGGTGCGCGTGGCACGTGCGCGCGAGATCCTCGGCCGAAGCGCCGAACTCCATCGCGGTGACGGCCTCCGCGATCAGGTCGCCGGCGCGGGGACCGAGGATGTGCACGCCGAGGATTCGATCCGTCTCCTTGTGCGCGAGGATCTTCACCTTGCCGTCGGTCTGGCCGAGCGCCTTCGCGCGGCCGTTGGCGAGGAACGGGAAGGCGCCCTTTCTGTACGGAATGCCCGCGGCGACGAGCTCTTCCTCGGTCTTGCCGACACCCGCGACCTCGGGGTGCGTGTACACGACGTTGGGGATCGCGTCGTAGTTGACGTGCCCGTAGCCGGTGACGATCTGCTCGACGCAGGCGACACCTTCTTCCTCGGCCTTGTGCGCGAGCATCGGGCCCGGGATCACGTCGCCGATCGCGAACACTCCGGCCGCGGCCGTGCGGAAGTGCGCGTCGACGGGAATGCGGCCCTTCGCGTCGAGCGTGATGCCGACCTTGTCGAGTCCGAGGCCCTCGGTGTGCGGCTTGCGGCCGACGGCGACGAGCACGCGGTCGCACTGGACCGGCTCTTGGCCTTCGATCTCGACCACGGCGCCGTCCTTCGCCGCGCGCGCGCCGGTGACCTTCACGCCCAGCTTGAACGTGAGTCCCTGCTTGGCGAGCACCTTCTGCGCGTCCTTCGCGATCTCCGCGTCGTTCGCCGCTCGGAACGTTTTCAATTCGTAAGGCTTGAGCTCGAAAGACAGGAGGCCGTCTTTCAGCGGGACCGCTTCCTTGGTTGTCAACCGTTCGACCTTGTCGGCCTTTTTGAGGGCGATCTGGACGTGCACCGGATAACGCTCGCGGTTGACCGCGTAAAAGACTTCTTGAGCAGCCCCGCGATGCCCTTGGTGAGCTGGTCGACGACGCCGTCCTTGCGCGCGAGCATCGTCTTCAGGTCGAGCGCGACGTCCTTCGCGACGATGCCGTGGCTCGCGAACGAGTGCTTGGTCTCGTGGAAGAGCTCGCTCGATTCCAGCAGCGCCTTGCTCGGGATGCAGCCGATGCGCAGGCACGTGCCACCGAGGCGACTCTCCTTCTCGATCACGCCGACGTTGAGGCCGAGCTGCGCCGCGCGGATCGCCGCGACGTAACCACCGGGGCCCGCGCCGATCACCACGAGGTCGTGTGCGTTCGTCATTGTCTCAGACCTCGAGCAGGAGCCGCGTCGGGTTCTCGACCAGTTCCTTGATGCGCTTCAGGAACGTCACGGCCTCGCGCCCGTCGACCAGGCGGTGGTCGTAGCTCAGCGCGACGTACATCATCGGGCGGATCACGACCTGCCCGTTGAGCGCGACCGGACGCTCCTGGATCGCGTGCAGGCCGAGGATGCCCGACTGCGGAGGATTGAGGATCGGCGTCGAGAGCAGCGAGCCGTAGATGCCGCCGTTGGAGATCGTGAACGTGCCGCCGGTGAGCTCGTCGAGCGTCAGGCGGTTTTCCTGCGCGCGCTTGCCCAGTTCGGCGATCGCGAGCTCGACCTCGGCGAAGCCCATGCGCTCGGCGTTGCGCAGGATCGGGACCACGAGGCCCTTGCCGCCGCCGACCGCGATGCCGACGTCGTAGTAGTTGCGGTAGATGATCTGGTCGCCGCGGATCTCGGCGTTGACCGCCGGGAATTCCTTGAGCGCCTCGATCGCGGCCTTCACGAAGAACGACATGAAGCCGAGCTTGGTCTTGTGGCGCTCGACGAAGCGGTCCTGGAACTGCTTGCGCAGCGCCATCACCTCGCCCATGTCGATCTCGTTGAAGGTCGAGAGGATCGCGGCGGTGTGCTGCGCCTGCACGAGCCGCTCGGCGATGCGCTTGCGCATCGGCGTCATCGGCACGGCCTGTTCCTCGCGCAAGCCTGCCGGCCGCTGCGCGGGCTTCGCTGCGGGCGTGCTCGCGGGAGCTGCGGCCGCGGGAGCCGCCGCGGCGGGCTTGCTCGCGTGGCGCTGCACGTCTTCCTTGAGCAGGCGGCCGCCGGGGCCCGTCGCGGTGACGTCCGACGCGACAAAACCCTTCTGCGCGAGCTCGCGCGCCGCCGCCGGCATCACGATCTTCTCGCCGCCGACGGGCGACGCGGCCTTCGGGTTCGGCATCGCCGCCGGATCGGCGCTCGCAGCCGCCGCACCGGCCTCGAAGTAGCCGATCACCTCACCGACGAGCGCCTTCTCGCCGCGGCCTTTGAGCTGCTTGACGACCACGCCGTTCGCCGGCGCCGGCAGCTCGACAGTGACCTTGTCGGTCTCGATCACGACGAGGCCTTCGTCGGCGCGCACGCTGTCGCCGGGCTGCTTGAGCCAGTCGCCGAGCTGGACTTCGGTGATCGACTCGCCCACGGAGGGCACCTTGAGTTCGACGGGCATGGTGGGTCTCTGGCCAGGGGCTCGGGTCAACTAGTCGTGGGCGAAGGCGCTGTCGAGCAGCGCCGCTTGTTCGAGGCGGTGGCTCGCGGGCGAGCCGGTCGCGGGCGAAGCGCTCGCGCGGCGCGAGAGGCCGCGGAAGCGGCGTCCGCAAAGCTTGGTGCCGTAGCGCGCGTAGAGCGTGCGCCACGCGCCGTTGTTCTCGGGCTCTTCCTGCAGCCAGACGACTTCCGCCGCGGCCGGGTAGGCGGCGAACGCGGCCTCGAGGTCGCTGTCGGTGATCGGGTAGAGCTGCTCGAGCCGCAGGATCGCGATGTCGTTCGCGGCGCGCTTCTCGCGCTCGTCCTCGAGGTCGTAGGCGACCTTGCCGCTGCACAGCACGATGCGCCGCACCTTCGAGGCCTCGAGCGCCTTCGTGTCGGCGAGCACGCGCTGGAAGCGGCCGCTCGTGAACGCCTCGAGCGGCGACACGCAGCGCGCGTGGCGCAGCAGGCTCTTGGGCGTCATCACGATCAGCGGCTTGCGCCACGGGCGCAGCACCTGCCGCCGCAGCACGTGGAAGATCTGCGCCGGCGTCGTCGGGTTGACGATCTGGATGTTCTCGTCGGCGGCGAGCGTGAGGAAACGCTCGAGGCGCGCGCTGGAGTGCTCGGGCCCCTGGCCTTCGAAGCCGTGGGGGAGCAGCATCACGAGGCCCGACAGGCGGTTCCACTTGTCCTCGGCGCTGACGATGAACTGGTCGATGATCGGCTGCGCGACGTTGGCGAAGTCGCCGAACTGCGCTTCCCACACCACGAGCGCCTCGGGGTAGTCGAGGCTGTAGCCGTACTCGAAGCCGAGCACCGCCGTCTCCGACAGCGCGGAGTTGCGGATGTACACCGCAGCCGTGTCGGGGCCGAGGTCGGAGAAGATCTCGTGGCGCTTGCCGTCGTGGTAGTCGTGCAGCACCGCGTGGCGATGGCTGAACGTGCCGCGCTCGGCGTCCTGTCCGGTCATGCGCACGCGATGGCCGGTCGCGGCGATGCTCGCCAGCGCGAGCGCCTCACCGGCGGCCCAGTCGAGCGAGCGCGTGCCCCGCGCCATCTCGCGGCGCAGCTCGAGCGTGCGCTCGAGCTTGGGGTGCGGGCGGAAGCCGTCCGGCAGGCGCGCGAGCGCGCCGAGCAGGCGTTCGGCGGTGTCGGGCGTGACGCCGGTGTCGACGCGCGGCACGCTCGCTTCCGACGCGCCCGCGTAGCCCTTCCAGAACATGCCTTGGCTGTCCTTGGTGGCGACGAACGTCTTCGAGCGCGCGCGCGACAGGTCTTCCTCGAGCTTGCTGCGCCGCTCGCGCGCGATCCCTTCGGCCTCCTCGCGCGTGATGCCGCCGAGCGACAGCAGGTGATCGAGGTAGCCCTCCGCGACCGGCTTGCGGCGCGCGATCGCCTGGTAGAGCAGCGGGTCGGTGAAGCTCGGCTCGTCGCCCTCGTTGTGGCCGCGGCGGCGGTAGCCGTACATGTCGATCACGACGTCGCGCTTGAACTTCGCGCGGAAGTCGAGCGCCAGCGCGACCACCTGCGCCACCGCCTCGGGATCCTCGCCGTTCACGTGGAAGATCGGGATCTGCAGCATCTTCGCCACGTCCGTGCAGTACGTGGTCGAGCGCGAGTCGCACGTGCCGGTCGTGAAGCCGATCTGGTTGTTCACGACCACGTGCACGGTGCCGCCGGTGCGGTAGGCGGCGAGCTCCGACAGGTTCAAGCTCTCCTGCACGATGCCCTCGCCCGCGAAGGCCGCGTCGCCGTGGATCAGCAGCGCGAGCCCGCGGTCGCCCTTGCGGTCGCCGAAACGATCCTGCTTGGCGCGCACGCGGCCCATGGCGACGGGGTTGACGAACTCGAGGTGGCTGGGGTTGAAGCACAGCGACAGGTGCACGACGTGCCCCGACGGCGTGCGGTGCGCGGACGAGAAACCCTTGTGGTACTTCACGTCGCCGCGGCCCATGTGCAGCTCGGGATCGGTGTCCTCGAACTCGCGGAAGATGTCCGCCGCGGGCTTGCTCATGACGTTGGCGAGCACGTTCAGGCGGCCGCGGTGGGCCATGCCGATCACGACCTCGTCGACCTGCTGCTCGCCGCAGCGCTCGAGCGCGAGGTCGAGCAGCGGGATCAGGCTCTCGCAGCCCTCGAGCGAGAAGCTCTTGGCGCCGAGGAATTTCTTCTGCACGAACTCCTCGAATAGGACCGCGTCGAAGAGCTTGGCGTAGATGCGCACCTGCCGCTCGCGCGAGAGCTGCAGGCGGTTCTCGGTGCCCTCCATGCGCTCCTCGAGCCAGCGCTTGAGCGCGAGGTCGTCGATGTGCATGTACTGCACGCCGATCGAGCGGCAGTACGTGCTGCGCATGCGGTCGAGCACCGTGCGCAGCGTCTCGACGCCCGTGCCGTGGAACGTGCGCGCGCTGACCTTGCGGTCGAGGTCCTGGGGCCCGAAGCCGTAGAAGGCGGGCTCGAGCTCCGGGTAGGGCGGCCGCGGCAGTCCGAGCGGGTCGATGTCCGCGACCAGATGTCCGCGTACGCGGTAGCTGCGGATGAGCTGGTCGGCGCGGTCCTGCACGTCCGCCGCGCTCGCCTCCGCCTGCTCCTGACGCGAGATGCCGGGCGGGTTGAACAGGCTGCGCTTGGGGAAGTTCGGCCCCAGCGTCGGCGGCCCCGACCACTCGCGCCCCCCTTGCTCGTCGAAGTAGGCCCGCCAGTCCGCCGAGACGGCCGTCGGGTCCTTCAGGTACTCGGAGTACAGACCCTCGACGAAGGCGAGGCTCAGGCTGTGGTGCCAGTTGGGCTGCATGGGGTAGCGCTCTTCGACCACCGCGAGCGCCCCACAAGGAGCCACCCCGCCAGTTTCGAAGGCCGAACAGAATACCGGACCACCCCCCGGCCCGTCAGGAAGGGCGCCGTGGGCCGGGGGCTGGGTGCGGGAGCCGCCGCCGTTCGCCGGTCCCGGGATGACCGCTCGCGGTGCTGCGCTTGGATCCATTCGAACGAATGGAAAATGGCAGGACGTTGGCCGTTGCACCGCGAAAGTGACACAAAACCATCAGATCGGATGGAAAATGCCTGGAGTGCGGGCGGCCGCGACCGATAGGGTGTGAAAACTATGCGATCGAATGGAAAAGATCGGGCTGTTGCCGGCGCGCAAGCACTTGGGGGCACGGTCCGGGCCCGGCGCAAGGAACTCGGGTTGGATCAACTCGAACTGTGCGATCTGGCCGGGGTCGGGCCCGCGTTCCTGTACGCGCTCGAGAAGGGCAAGCCGACGGTCAGGCTCGACAAGGTGCTGGCGGTGCTGCACGTGCTGGGCCTGGAGCTCCACCTCCGAGTGGGGCGGGAGTCGGTGAGCGCGGACGAGCGGCTGGGGGCGCCCCGGTCGTGAACGAACGCGAACTGGAAGCGCTCGACGTGCACCTCGGCGAGCAGCTCGCAGGACGGCTCGTCCGAACGGCGCACGGAGCGCGTTTCGAGTACGACGCCAGCTGGGCGGGCCGGCACGCCGGGGATCCCGACCGCGCCATCGCCTGTCGCATGCCGGTGCGGTCGGAGCCTTACGACTCGCCGGGGGTGAACCTCCATCCGTTCTTCGCGGGCCTGCTTCCCGAGGGGCTGCGACTGCGTGCGCTGCAAGGCGCGGTGAAGACCTCCGAGGACGACCTCTTCTCGTTGCTCGCGGCGATTGGAGCCGACACGGTGGGGGACGTCTCGGTGACCGAACCCGGCGCGTCACCTGTCGAGCGCGCCGAGGACACGGGGGAGCGCGACTGGACCAAGCTGCGCTTTCGCGAGCTGCTCGAACGCAGCCTGAGCCCCGCGGGGGTAGCGGCGCACAGCTCGACGGCCGGAATCCAGCCGAAGGTCTCGGCGGCGATGATCTCGTTGCCGCTGCGACGCAAGCAAGGCGCGACGCACTGTCTGCTCAAGCTCGCGCCGCCGGAGTATCCGCGTTTGGTGGAGAACGAAGCGTTCTTCATGGATGCGGCGCGAGCGGCGGGCATCGTGAGCGCGAAGGTCGAGCTCGTGCACGATGCCGACGGTGAAGCCGGGCTGGTGGTCGAGCGATTCGACCGCGAAAGGGCGAACGACGGCAGCGTGAGGCGCGTGCACCAGGAGGATGCCTGCCAGCTGCTGAATCGGTACCCGGCCGACAAGTACCGCCTGAAGCTGCAGGACCTCTTCGATGCGCTCGAGGTCACTTCCGCGCCACTCGTCGCGCAGAAGCGCCTCCTCGAGCTTCAGGTCTTCTCCTACCTGATCGCCAACGGCGACCTGCACGCCAAGAACGTCAGCGTCCAGCGCCGCGCCGGCCAGTTCACGTTCGCACCGGCTTACGACCTGCTGAGCACCCTGCCCTACGGCGACGCCAAGCTCGCGCTCACCCTCGAAGGCCGCGACGAGAATCTCGACCGGAAGCACTTCATCGCGTTCGGGGAGCGCAACGGTCTGTCTGCAGCTTCGGTGCGGCGATCGCTCTCGCGCATCGTCGACGCGCTCGGGCCCTGGGTCGCGCGCCTGCCCGAAATCGGGCTCGACGCACGCAAGACGGCGCATCTCGAGCGCACGTTGCTCGCGCGCCTCGCTGCGCTCGATCCCCGAAAGGCGTGAACTTCGCGTCGCAGTCAGCTGGTCGCGAGCGGGGCGCCGTCGATGTCGAGCGGGGTGAAGGGGGCGAGGGACGAGAGCTGGCGGGCGTCGCCGACGGCGAGCACGATCAGCGACGACGGACGCAAGTGGCGCTGGGCGAGCGAGGCGAGGCCGGTGGGGCCGAGCTCGACGAGCTGGCGCAGGCGCAGCAGCGGGTAGTCGTCGGGCCAGCCGAAGAGTTGCACGCGGCGCACGAAGGCAAGGCGTGAGGCGGGCGTCTCGAACTGGCGTGCGAGGGCCTGTTCGAGCGAGTCGCGGGTGAAGTCGACTTCGGCCTGCGTGGGGCCGGCGAGGTACTGCTCGAGCAGCGCGCGAACCGTGGTGATCGAGTCGGCGGTGTGCTGCGCGTGCACGGCGGCGCCGACGGTGAAGGGCGCGGGCCAGGGCGCGAGCTCGAAGTCGGAGCGGGCGCCGTAGGTGTAGCCCTTCTTCTCGCGCAGCTCGAGGTTGATGCGGCTGGTGAACACGCCGCCGAGCGGATAGTTGAGCGCGGAGAGGGCGAGCGCGTCGGGATCGCTCACGGCGACCGACAGGTGGCCGAGGCGCAGCTCGGTCTGCGGAGCGTCGGGGCGGTCGACGACGTACAGGCCGGGCGCAGCAGGAGCGGAAACGGGCTGATTTTGCGGCAAAATCGGGCCCTTGGGAGCGCTCCAGCGGCGCGCGAGCGGCTCGAGGCGCGTGCGGAGCTCGTCAGGAGTCCAACGGCCGACGATCGCGAGCTGCGCGGCGCGCGGATCGAGCGACTTGGCGTGGAATTGCCGCAGGCGCGCCTCGTCGAACGAGCGCACGGTCGTTTCGGTGCCGAGCGCGGAACGGCCGAGGGACGAGCTCGCGCCGTGAATGAGCCGGTCCCAGACGTGATGCGCGACGCGTGCGGCCTCATCGCCGCGGGTGGCGATCGAGGCGAGGCGCAGCTTGCGGACGCGCTCGAGCGACTCCGCGTCGAAACGCGGTTCGAGCAGCACGTCGGCGAGAATCTCGAGCGCAGGCTCGAGGTGCCGGTCGAGAACGCGCAACGAAAGCACGAGCGAAGTGTCGTCGGTTCCCGCGCGCAGGTCGGCGCCGAGGAAATCGAGCGCGTCGAGCAGCTCGAGCGTCGAGTGCCGGCGCGTGCCTTCAGTGAGCGCGCGCGCGACGAAGGACGCGAGGCCTTGCTCTTCCGGCGTTTCCGCGGCGCGACCGCCGGGCAGCGCGAGCTCGATCAGCGTTTCCGGGGTGGCGTTCCAGTGCGAGCTCGCGACACGCAGGCCGTTGGAGAGCGTCGTGCGTTCGAGGCGCGGAAGGCGCGGCGACAGCGGCCCCGAGCGGGCCGGCGCGCGCGTGCGATCGACGGGGCTCACGCGTTCCTCCCGCGCGCGGCGCGCTGCGGCTGGCCTTCGGGAACGACCGAGAGCACCACCGCGGGCGCCTCGACGAGGTGCGTGACGAGCGCGCGCCGTACTTCGTCGGCCGTGACGGCGACAAGTTGCTCGGCCTCGCGCGCGAACTCGCCCGCGTCGCCGCGCAGCACGCGCGAAAGCACGAGAGCCTGCGTGCGGCCCGCGACGGAATCGAGCGAGCGCACGAACTCGGCTTCCGCACGGTTTTTCATGCGTTGAAGCAGCGCCTCGTCGACGCCGTCGCGTGCGACACCTTCGAGCAGCTCGAACGTGCGCTCGCGCAGTCGCTCGAGCTCGACGCCGGGCGCAGCCGTGAGCGTGATCACGAACCGTCCAGCGATGTCGCCTTCGAGCACGCCACAGCTCACCGAACGTGCGAGCACCTCGTCGATCGTCAGCGCGCGGTCGAGCACCGACGCGCGGCTCGCGGACAGCACGCGCGAGAGCATCTCGAGCGCCGGGCCGTCGGCGTGTCCGGACTGCGGCACGGGCCAGGCGAGCGTCAGCTGCGGCAGCACGACCTTGTCCTCGACCACGACGATGCGCTCGCGCTCGAGGCGCACGGGCCACGGCGCGGGCCGCGTGACCTCCGGGCCGCGCGGGAGCTCGCCGAACCATTTCTGCGCGAGCTCGAAGGCGCGCTCGGGCTCGACGTCGCCGCCCAGCCCAAGCGTCGCGTTGTTCGGGCCGTACCAGCGGCGAAAGAAGCTCGACACGTCGTCGAGCGTCGCCGCGATCAGGTCCTCGTGCGAGCCGATCGGCAGGTGCGCGTACGGATGCTCCTCCGGATAGAGCGCGGCCGCGAGCGCTTCGTAGGACTTCGCATAGGGCCGCTGCTCGTAGTTCTGGCGTTTCTCGTTGCGCACGACGTCGCGCTGGTTGTCGAGCTTGGCCTCCGTCATCGCGTCGAGCAGGAAGCCCATGCGGTCGCTCTCGAGCCACAGCGCGAGCTCGAGCTGGTTCGACGGCACCGTCTCGAAGTACAGCGTGCGATCGAAGCTGGTGTTGCCGTTGAGCGTGCCCCCGGCCTGCGTCACGTGCCGGAAGTGGCCGTCGCTCGCGACGTTCGCCGACCCTTGGAACAGCAAGTGTTCGAACAGGTGCGCGAAGCCCGTGCGGCCGCGTTCCTCGCGCGCGCTGCCGACGTGGTAGCCGATGTAGACGGACGCGACCGGTGCGCTCGCGTCGGGCAGCGCGATGACGCGCAGTCCGTTGGAGAGCGTCGACTCGGCGAAGGCGAGCTCGCTGCCGAGCGCGCGGATGCGGCGCAGGGCGGGCGCCGGACGGGTTGTGCTCATGAAAACAGCATGGTGCCCGCGGGCAGGCGTTGCCAGCCTGCGGGGGCCACGGCCGCGCCCCAGTGCAAGGAGTTTGCGAAGTTCCGGGCACGCGCGGTCGGCGGCGTTGACAGCGCGCGGGCGCAGTCGGGACGATTCCGGGTCTCTCATGAACAAGTCGATCTCCTCGTTGCTCCTCCTGCTCGGTCTGGCGGTTTCCGCCGTGGTGGCCTGGCTCCTGTTCGGTCGCGAGAAGCCGGCGGCGCCGCCGGCGCAGCGGCCGGGCTTCGTGCTGCCGGTCACGCTCGGCAGCGTGCGCACGGGGGATCTGGCGCCGCACGCCGAGCTCACGGGCTCGGTCGTGGCGACGACGCGCTCGAACATCGGCTTCGAGGTCGCCGCGCGCGTGGCGACGATCGACGTCGAGGAGGGGCAGCTCGTCGAGCAGGGCGCGCTGCTCGCGACGGTCGACGCGCGCGACGCGGCGGCGGCGCTGGCGCGTGCCAAGGCGACGGTCGAGCTCGCGCAGCGGCAGCTCGAGCTCGTGCTGTCGGGCGAACGCGACGAGACCAAGCGGCGGCTCGAGGCCGAGCTCGCGGTGCGCATGGCCGAGGCGGAGCTCGCGCGCAAGGAAGCGGAGCGTGGGGCGGAGCTCGTGCGCTCGAACGTGGTCTCGCAGAGCTCGCTCGATGCGCTCGCGGCGGCGCGCGCGACGGCGGAAGCGCGCGTGAAGTCGGCCGAGGAGACGCTGGCGCAGGCGCGTGCGGGTTCGCGCGCGGAGGACGTCGCGGTGCAGCGCGCGCAGCTCGAGCTGCGCAAGGCCGAGCTCGCCGTCGCGCAGCGCGAGGTCGAGAAGTGCGAGATCCGCGCGCCGTTCCCGGCCGCGATCGTGCGCCGCATCGCGAGCGTCGGCGACTCGCTCGCCGCCGGTTCGCCCGTGCTCGAGATCGTCGACCGTTCGCGGCGCGAGATCGCGATCGAGATTCCGTCCGGCATCGCCGCGCGCGTGGGCCCGAAGCCCCGCATGCGCGTTTCGATCGTGGAATTGCGCGATTTCGAGCTGGAGACGCAGCTCGACGCCTTCATTCCCGTCGCTGACGAGCAGAGCCGCGTGTTCCGCGGGCTCGCGCGGCTCGAACCCGCCGAGGACAAGGCGGGTGTGCTCAAGCCGGGCATGTTCGTGCGCGTCAGGCTCGAGCTCGAACCGCTGCGTGGCGTGCGCATCGTGCCCTCCGACGCCGTGCGCGTCGTCGGCGCGGGCACGCTCGTCGTGCGCGCGAAGGCGGGCAAGGGTGAGGACGGGAACCCGAACCTGACGGCCGAATTCGTGCCGGTGCGCGTGCTCGGGGCGCAATCGGGTGAGAGCGCGGTCGAGGCGCTCGCGGGCGAGCTCGCCGCCGGCGACAGCATCGTCGTCAGCGGCAGCGACATGGCCTTCCCCGGTGCGCCACTCCTGCCGCGCTCGCTCCCGGCCGCGGAGTCGAAGCCGTGAATCCGATCCGCTGGTCCGTCCAGAGCCCGTACATGATCGCCGTCGGGGTGATCCTGACGGTGCTGTTCTCGGTGCTCGCCTTCCGCACGATCCCGATCCAGCTCAAGCCGACCGTCGACCGTCCGCTGATCACGGTCGCGACGAACTTCCGCGGCGCGGCGGCGGTCGAGGTCGAGCAGCAGGTCACGCGCGAGCTCGAGGACGTGCTGCAGGCCGTAGAGGGCCTGGTCGAGATGACCAGCGAGTCCAACGAAGGCCGCAGCCAGATCACGCTCGAGTACGAGCTCGGCACGGACACGCAGCTCGCGGTGATCGACGTCATCAACAAGCTGAGCCAGGTGCCGAGCCTGCCCGAGGAAGCGGACGAGCCGCAGGTCGAGGTCAGCCCGAGCGACTCGAGCCAGGTGATGTGGATCGCGCTCAAGTCGCACTACGACGCCAACCGCGTGCGGCGGCTCGTCAAGGACGAGATCGAGTCGCGGCTGCAGCGCGTGCCGGGCGTTTCGGACATGCTCGTCGTCGGCGGCGAGGAGAACGAGGTGCAGGTCCGCATCGATCCCGACCGGCTGGTCGGGTACGGCGTGACCATGGCGGAGCTCGGTGCGGCGCTCTCGCGCGGCAACCTCAACGTGCGCGGCGGCACGGTCGAGACCGAAGGGCGGCAGCTCGTGGTGCGCACGGTCGGCCTCGCGGCCGAGCCTCAGCGCCTCGAGGAGATCGTCATCAAGGAAACGCCGTCGGGCAGCGTGCTGCTCGGCGACGTGGCGCGCGTCGTCGACACGTACCGCGAGACTTCGAGCTTCGTCTCGATCAGCGGGACGCCGGGCGTCGCGATCGGCCTGTCGCGCAAGAGCGGCTCGAACGTCGTGCAGCTGATCGACGAGGTCGAGGCCACGATGGCCGACCTGAACGAGACCTTCGCCAACCGCGGCATCGACGTCGCGCTCGAGCCGGTCTACCGCGAGTCGGCCTACATCTACGAGGCGCTCGACTTCGTCTACGGCAACATGTGGGTCGGCAGCTTGCTCGCGATCGTCGTGCTGGCGCTGTTCCTGCGCTCGGTGCGCAGCGTGATCATCGTCGCGCTGTCGATCCCGATCTCGCTGGTCGCGGTGTTCCTCGTGCTCAAGACCTTCGGGCGCACGCTGAACGTGATCTCGCTCGCCGGGCTCGCCTTCGCGAGCGGCATGGTGGTCGACAACGCGATCGTGGTGCTCGAGAACATCTTCCGCCACCGCCAGATGGGCAAGTCGCTCGTCGACGCGGCGGTCGACGGAGGTCGCGAGGTGTGGGGCGGCGTGCTCGCGTCGACGCTGACGACTGTCGCGGTGTTCATCCCGATCCTGCTGCAGAACGACGAGGCGAGCCAGCTGTTCGGCGACATCGCGCTCGCGATCTCGGCGGCGGTGACGCTCTCGCTCGTGGTCGCGCTCACCGTCGTGCCGGTCATGGCGGCCCTGTGGCTGGGCGAGACCAAGGGCGAGGAGATGACGAGCGACGAGCTGCCGCTGGGATTCCTCGGCCGCTGGTACGCGCGCACGATCGACATGCTCGTGGCGAAGGGCGGGCAGGCCGGAAAGTGGGGCTTCGTGCTGCTCGTCGTCGCGGTCTCCGCGGGCGCGCTCGCGATCGTGCCGCCGACGGAATACCTGCCGACCGGCAGCCGCAACCTCGTGTTCTTCTTCGCCTCGCCGATTCCCGGCACGCGCGCGGAGGCGGCGCGCGACAACTTCAAGCCGCTCGAGCAATTCATCCTCTCGCAGCCGGAGACGAGCCACTCGTTCGCGGTCGTCGGGCCGCGCTTCAACGGCGGCGGCGTCGTGCTCAAGCAGGAATACGCCAACGGCAAGGCGATCGCGGCGTTCCACCAGCGACTCTACGGCCCGGCGATGACGCTCTCGGGCTTCCAGTTCGTTGTGCCCGTGCGTTCGAGCCTGTTCGAGGACCCGGGCAAGCAGTTCGAGATCGAGATCTCCGGCCCCGACTTCGACACGCTCGACCGCGCGAGCCAGGAGATGCAGGGACGCCTGCGAGCGCTGCCCGGCGTGCAGTTCGTGCGCAGCTCGCTCGTCACGGGCCGTCCTGAGCTGCGCGTGCAGATCGACGAGGCGCGCGCGAAGGACCTCGGACTTTCGGTGTCCGATGTGGGCGCGATCGTCGAGACCGCAGTCGCCGGTCGTCGCTACACGTCCCTGATCGAGGGCGGGCGCGACGTCGACGTCAACGTGCTGGTCGCGCAGGAGCGCATCTCGTCGCCCGAGGATCTCGCCGCGCTGCGCTTCGTCACGCCGTCGGGCAAGGTCGTCTCGCTCGACTCCGTCGCGCGCATCGAACACACCACCGGCCCGCAGTCGGTGCGTCGCCTCGAGCGCGAGCGCAACGTGCTGCTCACGGTCAACATCGCGCAGTCGGCGCCTCTGTCGAGCGTCGTCGAGCAGGTCGAGCGCGACGTTTTCCCGCCGATGGCGCTCGAGCTCGGCGCGGCCTACACGCTGCGCACCGGCGGCTCGGCGGACAAGCTGCGCACGACGCTCGCGGCGCTCACGCAGGGTTTCGGCCTGTCGGTGCTGATCATCTACCTGCTGATGGTCGCGCTGTTCGGGAGCTGGAGCTCGCCATTCGTGATCCTCACCAGCGTGCCGCTCGCGCTTTCCGGCGGGATTCTCGGCATCGCCGGCGCGCACCTCTACTCAGGAGGCCAGGCCAACTTCGACGTCATCTCGATGCTCGGCTTCGTGATCCTCGCTGGCATCGTCGTCAACAACGCGATCCTGATCGTGCACCAGGCCAACAACTTCCGCAGCGAGGGCAAGGAGCGCCGCGAGGCGCTCGCGCTCTCGTGCAAGACGCGCCTGCGGCCGATCCTCATGACGGTCATCACCACCGTCGCCGGCATGATTCCGCTCGCGCTCGGGCAGGGGTCGGGCGCCGAGCTCTACCAGGGTCTCGCCGCCGTGATCGTGGGCGGGCTGGTGGTCTCCACGGTGTTCACGCTGTTCCTGGTGCCGGTGGTGCTCTCGATCGGCTTCGATCTCAGCGAGTGAGCGAACACGGAGTGCCGAGGCAGAGGCACTCCGTCTTCGCGGATTCACTTCCAGGAGCGCGCAAGCAGGAACCGCACCGTTCCACCGGCCTTGCCGTCCTGCCAGTGCGTCCACTCGGTCTCGAGCTGCGCTCCGGCGGAGAAGTGGAACTTCGCCGCGTGCATGTGCAGGC
This sequence comes from Planctomycetota bacterium, assembly GCA_026692705.1. Classification (GTDB taxonomy): domain Bacteria; phylum Planctomycetota; class UBA1135; order UBA1135; genus F1-120-MAGs118. Next base: position 20,307 of record JAPLOE010000013.1, read on the forward strand.
CGTGCTCGAGGTCGACGTTCGACCCGCCGTCGAAGTCGAAGGCCAGCTCATCGGGCGAGGTCGAAGGCAGCGCGCGCATGCGCGGCTGGTTGCCTGCGGCGCAGTAGTGGACGAGCACGAGCTGGCCGCGGTCGAGGTAGTACACGGTGCGCATCTCGTTCGGCGTGCCGACGAAGAGCGTCTCGAGCAGCGCGGAGCCGGCGCTCGTCACCTCGTAGCGCACGATCGAGCCCGGAGGAGCCTCGCCGCCCTCGATCGTGACCCAATCGCCGGCGAGCGACTTCAAGCGCTCGAACTGCGCGGCGGAGTCGGGCGACGGCGCGCGCACGGCGGCGGAGTTGCAGGCGACGAGGACGAGCGGCAACAGGGCGAAGGGGAGCGAGTGGGAGCGCATGGCAGGGCGGATTGTAAGCAAGGCGCGGCGCGCGGTGCTTGAAGGGAGCGGTGGCGCTCCAGATGATGGCCGGTCCTCTCTTCGACCATCTGGGGATCTCGCATGCGTTCGTTGACCTCTGCCGTACTTTCCATTTCCCTGCTCCTCGGCTCCTGCGCAACCTCGGCGGCCTTCATGCCGAGGGAACTCGCCGACGCGCCCGCGGAAGCCGCCGTCGGATTCATCGCGGAGGATCCGAATTCAGCGCAGTTGCCCGCGCAGGACGACGCGACGCGCAAGGGCCCCGATGCGGGCAATCAGGAAGCGCCGCAGGTCGCGCGCCAGGTGATCTATTCGGCCGGCCTGCGCATCGTCGTCGTGTCGACCGCGGCCGCGCAGGCCTCGGTGAAGGAGATCGCGGAAGATTGCGGCGGCTGGATGGGCGAGAGTGACGCGCGCTCGATCACGATCCGCGTGCCGGCGGCGAAGTTCGACATGGCGCTCGAGCGCATCGCGCTGCTCGGCGAGGTCGTCGACCGCAACGTGCGCGCCCAGGACGTCACCGAGCAGATGCTCGAGCTCGACATCCGCCTCGAGAACGCCAAGCGCATGCGCGAACGCCTGCTCGCGCACCTCGAGAAGAGCACGAAGATGGAGGACACGCTGCGCATCGAGGCCGAGCTCGGCCGCGTGACGCTCGAGATCGAGTCGATCGAAGGCAAGCTGCGCCTCCTGCGCTCGCAGGTCGCGATGAGCACGATCCGCGTCGACCTCAACCGCCCGCAGCCGTCGGCGCGCGAGGACGGCGGCAACCTGCCGTTCCAGTGGGTCACGCGCCTGGGCGACGGCCTGGTCGCCGGCAGCGTCGAGGCGCGCCCGCGCAAGCCCGGCATCTTCAGCAACGGCCTGCGCTTCGTCCCGCCGCCGCAGTGCGTGCGCTACTTCAGCACCGACGAGCTCGTCGAGGCCATGAGCGCCGACGGCGTGCGCATCAAGCTCCAGCGCGTCGAGAACTTCGACAAGGGCGCGCTCGAGTTCTGGTCGAAGCTCGCGCGCACGAGCCTCGTGCAGACGCGCTCGCTGGCCGTCGCGGAGGAGCGCAACCTTGGCGGCGACCGCTCGCTGCTGTTTGGCCGGCGCGAAGTGGCGGGCGAGCTCAACTGCTACATGCTCGTCCTGACCCGCACGCGCGACGAGCTGTTCGCCTTCGAGGCCTGGGGCCCGGAAGCGAGCTTCACCCCGCTGGCGCAAGCGCTGGAGAAGAGCGCGCTCTCGCTCAAGCCCTGAGAGCGGCGCCCGCGCCTACTCCCTTCGTACGGACAGCGCGCAGCTCGCCTGCGCGCTGCGGAGGGAATGCAATCGGCGCCCCATGGTCCAAGGAACCTTCGAGCCAAGGAGGTTCCCATGACCAGCGCCATTCGCAGCAAGTCCAGAGGGTTCCAGCGTGGTCGCGGCGGTTCCGAACGCCACGACCCCTACAGGAGCGACGCCAAGCTCGCCGGGCCGGGGTGCTGCCCCGGCTGCGGTGCGGTGTACCTCGCCGGACGGTGGAGCTGGCGCCGGCGGCCCATCGGCGCGCGGGGGATCGAATGCCCCGCCTGCGCACGCATCCGTGAGCGTTGCCCGGCCGGCGTCCTGCGGCTCGACGGCAACCTCGGTTCCCGGCGCGACGAGCTGCTCGGGCTCGTGCGCAACGTCGAGGAACGCGAGCGCCTCCAGCATCCGCTGGAACGGGTGATCGCGATCCGCGCACGCCGCGGTGGCCTGGTGGTCGAAACGACCGGCGTGCACCTCGCGCGCCGCATCACCGACGCGCTGGAGCGAGCCTTCCACTCCGCTGCGGAGCTCGACTTCGCCCCGGGCGAGGAGCTGCTGCGCGCGCGCTGGACCGCGCCTGAAGCCTGACGAGCGTCAGTGCAACGGAGCTCGCCCGTCGACGTTGCCGTCCTCGGCGTCGACCTGCCGCAGCCGCTGCGCGAACTCCTCGCGCGTGCAGACGCCCTTCTCGACGAGCATGCGCTGCACGGTGCGCGTGGCGAGCGCGAGTTCGCCGATCGCGGCCTCGAGCCGCGCCGTGTCGGCACGACCACCGTCGCCGCGGCTGGAGTCGACGCGCAGGCTCGCGAGTTCCGCGCGGGCCGCGGCGGCGTCCTTGGCGGCGTCGTCGATGCGCGAGTGCTGGTAGATGTCGAAGATCCAGTTGATCAGGCCCATGCGTGAAGTCTCCTTCGCGGGCCGGTCGGGCCCGAACGAAGCGCGAGCCTACGCGAAGGCGCCACCGGCATTCACCGGCGGCGCCTCGATGGAAACGCTGAACTGACGCGGGACGGGCTCAGGCGTCGCCGAAGCCGACCATGCGGCCCTGCGACGGGTCCCACAGCTTGAGCCGCAGGTTGCCGAGCACGTCGCCGGGGCGCAGCGTGGTCTTGACCGGGCTCTGCAGCTCGGGCATCTCGGCCATCACCTGCGGCAGCCGATAGAACGGGATCTGCGCGTTGAGGTGGTGGACGTGGTGGAAGCCGATGTTGCCGGTGAAGAAGCGCATCAGCGCGCCCGTCTCGAGGTAGCTCGAGGTCGCGACCGAGGCGTCGTGGTATTCCCACTCGTCGTCGGAGGGCACCTGCATGCCGACGAAGTTGTGCTGCGCGTAGAACAGGTAGGCGCCGAGCGCCGAGGCGACGAGCAGCGGGATCACGTAGACGAACAGGAACAGCTCCGCACCTCCGAACCAGGCGAGCAGGGGCGCGCCGATGGCGTGGCACAGCAGCGCCGCGAGCGAGTCCCAGTACTTGCGCGGCGAGCGGATGAAGTTCGACAGGCAGATGCTGTAGGCGAACACCGAGAAGAACGCGAACACGATCGTCAGCGGGTGGCGGGCGATGCGGTAGAAGAGCTTCTGGCCGCTGGTCGCCTCGCGCCACATCTGCGTCGTGAGGATCGGGAACGAGCCCGTGCTCGACTCCGACAGCTTGCCGACGTGCTTGTGGTGGTAATTGTGGCCGTAGCGCCAGGCGTTGGGCGGCGTCATCAGCACCATGCCGAGGCCGAAGTTCGGCGGCATCGACGCCGCCTTCAACCCCGACTGCTGCCACGCGCCGTGCTTCAGGTTGCCGATGTACTGCGGCA
>JAPLOE010000014.1 GCA_026692705.1 Planctomycetota bacterium
GCGCCGTCCACGCGGCGCGGATCGAGCGCGCGATCGGGTGCTCGCTGCCGAGCTCGAGCGCCGCCGCGAGCTCGAGTGCGGTCCGCTCGTCGCCGTCGCTCTCGATGCGTTCGAGCGCGAATTCGCCGCTGGTGAGCGTACCCGTCTTGTCGAGCAGCACCGTGCGCACGCGCGCCAGCCGCTCGAGCGCCTCGCCGCCGCGCACCAGCACGCCTCCGCGCCACGCGGCGCCGATCGCCGTCCAGAACGCGAGCGGCGTCGCGATGCCGAGCGCGCACGGGCACGAGATCAGTACCACCGCGAGCCCATTCAGCAGCGCCTGCTCCGGCCCGGACTCGCGCCAGCGCAGGTAGACCACGAGGGCCGCGAGCACGAACACGAACGGCATCAGCGCGCCCGCGATCTGGTCGGCGATGCGCACCCAGCGCGAGCGCTGCGTCAGCGCCTCGGCGAGCAGCCGCTCGATCTCGTCGCGCAGGCGCGAGCCGACGCCGGCCTGCACCTCGATCACGAGCGAACCGTCGGTGAGCACGACGCCCGCGTGCACCGTGTCGTCGGGCCCGAGGCTGCGCGGCTGCGACTCGCCGGTGAGCGCGTACGTGTCCGCGAACGAGCGTCGCCTTCTCCCGCGCGCGCACGTCGAGCCAGCGCCCGAGGCTGTACAGCACGAGCACCATCGTCGCGGTATCGAAGTAGACGTCGCCGCCGCCACGGAACGTGTTCCAGACGCTGACCGTCCAGGCCGACACCGAGCCGAGCAGGATCAGCGACTCCGCCGACAGCCAGCGCCGCAACCGCACGACCGCGTCGGCGAGCGGGAAGCCGAGCAGCAGCATCGCCGGGGTCGAGAAGAACAGCGCTCCCATGCGGAACACGCCGGCCAGCGCCTGCGCGCCCTCCTCGCTGCCTTGGTCGTGCAGCATCCCGCTGTACAAGGACAGCGAGAACACCATCACGCCCATGGCGAGGAAGCCCGAGAGCACGACGCGCGCGAGCAGGCGGTCGGTGCGCGCCTCGAGCCCGCGGTGGCTGAGGCGGTGCGCGAGGTAGCAGCCGCTGCAGCAGTAGGCCTCGCCGTCGCCGTCGCGACGGACCGGGCCCGCGAGCGGCAACCCGCAGTGGGTGCAGCTCGCGGGCCCGTTGGCTTCGTCGTGGCGCGTCGCGGTCATGGTGCGCTGGCGAGAGCGTACTCCGCCGGACGCGCGCTGGAACGATCTACTTGGCTGCCTCGGCGGCCGGCTTCACCGGCCCCTTCTGCAGGTAGTCGGGCAGCTGGTACTCGAGCGTGTACCACGTGAAAAACACGAGGAACGCGACGTAGAAGAGCATCAGGTACCAAGGCACGCCCCCGTGGCCAAAACCCGGGTCGTGCTGACGGCTGTCGGTGTCTTGCTCGCTCACTGGAAATCCTCCCCGAAGTTGAGCCCTTCCTCGCGTTCCTGGCGGTACACGCGGTCGAGCATCTCGTGCTTGGTCTTCTCGACATCCTTGAACTGCCCGGTGAGGAACGCCCACACGAGCAGCAGGAAGAACCCGACCGCCACGAAACCGTAGGTCAGGATCGGGTCGAACGCGAAGCCCGCGAGCTCATCCTTCTTGATGGTCCGGAGGAACTCGTGGAGCTTGAAGAAGAACATGCAGCCGGCGGCGAGGCACACGAGCGTGAAGACCACGTGGATCGTGCGCCAGCGACGACGCGAGAGCGGCTGCTTCTGGGCCGCCGGGCCCGGAGTGACGTTCGTGCTCACGGCGTCACCCGTTCCGCGACCGGGATGCCCGCTTGCACGGTGCCCAGCCACTGCAGGTAGGTCACGAGCGCGATGCCGTCGGCATTCGGAATGCCCTGCGCATCGAAGTAGAAGGGGTACGGCGGCATGACCGAGTGCGGCACGACGCTCTTGGGGTTGATGAAGTGCGCGATGTGCCAGTCGTTGGTCTTCTTGCCGCCTTCGCGGGCAAGGTCGGGACCGACGCGGCGCGTGCCCCACAGGTGGGGCTGGTTGAGCGCGTTCTGGTACTCCTGCGCGCTCGAGGGCGCGCCCCAGCGCACGTGCTCGTTCGAGACGACGCGCACGTACTGGCTGTGGCAGTGCCAGCAGGCCTGACCGACGTAAACGTCGCGGCCGCGCTGCAGCGCCTTGGCGTAGCTCTCGGGGCTGACCGTGCCGTAGTGCTCCTTGAAGCTCGCGGGGAACTTCTCGGAGAGCTGCACGAACTCCGCACTCGGCTTCTCGGCGAGCTGCTCGAGCGTGTGGTAGTCCATCCCGTGGTAGCTGTAGAGGCTCATCCACGGGAAGATCATCGAGAGCAGGAAGGCGATGGCGAAACAGCCGACGCCCGCGACGAAAACCAGCGTGTAGAAACGTTCCATGGTTCTGGGTTCTCCGTGGGATCAATCGGCGTTCGCCGGGATGTAGTGCTTGTCTTCCTGGTACGCCGCGCCGGCCTTGGCCGTCATGTACATGTTGTAGAGGGCGCAGAACAGGCCGACGAGGATCATCACGCCCGAGAAGGCGCGCACCCACCAGAACGGCTCGGACATGCGCAGGATGTCCGACCAGTCGTTCAGGTCACGCTGCATGAAGCCGTGCACGAGGCCGGCGATCATCAGGTCGAAGAACATGATCATCACGCCCACCGACCACAGCCAGAAGTGCCAGCCGCGCAGCGTCTGCGAGTACCACTCGCGCTTGCAGACGCGAGGCCACAGCCACTCGATCACGCCGAACAGCCAGAACGTGAACACACCGAACATGATCAGGTGAGCGTGGCCGACGACCCAGTCGGTGAAGTGGATCACGCGCTGGAAGAGCCAGGTGACCTGGAAGGCGCACTGCAGGCAGGTGATGAAGTAGAACACCGCGCCGACATAGAACCAGCGGATGGCCATGCTGGTGCGGAGCGCGCTCCAGCGGCCGCGCAGCGTCATGAAGAAGTTCACCACGACCGTCGTGACGACCACCTCGATGGCGATCGTGGTCGTGATCGCGCCGAACTCGACGTAGTCGGGGATCGGGGAGATCAGGAAGTGGTGCACGCCGCCGAGCGGATAGAAGAAGGCGAGCGCCCAGAAGCCGATGACCGAGAGCGAGTGGCTCCAGATCGGGCGACGCAGGATCAGCGGCACGAAGAAGTACATCAGGCCCCAGCCCATCGGCGTCACGTACAGGCCGACGAGGTCGTGGATGAAGAGGCCCGTGGTCGCGGCGCCCGCGGCACCGGGGAGCATCCACTCCGGCATGATGTTGCCCATCAGGTACGTCAGCGCGAGCCACACGAGGCCGGCAGTGAAGTACCAGAGCGTCACGTAGAACTTCTGGTCGCGTGCCTTGAAGATCGGGACCATGAACTGGACGATCACGAGCACCGCGCCGACGACGACCAGCAGGTCGACCGGCACGTAGTTCATCTCGAACGTGCCCGGGCGGAAGCCGGTCGGCGTCTCGCCCCACTCGATCGCCTGCGCCTTGTCGGTCAGGTAGCCGAAGATCGACAGCGCGAGGATCAGCTGCCAGGCGGCGAAGATCAGGCCGCCGAGCTTGTCCGACAGGACCTTGTGGCCCGTCAGGCGCGGCACGACGTAGTACAGCATCGCCGTGAACCCGTTCACGAGCCAGCCGTAGGCGGCCATGTTCGTGTGCAGGAGGCGCATGTGCCCCGGCGTGAGCATCCAGTTGTCGTGGCCCAGCGGGAAGTAGCCGACGAACTGCAGCGAGTACAGGAAGCCCGCGATCATGCTGATCGAGAGCGCCACCGCACCGGCGAAGATGTGCGCCTTGATCAGGCGGTAGTTGACGAGCGGCTCGCCGTGGGCGGCGAGCGTGGTGGAAGCGCTCACTTGAGGGGCTCCTTGCGCGAGAGCGACTGGATGAAGTGCACGAGGTCCCAGATCTCTACCGGCTTGAGCGCGCCCTCGAACGAGCCCATCGGGGTTCCCTTGATGCCTGCCGCGATCGTGCGGTACAGGTCGACGCCTTCCGAACCAGCGCGGAACGTGCCGGCGGTCAGGTCGCGCGGACGGATCGGGTAGCCCCAGTCGTCCTCGTAGTCACCCGCGGTCGGGCCGTCGCCCTTGCCGCCGGCGCCGTGGCAGGAGAAGCAGCTGCCCTTGGCCGTGTCGTTGAAGTAGACGCGGCCGCGCTCGACGCTCGCGGCGTCGAACGGCGTCTCGTTGACGCCCGGGAAGATCGAGCGCAGGTGCGCAGGGTGCCAGCGCTTGATCACGATGTCCGCGATCTCCTTGGCGTCCGGCAGCTCCTCGTTCTCGTAGGCGTCGTCGAGCATCACCTGCTCGAACTCGCCCTTCATCGAGAGCCAGCGCACGTACTCGACGAGGTCCCAGCGCTTCTCCTCGTTGACGAGGCGGAACTCGGGCATCGAGGAGCCCGCGAGGCCGCGCGTGATGGTCTGGAACAGGTCGCGGCGCTGCGGGCGCGAGGCCGCGTCCGTCGACGTGAACTTGAACAGGCCGCGGCGGAAGTTGCGCGGGCGCGGAGCGAGGTAGCGGGCCGCGGGGCCGCCGCCGTCGCCGATCTCGCCGTGGCAGCCGATGCAGTGGATCTGGAAGTTCTGCTGACCCGACGGGATGCGCAGGAACTCGACGGCTCCAGAGTCGCGCAGCCAGCTCGATTCGAGGCCGAAGTACTGCTCACTCGCGTCCGCGATGTGCTTCGCGAGGCCAGGGCCGTGGTCCTTCTCGTAGTTCGCCGTGTCGACCGCGAACGGGACGTCGATCTTGTCCGTCTCGCTGTCGGCGACGACGTCGCGCCCGAAGTCGCCTTCGTAGCTGCCGATGTTGTCCCGCGAGCGCAGGAAGGGCGCGACGAACAGAGCCAACGCTAGGAGCCACAGGAGGCCGCTGAACGCTGCGGACCCCCTGTTTCCTTGGGCCGCGCGTCGAGCGGCCCGGCTGCTGATTGAGATGGCCATGGATGTTCCTTGAAAGGGTCCCGCAAGTCTGGCGGGTCAGGGTGGGGAGGTTAGAGGCTCAGGCTGGGAACGAGCGAAGGGCCGAGTTCCGTACCCGGCGGTGGGAGTAGTTCGTAGGCATGAACACGTGCGCAAGGCTTCGCACTCGCTACGCTGCGCGGTGCGAAAGGTCCCCCGCTCGAGAGGCAAGCTTGGCGACGAAGAAGTCGGTGTCGAAGTCGAAGGACGCGAAGGTGAAACAGGGCAAGGGCAAGGTGCCCGCGAAGGTGAGCTCGAAGGCCAAGGCCTCGAAGTCCGCCGCGCGAGAGGAGCCCGACGAGGACGAGCTCGAGCCCGAGGTCGAACCTGCGCCGGAGCCCGTCGCGGCCGTCGCGCCGGAGCCGAAGAAGGCGCGGCGCGGCAAGGCGCCCGTCGATCTCGCGCAGGCGCTCGTCGAAGCGTGGGAAACGCACGAGCGCATCCACCAGTTCCTGCTCGAGGAATTGGCTCCCGAGGCGTGGTCGAGCCCCGCTCCCATCGGCAAGGGGCGCACGGTGCGCGGCATCGTCTGCCACATCCACAACGTGCGTCTCTTGTGGCTCGCGAGCCACGCACCGGAGGCCACTCCGCCCGCGAAACTCGAACGCGAGAGCGCGACGCTGGAACAGGCGCGCGAGGCGCTCGGCCAGAGCTCGCGCGCGATCGCCGCCATGCTGCGGCAGGCGCTCGCCGAAGGTGGCCGGCTGAAGGACTTCAAGCCCGACGTCGTCAACTTCGCGGCCTACGCGATGGCGCACGAGGCGCACCACCGCGGACAGATCTGCCTCGTCGCGCGCGCGCTGGGCCAGCCGCTCTCGCAGCAGGCCGGTTTCGGGCTGTGGGAGTGGCGCAAGCGCCACGGCGAGGCGCACCCCGAGCCCGAGGAATGACGCGCGGCTAGCCGTCGAGCTCCGGCGCTTCGTCCGCGCCGGAATCTTCGCCTTCGGACTCGCCTTCGTCGTGCGCGTGCGACTCGTCGAGCAGCTCGCGCAGCACGCTCGTCGCGTAGCAGCCCGGCGGCAGCGTGAAGCCGAGCTCGAGGAACTCGCCGTGCTCGTCGAGACCGGCCTCGACCGTCGATTCGCCGAGCGGGAAACGCAGCGGGCGCCGGCTCCCCTGCCACTGCAGCGGCCCAGGCCGCGCGAACGCTTCGGCGTCCTGACCTTCGCGCGCGAGCACTTCCGCCTCGATCTCCGCCGGCCGTCCCTGCGGCACGCTCATGCGCGAGCCGAACAGCGGGCCGCTGGCCGAGATCTCGAGGCGCTGCGCACGCTCGCGGTCGAGCTCGAGCTCCTTGACGAGGAACACGGCGCCGTTGCGGTGCAGCCACGCGAGGTCGCCGAGCTCGACCTCGTCGATGTGCTCGAGCCGCACCGCGACGACGTCGTTGAACAGACGCGACTGGTAGGCCGACGTGTAGAAGCGCAGGAAGTTGCGGTCGAGCGCGTGCAGCGCGCGCTTCGCGTTGCCGCCGCTCTTCGCCATCGCGCGGCACAGGCGGATGCACGGCCGGAAGCCGCCGGGCCAGGCCTCGGAAGCGCCCATGTAGTCGCCCGCGTCGTAGAGCTGGCGCGCCTTGAGGATGCGGCCCTTGTCGTGCGGGCCCGCGCGCCCCGCGATCCACGCGACGGCCTCGGCGTGGTCACCGCGCAGCAGCGCCTTGCCGATGCGCCACGTGTCGCCGCGCGCGCCGAAGCGCTGCTCGCCGAAATAGTTCGGAACGCCGCGGCGCGTGAGCACGTCGAGCATCGCGCGCGCGGTCGGAAGCTGCGCAGCGCCGCAGCCGCGCAGCCGCAGCTCGAACCGATTGCCGCGCAGGTGGCCGACGCGCAGCTTGTTGCGGTGGCGTGCGGCGGAGAGCACCTTCAGGCCCTTGATGTCGAGCGCGAGCAGGCGCTCCGGTTCGACCGCGGCGAGGCTCATCCACTGGCGCGTCACGCCCTGCGCATCCTTCAGCCCCGCGAGGCCGAAATCGCGCGGATTGGCGCCGAGCGCGCGTGCGATGCGGCTGGTCGCCTCGTGCGACGGGATGCCGCGCTTCTCGACCTCGAACAGCACGTGCTCGCCTTCGCCCGAGGGCTCGTAGGCGGGCAGTTCCGTGACGCGGAAGTCCTCCGGTCGCGCCTTGTACTGGCCGGAAAAACGCGGGAGGCCGGCACACAGCGCCGGCCAGTGGAGTTCGCTCGACGGAAGTGGCTGGGACATCGCGCGCAGTGTACAGGCGCGCTTGCCCGCGGGCCCGCTGCTCGCGAGGATGCGCCCCACGATGGACGCCCTGCTGATGCCGCCGCTGGTGTGCCTGATCGCCGCAGCGCTCGGTGCGCTCGCGTGGCGCCGCAGGCCGAGGCTCGGCCGAGCGCTGGTCGCCCTCGGCGCGGGCTCGCTGCTGCTTCTCTCGCTGCCGTTCGTGTCCGGACACCTGCTCGCGAGCCTGCAGCCCGCCCGGCCGCTCGAGCTCGCGAGCGTCTCCCCGCCCGCACAGGCGATCCTCGTGCTCGCCGGTGATGCGCAGTTCGACGCGCCCGAATACGGTTCGACGACCTGCGGGCCATTGACGCTCGAGCGCCTGCGCTACGCCGCGCACCTCGCGCGTGCGACCGGGCTGCCGGTGTGCGTCTCGGGCGGCCCGCCGAAGAAGGACGAGCTCTCGCACGCCGAGATGATGCGGCGCGCACTCGAGGAAGACTTCGGCGTCGCCGTGAAGTGGCTCGAGCCTTGGTCGGGCAACACGCGCGAGAACCTGCGGCTCTCGAAGGTCGTGCTCGAGAAAGAGGGCGTGCAGCGCGTGCTGCTCGTCACGCACGCTTGGCACATGCCACGCGCGCTCGCGGAAGCGCAGCGCCACGGCCTCGACGCGCTCGCCGCCCCCACCGGCTTCCGCGCGACCCCGAAGTTCCTCGAGGCCTCGAGCTGGATCGTGAGCGCCAAGGCCCTGCGCGAAAGCGCGTGGGCCCTGCACGAATGGTTCGGCCGCCTGTGGTACGCGCTCGCCTGAGCGAGGCGCGTGCTCAGAGCATCGGGACGTCGACGCCGCGTTCGTGGGCGCAGCGGATGGCTTCGTCGTAGCCGGCGTCGACGTGGCGGATCACGCCCATGCCGGGGTCGTTGGTGAGCACGGCGCGGATGGCGTCGTCGGCCTCGCGGCTGCCGTCGGCGACGGTGACCTGACCGGCGTGCAGCGAGTAGCCGATGCCGACGCCGCCGCCGTGGTGGAAGCTCACCCACGAGGCGCCGCCGGCGATGTTGACCATCGCGTTGAGCAGCGCCCAGTCGGCCACGGCATCGGTGCCGTCCTTCATCGCCTCGGTCTCGCGGTTGGGGCTCGCCACGGAACCGCAGTCGAGGTGGTCGCGGCCGATCACGATCGGCGCCGAAATGCGGCCCGAACGAACGGCCTCGTTGAAGGCGAGGCCAGCCTTCGCGCGCTCGCCGTAACCGAGCCAGCAAATGCGCGCGGGCAGGCCTTGGAACTTGATGCGCTCGCCCGCGAGCCGGATCCAGCGCGCGAGCGAGTGCTTCTCGGGGAACAGCTCGAGGATGATCTGGTCCGTGGTCGCGATGTCCTTCGGGTCGCCGGAGAGCGCGACCCAGCGGAAGGGCCCGAGTCCTTCGCAGAACAGCGGGCGGATGTACTTCGGCACGAAACCCTCGAAGTCGAAGGCGTTCGCGAGCCCGGCTTCCTTGGCGTGGCCGCGCAGGTTGTTGCCGTAGTCAAACGTGTCGGCGCCGCGCTTCTGCAGCTCGATCATCAGCTCGCAGTGGCGCACCATCGTGCGGAACGACTCGCGCTGGTAGCGCGCGGGATCGCTCGCACGCAGCGCGAGCGCGGCGGCGTAGCTCATCTGATCCGGCACGTAACCACCGAGCGGATCGTGCGCGCTGGTCTGGTCGGTGAGCACGTCCGGGACGATCTTGCGCTCGACGAGCCGCGCCAGCAGCTCGGTCGCGTTGCACAGCACGCCGATCGACTTCGCGACGCCCTGCTTCTTCCACTCGAGCGCCTGATCGATCGCGCGGTCGAGCTCGTCGATGCGCACGTCGAGGTAGCGCGTGTCGAGCCGCTTCTGGATGCGGCCCGCGTCGACTTCGGCCACGAGCGCCGTCGCCTCGTTCATCGTCGCCGCGAGCGGCTGCGCGCCGCCCATGCCACCGAGGCCGCCGGTGACGACGAGCCGATGCTTGAGCGTGCCGCCGAACAGCCGGTTCGCGGCCGCCGCGAAGGTCTCGTACGTGCCCTGCAGGATCCCCTGCGTGCCGATGTAGATCCACGAGCCGGCCGTCATCTGGCCGTACATCATCTTGTTCTCGGCCTCGAGCTTGCGGAAGTGCTCCCACGTCGCCCACTTGCCGACGAGGTTCGAGTTCGCGATCAGCACCCGCGGCGCCCGCGCGTGGGTCTTGAACACCCCGACGGGCTTGCCCGACTGCACGAGCAGCGTCTCGGCGGGCTCGAGCCGGCGCAGGGTCGCCACGATCGCCTGGAAGCTCGGCCAGTCGCGCGCCGCCTTGCCGCTGCCGCCGTAGACCACGAGGTTCGCCGGATCCTCGGCCACCTCGGGGTCGAGGTTGTTCATGAGCATGCGCAGCGCCGCCTCGGCGCCCCAGCTCTTGCAGGTCATCGCGCGGCCACGCGGGGCGCGCTGGGGGCCGGTCGGGATCGAGCTCGTGGCGCTGGTCGGGGCGGCGGTCTGCGGCGTCATGGGGCGGCAGAATAGCAGCTTCGCGCGCGGCCTTGGCCGCCAGCGGCACGCGGCTTGCACCCCCGCTCGCTGCGGAACCCGCTCGCCCTCCCGCGAATTCCGCGCTGCCCTCGGACGGTGCCCGCGCACGCCCGCGGGGCCTCCGGTGCTGGACTCGGCTTGCAAGAAGTGCAACCCTCGTTGCAACAACACCCATGAAACGACTGCTCCGGCCCGACTGTCCCGTGCGCTGCATGTTCGTCGCGGCGCTGTGCATCGCCCTCCTCACGGGGGCCCTGCTGCGCCTCGCGCTGTCGCTCGAAAGCGGCGTCTCGCTCGCGAGCCTCGCCGCCTCGCTGCCGCTGGGTGCGCTCTCCGACCTCGCGGTCGGCATCCTGATGCTGACGCCGCTCGCGCTCGTGCTCGCGCTGCTGCCCGCGAGCTGGCTCGACCGCCCGCGCTTCCGCAACACGCTGCTCGGCCTGATCTCGACGGCGATCGTGTTCGAGGCCTTCGTCGAGTACTTCTTCTTCGAGGAGTTCAACGCGCGCTTCAACAACATCGCGGTCGACTACGTGCTGTTCCCCGGCGAGGTCGTCGGCAACGTGTTCGAGAGCTACAACGTGCCGCTGTGGACCGGGCTCGCGCTCGCCGGTGGCGTGCTCGGCGCGTTCCTCGTCGCACCGCTGCACCGCGAGGCCCACGCCCTCAAGCGGCGCTGGCGCGAGCGCCTCGCCGTGCTCGCCCCGCTCGGCCTCGCGAGCGCCGCCGCCTTCGGAGTGCTGTTCGTCCTGCCGCGCGAGGCCCGCGCCAACCGCATCGAGTCGGAGATCCTCGCCTCGGGCCCCGTGCAGCTCGTGCGCGCGTTCTGGACTGCGGAGCTCGACTACCCGCTGTACTACCGCACGCTGCCGACCGAGAGCGCCCGTGCGCGCGCCGCGAAATTCCTCGGCTTCCCGCCGCGACCGGGCACCGAGCTCGCCGGCCCGGCGGAAGGGCTCACGCTCACGCGCCGCATCGAACCCGTCGCCGGCGTCCGGCGCGCGCAGCAGGTCGTTGTCGTGCTCGAGGAGAGCCTCGGTTCCGAATTCGTGCCGTCGCTCGGCGGCGAGAAGCCCTGGGCGACCGAGCTCGACCGCCGCATGTCCGACGGCCTGACCGTGCGCAACCTGATCGCCAACGGCAACCGCACCGTGCGCGGCATCGAGGGCGTGATCGCGTCCTTCGTGCCGCTGCCCGGCGACTCGATCGTCAAGCGCAACCGCTCCGAAGGCGTCGCGACCGTCGCGAGCGTGTTCGCAGCGCACGGCTTCCGCACCGCCTGGTTCTACGGCGGCTACGGCGTGTTCGACCACATGAAGCCGTTCGCGCTCGGCGCCGGCTATCAGGAATTCGTCGAGCAATCCGACATGCCCGAAGGCGCCTTCAAGACGATCTGGGGCGTCGCGGACGAGTTCATCTTCGACAAGCTGCTCGAGCGCCAGCTCGAATGCCGCACCAAGGACGAGCCGCTGTTCGCCACGCTGCTCTCGGTCTCCAACCACAAGCCCTACGCGGTGCCCGCCGGTCGCGTGCCGTGGCCCGAAGGCAAGAAGCCCGGGCGCGAGCTCGCGGTGCGTTACGCCGACTGGTGCATCGGCCACTACCTCGACCGCCTCGCCGAGACCGGGCTCGCCGCGGACACGCTCGTGCTGGTCGTCGGCGACCACGGTGCGCGCGTGTACGGCGCCGAGGAGATCCCGACCGAGAGCTACCGCATTCCGGCCGTGTTCTTCGGTGTCGACGAGCGCTTCAAGGGCGCGCGCATCGAACGCCTGTGCTCGCAGGTCGACCTCGCGCCGACGCTGATCGCGCTCGCGGGCCTGTCGATCGAGGCGCCGTTCTTCGGCGAGAACCTGATCGGGCTGCCCGATGACGGCGGGCGCGCCTTCGTGCACCACAACCGCGACGTCGGCATCCTGACCGACCGCGGGCTCGCCGTGCTGCAATTGCAGCAGCAATTCGCGCTCTACACGCGCCCCGGCCGCGACAGCCAGGTCTTCACGCGCATCGACAACGCCGACGCGCCGCGCTGGCTGCTCGAGCAGGTCGACGATGCCGCCGCCGTTTTCGGCACGGCCTACGAGCTCTACCAGTCGCGACGCCTCGGCCTGCCCGCGGGTGTCGGCGCGAGCTCGGAAGCGCTCACGCCTCGTTGAGCGTCGCCGCGCGGCGTTCCTCGGAACGGCGCAGCACGAGCTCGTACAAGAGCCACGCGACGAGCCAGCACACCAGCGCCGTCGTGAGCACGTGGCTCAGGAAGTGCGCGCCCTGCACCATGCGGCCGAGCCCGAGCACTCCGCCGTAGCCGAGCCCGAGCCACAAGCCGCGCCGCGCGAGCTTGCGGTTGCGGTGCAGCAGCGCGAAGTACAGCGCCACCAGCGAGAAGCCACTCGAGGCCTGCCCACACGGAAAACAGCGCCCGCGCTTCACACCTTCGGGCACCGGCTCGAGCAACGTCGTGTGCGGCGCGTGGCCGCCGTACATCGCGAGGTCCCACGGGCAGTGCTTGGGCGACAGGTCCTTCCAGCCGCTCGTCACCGTCGGCCCGAGCGCGAGGGTGAGCAGCACGTACGCGAGCGGACGCCGCCAGCTTGCGAGCCGCTCCTTGAAGAACGAGGCGACAAGTGCACCGAGCACTCCGACGCCGAACACGATCACGATGATCTTGCCCGCGTCGTGGATCAGGTCCTCGAACAGCCACGTGTGGCGCCACGGGAACTCGCGCAGCGCCGGATCGTAGAAGCGGTCCTGGATCGCGGTGTCGAGCGGCGTGAACTCGAACACGGCGAGCAGCAGCGCCGCCAACGCGAGCGGCAGTCCCAGATGCAGGGCGAGAAAACGGGCGCGCAAAGGACGCGTCGGTCGGTCGTTCACTTCCATCGGGCACGTCCTCGAGCCTGTCGAGCACGTCCGCGAGTTCCGCACCGAGGCAACGCGGGTCGTTGTAGGCCGCCCGCGCGAGCCCCGCCCAGGCGATCTCGTCCTTCGGATTCGCGTCGAGGCACTTGCCGTACAGCTTGCGCGCCACGCGCAGCTTGCCCTGCGAGGCCGCGAGCACGCCCTCGCGCAGGTCCTCGTCGACGAGCGCACCCCGCTCCGCCGCCCAGGCCCTGCATTCGTCGGCAAATTCGAGCGCCCCGCGCACCTGCGCCGCACGGTTCCCGTCGAGCGCCTCGACCTGCGCCAGCTCCTTGCGCGCCTCATCGTCCCGCCCGCCGACGTGCAACAGCAGCGCGAGCTGCGCCCGCGCCCACAGCTCGTCCCCACCGATGTCGATCAGCGCGCGATAGTGGCGCTCCGCCGTCTCGAAATCGCCGGAAACCTGCGCTTCCCAGCCCGTTTCGTACTGCCACTGCGCCGACCACGGCCGCCAGCCGAACCACGGCACGACCGCGAGCGCTCCCGCGACCGTCGCGAGGCCCAGCGCGCGGCCCCACCTCGACGTCGCGAGCCAACCCGCGCAGACCCCCGCGATCAGCCCTCCCGCGTGCCCACCGTTCGCGATGCTGAGGAGCTTCAGCTCCGTCGCCACGATGCACGCGACGAACCAGATCAGGAACAGCCGCACCGTCGACGGCGGCATCACTTGCGCGAGCGCGACGCTGCGCCGGCGGGCGATCCACGCGTAACCGAACAGCGCGTAGCCCATGCCCGACGCGCCCAGCCCCGTCGTCTCCGAGACGCCGAGCTCGACGAACGACGCGCAGCCCTGCGAAATCACGCACAGCAGCGCGAGCCGCAGCGGACCGAGGTCAGCCTCGATCGCGCGCCCCAGCCGCCAGAACCAGTACACGTTGAACGCGAGGTGCCAGATCGCGAGGTGCGTCCAGCCGGCGGTGAAGAGCGCCCACCACGCGCCGTGCTGCACCTGCTCGAGCGTCGCGACGCCCCAGCGCAGCATGTCCGCCGCCGTTTCCGGCTTGGGCGCGAATTGCAGCGCGACCCACACGCCGACGCAGGCGAACACCGCGAGCGACGTGAACGGCGTCTGCGCCGCCTCGTGCAGCCACTCGAGCGGCCCGCGGCCCGCGCCTTCGTCCTCCGGCTCGTCCTGCACGGAATTGGCGCCGCGTCAGGCGTCGAGCGGACCGATCACGCGCTCGATCGCGGCCACCAGTGCGCCCGAACGCAGGAGCTCGCGCGCCGCGGCCATGTCGTCGTGCATGTAGCGGTCGTTCTCGAGCTTCGCCACGCGCTTGCGCAGCGTCTCGAAGGCCGCGCGCGCGCCGTCGCCGGGGACGAGCTCGATGTGAAAATCGTGCGCCTGCGCCGCGCACAGCCATTCGATGCCGAGCACGTGCTCGGTGTTGTCGAGGATCGAACGCAGCTTGCGCGCGGCGGTCACGCCCATCGAGACGTGGTCCTCCTGGTTCGCGCTCGTCGGCACCGTGTCGACGCTCGCGGGATGCGCGAGCGACTTGTTCTCGCTCGCCAGCGACGCCGCCGCGACCTGCACGATCATCATCCCCGAGTTGAGGCCCGGTTTCGGCGTGAGGAAGGCCGGCAGGTGACTGAGGTCGGGGTTGACGAGCTGCTCGATGCGCCGCTCGGAGATGTTGGCGAGCGTCGCCGTCGCGAGCGCGAGGTAGTCGAGCACCATCGAGATCGGCTGGCCGTGGAACTGGCCCGCGCTCACGACTTCGCCAGTGTCGGGAAACAGCACCGGGTTGTCGGTGACCGCGTTGAGCTCGTGCGCGAGCACGCCCTCGACGTGCTCGAGCGCCGTCTTGAACGCGCCGTGCACCTGCGGCACGCAGCGCAGCGAGTACGGATCCTGCACGCGGTCGCAATCGGCGTGGTGCTCGAGCACCTTCGAGTTCGCGAGGCAGCGCCGCACGTTCGACGAGCAGCGCGCGTGGCCCGGATGGCCCTTGAGCACGGCAAAACGCTCGTCGAAGGGCTTGATG
>JAPLOE010000015.1 GCA_026692705.1 Planctomycetota bacterium
GCCCGCGTTCGAACCGCCCGTCGACGTGCAGCCGCCGTGCGTGTGGATGCCGATCGCGTTGCCCGTGGGCTCGTGGATCACCGGCGAGCCGCTGTTGCCGCCGGTCGTGTCGGCGGTGTAGCGCAGCGTCGTCGCGGAGAACTGCGCCCACGGCCCGGTGTGCGTCTCCTGCACCTGATTCCACTGCGCGGGCGAGCTGCGCGTGCCGTAGCCGGTGATGCGGATGTCGTGCGCGGCGTTGAAGGTCGGCGGCGCGACGAGCGTGTAGCGAACGCCGTAGGCCTGGAACGGCGTGAGGCCCGTGTTCGAGTTGGGGAACACGCCGAAGTAGCCCCAGTCATTGCCGACACCCTGCCCACCGTTGGTCTGCACGTTGGCGGTGTCGATCGCGTACTGGTGCTCCGGCGGCGGATGCTGCAGCGCGCCGGAACCGGTCGAAAGCGGCACGTTGAACTGCAGCGTCTGGAGGCTCGCGCCCGTGCAGTGGCCGGCGGTGAGCATGCACGAGTTGCAGTCGTCGATGATCCAGCCCGTGCAGCCGATCGGCACGAGCCGTCCCGCGCGGTTGTCGCTCGACAGCACGCGATCATCGGTCGGGCCGCAGATCGACTCCGGCGCGCCGGAGAGGTCGGTGTGGACGGCGGCGATCACGACGCGGTTGGAGCCCGTGCCCGGGCGCGCCACGATCTCGACCAGCACGTCGCCGCCGTTGAAGTAGGCCGACGTGTTGCGCCACTGCGCGAGCTCGACGGCGTCGAGTTCCTGCACGGCGCCATCGAGCAGCGACGTGACGCGCAGGATCGAGCCCGTGCCCTCGAAGGCGGATCCGGAGAGCTCGACCGCGGCGAACTCGAGGCGCAGCCACGCGGCTCCTTCGACGGAAACCGGCAGCGACACGAGCACCTGCGGCTGCGTGCCCTCGTTGGACACCGGGCCGCTGTCGAGCGCGAGCTCGAGGCGCAGGCTCTGCAGCGGGTCCTGCGCGAGCAGCGCAGGAGCGAGGAGCGAGGCGGCGAGGACGATCTGCGTGGGCAGGCGAAGGCGCAAGGTGCGAATCTCCAACGGGATGGCCTGACGGAACCGGGGACGGCGCGAGCCGACGGAAGTCCGAGGGTAGCCAAAGCCCGCGCAGGCGCCACAACGCTCGCGGCGAGCTCGCCCGGAAACGCGCGCAGCCCGCCCCGCCGGAAGCGGAACGGGCCTGCGCCACGTGAGAAACTTGGGTCTGGACCCGAGTCGGCGAACCGAGCGAGCCGCGCCCGCGGGCTCTAGCCGGAGAACGGCTTGTCCGACAGCATCGAGCGCTTGTCGGCGACGTCCTTCATCTCGTCCGCCTCGTCCATCGGATCCTTCTTCGAGGTGATGCTCGGCCAGCCCGAGGCGAGCTTGGCGTTGAGGTCCTTGTACTCGGCCCACTTCTCGGGGAGGTCGTCTTCGCTGAAGATCGCCTCGGTCGGGCACTCGGGAACGCAGGCGCCGCAGTCGATGCACTCGTCAGGGTTGATGACGAGGAAGTTCTCGCCTTCGTAGAAGCAATCGACGGGGCAGACGTCGACGCAGTCGGTGTACTTGCACTTGACGCACGGTTCGGCAACGACGTAGGTCATGGGGCTCTTGTCCTTTCGAGTGAAGGCGAGGATTGTCCACAAACCCGCGCCGCGGTAAAGACCTGCGGGGGGCCAATTTCGTTCCTCAGCTCCGCTCCCCACGTGTCCAACCTCCCCCAACCGACCGAGCCGCTCGACGCGCGCCGCATCCTGCGCCTGTGGTGGCCGCTCGCCGCGAGCTGGTTGCTGATGGGAGCGGAACTGCCGCTCTTCACGGCCTTCGTCGCGCGCATGCCCGATCCGGAGCCGAACCTCGGCGCCTGGGGAGCGCTCGTCTTCCCCATCGCGCTGGCGATCGAGTCCCCGATCATCATGCTGCTCGCCGCCTCGACGGCGCTGTGCGCGGATTGGCCGAGCTACGCACGAGTGCGGCGTTTCATGGTGGTCGCGGGCGCGCTCCTGACCGCCCTGCACGCCCTGGTGGCCTTCACGCCGCTGTTCGACCTGCTGGCACGAGACATCATCGGCGCGCCCGAGGCGGTGATCGAGCCGGGGAGGACCGGGTTCCAGCTGATGCTGCCGTGGACCTGGTCGATCGCCTACCGCCGCTTCCAGCAGGGCGTGCTGATCCGCTTCGAGGCCTCGGGGGCGGTCACGGTCGGGACGCTGATCCGGCTGCTCGCCAACGTGAGCGTGCTCGGGCTGGGCTGGCTGTGGGGCGGGGCGAGCGGCATCGCGGTCGGCGCCTGCGCGGTGTCGGCGGGCGTGATGTCGGAGGCGCTGTTCGTCGGCCTGCGCGTGCAGCCGATCCTGCGCGAGCGCCTGCGGCCGGCTCCGGTCGGCCCCGAATTGACGGGAGCGGCCTTCGCGCGCTTCTACCTCCCGCTCGCGCTCACCCCGCTCGTCACGCTGATCGGCCAGCCGATCGGCGCCGCGGCGATGTCGCGCATGAGCGAGCCGCTGGAGTCGCTCGCGACCTGGCCGGCCTACCACGGCATCGTGTTCCTCACGCGCTCGATCGGGCTCGCGTTCAACGAGGTCGTCGTCGCGCTGATCGTGCTGCCCGGAGCCGTGGTCGCACTGCGGCGCTTCGCGTGGCGCACGGCGCTGGCGACGTCGGGTGTGCTCGCGCTGATCGCGTGGACGCCGCTCTCGCACGCGTGGTTCGTCGGCTGGAGCCACCTCTCGCCGGAGCTCGCGCGCCTGGGTGCGACGTCGATGGCGTTCGCGCTCGCGCTGCCGGCGCTGAACGCGCTGCAGAGCTACTACCAGGGTGCGCTCGTGCGCGAGCGCCGCACGCGCGCCGTGACGGAGTCGGTCGTGCTCTCGCTCGGCCTGACGACCCTCGGGCTGTGGCTCGCAGTGACGTTCACCGACTGGCCGGGGCTCGCGGCGGCGGCGGCGATGCTCTCGATCGGCAACCTCGCGCAGACGGCGTGGCTCGCGTGGCGCGCGCGCGGTTCGCTCGAACGGCTCGCGAGTGCGGCGCGCTGACTCAGGCGCGCGGCTCGACCCAGCTCTCGCCGTTGCTCACGTCGGTCGAGTATTCGACGGCGGTCCAGAAGGCCATCGACACCGGCAGGAACACGTAGCTGAAGGACAGCACGAGCACCGTTCCGATCGTGAGCGCCACGGGCAGGCTCCAGTCGGTCAGCAGGAACATCCCGACCGCGAGCAACGCGGCGAAGATCTCCGTCACCGCCGCGCAGAAGTACATCGCGCCCGTCTGCGAGCCGCTCTCGCGCCGAAAGCGCAGTGCGCAGCTCGAGCAGGACTCGTTCAGGCGCGCGAAGCCGCGGAACAGCGGGCCCTCGCCGCACTGCGGACAGCGCTTGCGGAGCGCGCGCCGGAAGTACAGCGGCTTGTTGGGTTCGAGCGGCATGCGACGCGGGATTCTCGCAGGCGCGCCAGCCGCGCGCCAATGCGCCCTTCGGCCCGGCGCTCAGCGCTTCACCGGCGGCGCGTGCCCACCGGCCTTCACCCACGCCTGCCAGGCCTCGTCGAGATCCGCGGGACTCCAGCCCCACTGCTCGCGCAAGAGCTTGCGCTGCAAGCCCGGCAGGTCCTCGCCCGAGGGCGTCCCGTTGGCGTCGAGCTGGCCCTTGAGGCCCGCCAGGAAGCGCGCGTACTTCTCGGCGTGCGCCTCGAGCAGGAAACGCGTGATCGACCACGCGGCCACGGAACCGTTCTGGCCGAGCTCGGAAAAGTCCTTCGCCCCCATCAGCTCCGCCAGTCGCGGCGCCTTGCCCGACTGCACGAGCTTCGTCGCCGCCGCGCCGAAATCCGCGGGGAAACGCGTGTCGCGCAGCGAGCCCTCCTCGCCCTCGGTCGTGCGCGACTGCGGGTCGATCTCCTTCTCCATCGCCTCCGCGAGCCCCTCGTCGATCCACACCGGCGGGTCGTAGGAGAAGTGCTTGTAGGCGCACAGGAACGTGTGGCTCAGGTTGTGGACGATGTGCGGCCACAGCCCACGGTCGTCCTTCAGGTCCGCGTCCTCCACGGGCACGCTGACGAGCAGCTTGTGCAGGCCGGGGAAGTGCCAGCGGAACGAGTCGTTGACCGCGACGCCCGAGAACGAGGTCGTGTAGCGCCGGTGGTTGTCGCGCGAGACGTGCAGCACGACCTCGAACTTGTCCTTCTCGCCGAGGAAACGGCCCGCACCCATGTAGGGCGCGTCGATGTCGCGCTCAGCCGGGAAGTCCGCGTCCTTCACGCCGAGCAGCGCCTGGAAGCGCGCGTAGAACTCCTCGCCCTTCATCGCCTGCAAGTGCAGCCGCAGGAACGGATCGAGCTTCTTCGGCTTCACCGGCACGTCCGGCAACGCTGCCCGCAGCCGCGTGAGCTCCGCCTCGACGCGCTCGCGATCCTTCTGGTCGATGCCCGAGTCCCCCAGCGCGCTCGCGAACCTCAGGTGCGCCGTCTCCAGATACAGCCAGCGCGCCACCGGCAACGTGCGCTCGAGTTCCTCGCTGTCCTTGTCGCCGATCTTGATCGGCCCGTGCGTGAGCACGCCCGCCGCCTTCATCAGCGCCGGATCCTCATGGCAGTACGGGCACTTCGCCTCCGCCTTCTCGCCCTTCTGCGCCGCGACGCCCACCACGATCGCGAGCACGACCAGCACGCCCACCCAGATTCGTCCCATTCCCCCAAGCTACATTTCGTCCCGCTCCGTCCAGCTGCCCTCCGTCCTCTTTTCTCCGGGCTTGTGACCGGCAGCTCTCACACGCGTTCGGCGAACACGGAGGAGCAGAGAAAGCGGAGGAAGAGCGGAGACCTGAGAGAGGAAGATCAGCAACACAGAAGGCCGGCCACCGTGAACGGCGGCCGGCCTTCAGAAGTGACGAGAGACTGGCTCAGCCGATCAAGGCACGTACGTCAGCTCAATGCCGTTCGAAAGGTTCGTCGACTTGCCAGCCGGCGGATCCCTGAACCACGCCTGGGCCTGCAGCTTGTTGCCGGCGGTCCAGGGGTTGCCGAGGGCCGAGGGGTTGGCGACCTGGAAGGCGTTCCAGTCGAGCGTCAGCGAGCCGTTGCAGGTGTTGACGGTGCCGCCCGAGGACTGGGTCGTCGTGCGCTGCGTGGGCGCCTTGACGCACAGGAAGCTCGTGGCGTTCCAGGCCTGCGCCTGCTGGCCGTTGATCGAGTAGAAGATCAGGCCCGACTTCTGGCCCTCGACGTTGGAGACGTTGAGGTTGCAGGAGTTGGCGAGGGTCACGCTCGGGTTGGCGGTCGCGGTGATCGAGGCCGAGCACCCGTTCGTGGTCGTGCCCCCGGTGCAGTAGACCGTCGGCGGCTGCGTGGTGATGTGCGTGGTGATGCTCACGTCATCCCAGTACATGAAACCCGGCACGGTCGTGTCGTTGGCGTACAGGTCGATCGCGTCGATCGCCGGAACCGTCGAAAGTGCGTTCTGGCCGAAGGGGCCCAGCGCCCAGTTGAACGGGTCGCCCATCTGGACGTTGTCGTAGAAGAGCGTCGCGACGTTGTTGGTCAGGTCCACCTCGAGGCGGACCTGCTTCCACGCGTCGAACACGATCGGGGTCTCGACCGCCTGGTAGACGCCCGTGACCGTGCTCAGGCCCGCGTCGGCGCGCACGCGACCGAGCGACGGATCGAACTCGATCTGGGTGGCCCAGATCCAGCCGCCGGCGTCGGCGTAGTTGTTGAGCAGCACCAGCCACTGCGAGTCGCCCATCGGGTTGGACGAGGCCGCTCCCGGGACGTAGGTCCAGACCGAGAGGTCCCAGAAGCCGCTCGTGAACGCGAACTCGTGCACGAGGTCGGAGTTGAGTTGCGTGCCGACGAACTTGGTCCCGCCGTGCGCACCGATCGCAGCGCCGGAGCCGAAGCAAAGCGTGTGGCTGTTCGCCGCACCCGCCCACTGCTTCCAGCCACCCGCGTTGACCGGGCCGGTCGTGAAGACCGTTCCGGCGGAGGACGCGGCGTAGGACTCGAAGTTGTCGGAGAACTGAGCCGAAGCGCTCGCCGCGCACACGGTCAGGGCAGCCAGAAACGAACCGAACGTTCGAACCTGATTCATGGGATTCTCCTGTCGGCCCCGGCCCGGGGAGGACCCGGGGCGCCTGATGAAACGTCGGAGTCTGCGAACACGCGAGGGTCACGGACCGTCGCGAGACAAGCCCGACGGTAAGGAGGCCGTGTAGATACCGCCAGAGGCAAGTCAGGAGAAAGTTGGAGCAGCGAAGACCCGCCTCCGGGGAATCCGGTAGCGGGTCTTCGGGGTTCTGGGGGCTCTGGGCGCCCCGGGCGGGCCGGGGGGCTAGCGCAGCTTCTCCCAGTACTCGGCCGGCATGTCGTGGGCGATCTTCAGGGCACCGTTGGAGCCCCCATAGATCGGCTCCTCGACGCGCATGACCTTGCCGCCGCCGAGCTTCTCGTGCATCTGGCGCTCGAGCTCGACGTCGAGCCCCTTGATCATGCTGCCGCCGCCGCCGAGCAGGACGCGGCCCTTGAGCTTCTCCTGGAACTCGGGGTCGAACGTGCCGATCAGCTCGGCGATCGCGTCGACCATCGGCGACACGATCGAACGGCAGGCCGTGCGGATCTCGTTGGTGATGTCGAACGGCGTCGGCTTGCCCTTGACCGGCAGGTTGACGACCACGGGCAGCATGCTGTCGGCGACGTTGGAGTGCTTCTCCTTGATCTGCTTCAGCATCTGGATCGTGAACTGCGCCTCCGGGTACTTCTCGCGGATCAGCTTCGACAGCGTCTCGTCGACGTGGTCGCCGGCGAACGTGTTGGTGAGCTGGTCGGAGTCCTCGGGCATCGTGCCGTGCATGCGGCACAGGTCGGTCGTGCCGGCGCCGATGTCGATCACGAGCGTGTCGTCGAGCATGTCGAGGCCGTAGGCCACCGAGAACGGCTCGGAGCAGATCATCACGCTGTCGACGTGCTGGCGGGCCGCGTCGTGGATCGCCTTCTTCGAGTGGATCTGCGCCTGCGCCGGCGCACCGATCACGGCGTACACGAGCTCGTCCTTGCGCGGCTTCGCGCGCCGGATGATCTCGCCGATCAGGTCCGCGGCGGCCTTGACGTTCTTCTCGGAGTCGACGCCGCTCTTGATGACGCCGTGCGCCAGCGGGCGGAAGAAGTCGAGGCTCAGGCGCTTCTCGAGCGCCTCGTCGCCGAACAGCACGTCCTTCTGCAGCAGCTTGCGCGCGACGACGTCCTTGGGGTAACCGACGTACGAGGACACGGTCTCGCGCACGCCGTTGGAGGCCGACACGGAGGTGCGCGACGTGCCGAGGTCGATGCCGAGGTACAGGACGCCAGCGTCCTTCTTTGTTTCGGGGGTAGTTGCGGGCATGGAGAGTCTCTTCCTTCTTCCTTCGTGGTTCACTTCGGTCCAGCGCGCGCGCCGGACCGTGGGTCAGCTGCTCGGCGGCGTCTTGAACTGCTTCTACATCTCGACGTTGGCCTCGAAGATCTTGGACATCAAGGTCTTCTTGAGCTCGGCCTGCACGGCGGTCGCCGACAGGCCCTGCACGGTCTTGTAGATCGACGCGACGCCGGGGTCGATCGACTTGGCGGCCATCACGCGCTGGAGCTCGGCCTCGGTCATCCCGAGCGACTCCGACAGCTTCGCGATGCGGCGCTCGAGCAGCTCGATGCGCTCCTGGGCCTCGCTGCGGTGCTCGCGCGTCGTGCGCTCGAGCTGTTCGTTCATCTCGCGCAGCGCGCTGGCGACGACCTCGCGCTCGATGCGCACGAGGATCTCGCGGTCGAGCTCGCCCAGCCCGAACAGCTCGCGGATCTTGTCGCCGAGCACGGCCATCACCGGGTCGAGCCCGGGCAGCGCGGCCGGCGGCGAGGCCACCGCGGCGGGCGCGGGAGCCGGAGCGGCGGCGGCCTTCTCGCGCGCGCGGCGCTGCTCGAAGAACTCGTACAGGTCGCTCTGGACGTAGCGGTTGCCACCCGAGGCGCGCGCGACGCGCAGGCCCTCGCCCGCGACTTCGAGCAGCGTCTCGAACGACAGCTCGCCCTTGCGGTTGTTGTGCGCGCCGCCGATCGAGACGGTGATGCGCGTGGGGCGCCCGTCGCACTCGAACGAGATCGCGCGCATGCCGGCGAGGATGCGCTTGGCCATCGCGGCGGAGCCCTCGGCGGGCGTGTGCGGCACGAGCAGCGCGATCGAATCGTCGAGCAGGCAGCCCAGCGAGTCGGACTCGCGCGTCGACGTGCGCAGGACGCTGACCAGTGCGCCCTCGACCTGATCGCGCAGCTCGGAGCCGTACAGGTCCTGCAGCTGCGACAGGCGGTCGACGCCGACGAGCAGCAGCACGAGCGGATAGCCATAACGCTGCGCGCGGTCGAACTCGACCCGCATCAGGTGCTGGATCTGGGCCGGCGTGAAGAGGTCCTTCAGCGATCCGCGGAAGCTGGCGCTGGATCGAAAGCTCATCGCCGGGAAGGTCCTGTCAGGGTGGCTCGATCGGACAAGGTGCGCACGGCCTGGTGGGACGGGAGAGAGTAGCGGCCCCGACGACCGAAGTCATGCCCCGCGGCTATCGACGGTCGTCCCCGGCGCTCTTGAGGGCGCCGCGCGGGTCCGTCAGCCCATGCCGTCGACCTCGACGCCCTGGGTGAGCTCGAGCACCTTCTGGAACTGCTCCGGGGTGATCCCCAGCGCCTTCTGGGCGAGCACCCCGAGCTTGGCCGTCGCGGCGGCGAACGTGTCGCTGCCGGTGCGGTAGCCGATCTGGTCGGCGATCGCGATCACGCCGACGTGCGGGTACTCGAGCACGGCCGAGGACGGCCCGTGGTGGTACTCGATCGCCTGCGCGACCTTCTCGGGCAGCTGCCACTGGCTGGCGAGCACGGTCCCCACGTCGATGTGCGTGAAGCCGAAGACCTGCTCCTCCGCCGCGTGCAGCGTCGAGCCCGTCCGGCGCGCGATGCGCATGCACTCGAGGTATTCCTCGGTCAGTCCCTCGAGGATCACGACCTTGCCGATGTCGTGCAGCAGCCCGCAGGCGTAGAAGTCGTCGGCCTGCATGCCGGTGCGGCCCACGGCGAACTTGCCGAGCGCCTGCGCCAGCCGCGCGACGAGCTTGAGGTGCTTCCACAGCTCGTCGAGGTCGAAGTCGGGGACCGAGCGCAGGTGCTCGTAGTGCTTGAGGATCGACGTCTGCATCGCGACGTTGCGCAGCGCGCGCGCGCCGATCACGGTGACCGCCTGCTCGGCGCTCGTCACCTGCTCATTCAGGCCGTAATACCCGGAGTTCGCGAGGCGCAGCACGCGCGCGGTGACCGCCGGGTCCTGGGAGGCGACGCGCCCGAGGTCGGCCACGCCGATCGACGGGTCGTCGATCATCGTGTTGACGCGCATCACGATGTCCGGCAGCGAAGGCAGGCTGAGCCTGTCGCCGAAGGTCTGGAGAGCTTCCCGGCGTCCCATGTGGGCAAGTCTTTCGGAGCCCGGGACGCGGGGACTTCAGCCCGGAGGCCGGATTCGAGCTCCCTCGGCCGTCATTCGTAGCGCAGCCATTTCCACATCTCGGCCGGGGTCGCGGGCTTGCCCGAGAGCAGGATCCCGACCCGGAAGATGCGCGCGGCGGCCCACACCATGGCCACCACGCCGCCGAAGCCGACCAGCGAGGTCGCGAGGATCTCCCAGCCCGGCACGGACTCGACCGACGTGACGCGCAGGATCATCGCGAAGGGCGTCATCGGCGGGATGAACGAGATCACCCGCGCGAACAGGCTGTCGGGGTTCTCCGAGACGAAGAACCACGAGAACAGTGGCAGCATGAACACGATCGTCACCGGCCCGAGCAGGGTCTGCGCGTCGCGCAGCTCGCTCACCGCGGCTCCGACGGCGGTCATGGTCGCGGCCACCATGAGGAAGGCCATCACGAAGTACACGCCAAGGTAGGCGAGCTTCTCCGGCGGCACGAGGTGCGCGTAGCCCAGGCTCGTCGCCGTCGTCAGGCCGACGCCGCCGTACATCGCGAGCATCACGAGGCCGACCGCGCACTGCCCGAGGATCTTGCCGGTGAGCAGCTCGAGCGGGCTGACCGCCGAGAGCAGCACCTCGATCACGCGGTTGGACTTCTCCTCGATCGTCGACGTCAGCAGGTAGTTGCCGGTGACCCACACGCTGCTCCACAAGAGCAGCATGAACGCGAGCGGGATGAACAGCTTCGCGATCTGGTCCTCGCGCACGTCCTCGCCGGCCTTGGTCAGCGTGGTCGAGATCGCGGTCGGCTTGGCGAGCGTCGCGCGCGCGCGCTCGATGTCGAGCCCCTCGCGCGCCGCGCGGGCGGCGACGGCCGCACGCTGCACGCCGTCGGTCAGCTCCTCCACCTGCTGGCGCGTCAGGCCCTCGCGCAGGTACAGGTCGAAACGGTTCGCCTCGCGCTCGAGCGACAGCAGCGTCGGCTCGATCACGGCGAGGCCGAGCAGCTCCCCATCGCGCACACGCGCCTTGAGCGCGTCGAACTGGCCGTCGTCCGCGCTCACCTCGAGCTGCACGTCGGGCAGCGGCGTCTCGAGCGCACGCTCGAGCTGGCCCTGCATCACGTCGCGCAACTGCGGCGGTAGCGTGCCCTCGAGCAGGCGCTTGAGCTCGGCCGTGCGGCGGTCGCGCTCGGCCCGCGCGCGCTCGGCGTCGAACTCGGCCGCGAGGAACGGCTGCATGCCGGCGTTGTCGGGAGCGAGCGTGCGGTCGATCACCGCCACGTGCCCGACCAGCGGCTTGGGCTTGGCGTGCAGCAGCAGCGGCAGCGCGAGCGCGAGGCCCCAGACGACCGCCGGCAGCACGACGGCCGCGAGCAGGAAGGCCTTGGTCAGGACGGTCGTGCGGAACTCCCGCACCGCGACGTCAACGATCCTTGCCATGCTCGAGCTCCTCCTGCGCCTCGACGGCGGCGCGTTCGCCCTCGGCCTCGCGCACGAGGCGCACGAACACTTCCTCGAGCGACACGCGCTCGAGCTCGAGCTTGCGCACCGGGCCGCGCGCGAGCAGGCGCGCGAACAGGGCCTGCGGATCCGCGTCGGGGCCGAGCGCGAGCGACCAGCCCGAGCGGCCGCGCGCCGGACGCACGGCGACGACACCGGGCTCGCGCGCGAGCTCCGCCGCGAGTTCCGGGCGTTCCTCGAACGGCTCGTAGGCCAGCGTGCGCGGGTCGAAACGCTCGTGGATCTGCGGGATCGTCGCGTCGAGGCGCTTGCGCCCCTTGTGGATCAGCACGATCGAGTCGCAGATGCGCTCGGCCTGCGGCATCTGGTGCGTGCACAGCAGGATCGTGCGGCCCTCGCGGTGCAGCTCGCTCACGAGGCGGTCGAGCACGACCGCGTTGACCGGATCGAGGCCGGAAAAGGGCTCGTCGAGGATCAGCAGCTCCGGCTCGTGGATCACGGCCGCGATGAACTGCACCTTCTGCTGCATGCCCTTGGAGAGCTCCTGGCAGCGGCGGTTCTCGACGTCCGGCAGCTCGATGCGCTCGAGCCAGCTCTTCACGCGCCGCCCGAGGTCCGCACGCGGCGCACCCTTGAGGCGGCCGATGTACGAGAGGTACTCGGCCACGCGCATCGTGCGGTACAGGCCGCGCTCCTCGGGCAGGTAGCCGATGCGCTCCTTCATCGCGAGCGCGCTGCCGCCGAGCACCTCGATCGTGCCGCGGTCGGGGTACAGGATCGAGAGCACCATGCGGATCGTCGTGCTCTTGCCGGCGCCGTTGGGGCCGAGCACGCCGC
>JAPLOE010000016.1 GCA_026692705.1 Planctomycetota bacterium
ACTGGTGGCTCGCCTCGTGGAAGAGCGTCTCGAGCATCGCGTCGAGGCGGCCGGTGTTGGGGCGCGTGTCGTAGGCGTGCACCTCCCAGTCCATCGGCGACCACCAGCCCTCGGGCGAGCCGTCGTCCTGCGTCCAACCCTTCAGCAGGTCGGCGCGATCGGGATGGATCACGATCGTCGCCTTGCGCGGGTCGAGGTAGGCCGGGTTGCCGTCGAAATAGATCTTCATGTAGTACTCGAAGATCTCGTCCATCGTGTGGCCGAGCAGCTCGGCCACCGCCGGCTCGAGGTGCACGCGCATCACGTAGCGCTTGCTCTCGACGGTGATTTCGGGCCAGCCTTCGGCCGGGCGCTTGCCGGCGGTCGCGGTCAGGTCGACGGCGGTGGTCGACGAGCGGATCTTCCCGATCAGCTCGGTGATGCCGGCGAGGTCCGGGCCACGCGCCAGCGGCTGCACGCGCTGCAGCAGCTCCATCGCGCGCACCTTCTGGCCGCTCGCCTCGAGCGCCTTCGCGCTGTCGAGCAGGTCCTTCGCGGCCTTCTTCATCAGGCTCTCGCGGCGGCCGAACAGCGGATCGGCGTCCATCAGGCGCTTGCGCACCTTGGCCGCTTCCTTGTCGCCCTCGGGCCAGGTCGCGTAGGCGCGCTCGAGGTAGTGGGCGGCCTCGTCCTTGCGGCCGAGCTGGAACAGCGCGGTGCCGTACAGGTCATCGAGCTGCGGCGAGGGCGCGTTCTCGCGCAGGTGTTCCTCGACGGTCGTGACGACCTCGTCCCACTTGTTCGACTTCGCAAGCTCGCGCGCGGTGCTCAAAGCGTCGCCGGCGGTACCCGCACCCAGTGCGAGCACCGCCAGCGTTACCGCGCCGAGCCCCCAACGGAGCTTTTCGGCGATACGCATGCGAAGGATGCTATCCGGTTGGAGCCCGAATCAATCGCGCGTGACGTCGAGCGCGATCGACATCGTGCCCGACATCGCCATCTGCTGCTCGATCTTCATCGACTGGCCCTGGGCGTCGATCGACATGCCGATGTCCATCTTCATGGTCGACTTGCCGGTCAGGTCGAGCTTGCGGATGTGGCCCGAGGCGGCGTCCCACAGGAGGGTGCCTTCGGCTTCCAGCGCGAACTCGAGGTCCATGTGCTCGACGTCCATCTCGGCGCCGGCGATGGCGCCCGCCATCTCCTCGATCTTGTCGGAGAGGTCGTTGGAGCTCTCGATGTCGATCTTGATCTTGATCACGGCGAACTTGCCGCCCTCGATCTCCTGGATGCCGACGTATTCGGCCTTGGCCGAGCCTTCGAGCAGGTCACCGACGAGGTCCTTGAGGTCGCCCATGCCGTCCATGCCCGGCATCCCGGCGCCTTCTTCCTTCTCCTCGGGGCGGATGCCGACGTCGCCGCCCGGCATCAGCAGCGGGCGCAGTTCCTTGACGTCGATGTCCCAGGTCGCGCCGGCTTCGACGGCTTCCTTGGGGAGCAGGCCGGCGAGGTCCATGTCGAGCTCGATGCCCTCGAGCAGGTCGGCTTCGCCTTCGCTCTCGTGGTAGGCCTTGACGTACTCGCCCTTCTCGGCGTCCCACTTGAACTGGACGGTCTTGCCCTGGAGCTTGCTCGTGCCGGTCGTCGACTGCTCCATGCCACCTTCGGGCATCTGGGGCATCTCGACGTTGAAGCTCGAGGAGCTGCCGAGGCCGTCGAAGGAGCGGCGCAGCTCGCTCGCGCGACCGTCGGCGAAGGTCACGATCGTGTCGGAGACATCGATCTTGGTCTCGTTGGTCATGTCCATGTCCATCTGCAGGTCCATGGGCAGGGGCTGACCGTTCATGGTCATGTTCATCTCGTCCAGCGTCATGTCCTGCTTGACGACCCAGCTGCGGCTCAGCTTGGTTCCGGCGGCCGGGCGGTAGGCCAGCGTGTCGCCGGGGGCGATCGTGGAGCAGAGGAGCGGGGCGGCGAGGGCCGCGAGGACGAGCGTGCGGGTGCAGTTCATGGCGGTGAAGTGAGTCGACCGTCGGTGACGGCCGCGCGGGGCTGGAGAGAGCCGCTCCCGCCCGGAGGGGGGAAGGTCGGCCGGTCGATGGCGGGATGGCGTATTCAACTTCCGGGCCAGCACTCGGGCCGCCCGTTCGCCGCCTCCTTCGGACCGCTGGCGGGGGTGCCAGAGCGGGTGGGGAGGGGACAACGGGGCGGCAGGATCGGCGTCTGGGCGGATTTCGCACGCCCGGGGCCGCACTCTGGCGGGCGTAGGTTTAGCTCCACCCCCGGCGAGAGCGCAAGCGGGCGCGTGGGGCGGCGGCCGAAGTCCGGGGGCGGAAGCGCTAGATCGCGATCAACGCGAGCAGCACTCCAACGACGAGCAGGACCGTCAGCGAGACAAGCAGAGGAGAGGTGCCAGAGGTGCGCGGCGAGGTGTCAGCCTTCATGGTGCGGGGGACCGGCGGAGGGGGGGGTAGCCGGTCGGGCGGAGTGTGCGAGCTCCAGTCCGCGAACCCGAGGTTAGCGCGCCCGCGCCGCGGCGGCAGCCCTGTCTCGGGACTTTTGGGAATTCCTGATCCCGGCCTGATGGAAGGCGCTCGGCTCCCGTCGCGAAACTTCCTCGCCGTGCCGAACCTGCGACACGTTTCCTTCGTCCCAACGAGCGTGCCGGCCCCCCCGCTGGTGTCGCGCTGCCCGTTCCCCGGTGTGGCGTGGCCTCGGGACGGCGTGGGGGCGCTGGCCACACTCGCCGGCCGGTGCTCTCAGGTACCGGCCGGCGGGCTCCTTTGTGGGGCGCGTCGGCGCTGCGGGGAGCCACTCCCACGCGCTCGGGAGGCTCGCGTTCGATCCGCGGGGGCCCGAACCGTAGGATCTGGGCGCTTATGCCCACGCCAGACAACGCGCCGTTCGCTTCGAGTCCCGTCTCACGCCCCAGCACCAAGATCGTCGCCACGATCGGTCCCGCCTCCGAGGACCGGCTGGTCCAGCTGATCGAGGCCGGCCTCGCGGTCGCGCGCATCAACTTCAGCCACGGGGTCGAGGAGGACCACCGCCGCCGGGTCGAGAAGGTGCGCACGGCCGCGCGCTTCACCGGCGTCCCGATCGGCATCTTGGCCGACATCCAGGGGCCGAAGATGCGGCTGGGCAAGCTCGCGGCGGGCGAGCGTCGGCTCGACCGTGGACAGGAAGTGCGGCTGTTCGAGGGCTCGGAGTCCGCGGATGCCGACCGCCTGCCGTTCAACTTCCCCGGCTTCCGCGGGGCGCTCAAGCCCGGCGACCGCGTGCTGCTCGCCGACGGCGCGGTCGAGCTCGTGGCGCAGGAAGTCGTGGGCGAGGACGTGCGCGCCAGCGTGCGCCGTCCGGGCCTGATCTCCGACCGCAAGGGCGTCCACCTGCCCGATTCGTACCTGTCGCAGGAGCTGCCGACGCCGCAGGACCGCAAGCACATCGAGCTCGCGCAGGACCTCGGCGTCGACTTCCTCGGCATCTCGTTCGTGTCGCGCGCCGAGGACCTCGAGCGCATCCGCGACCTCGCGCCGAAGATGATCCTCGTCGCCAAGATCGAGCGCCGCACCGCGCTCGACAACCTGAAGGGCATCCTCGAGGCGACCGACGGCATCATGGTCGCGCGCGGCGACCTCGGCGTCGAAACGGCGCTCGAAGCCTTGCCGCTCGACCTGCCGCGCGCCGGATTCCGCCAGAACGAGCCGACCTTCTCGAACGCCACGGCGCTGGCGGCGGCCCAGGCGGCGGAAGCGCTCGCGATCCACAAGATCATCTGCTTCACCGAGAGCGGCAACACGGTGCGCCTCCTGTCGCGCTACCGCGTCAACGCCGAGATCATCGCCATGACGCCCAACGAGCGGACGCTGCAGGCGATGACGATCCTGAGCCACGTGCGGCCGATCCTGTGCGAGCGCGAGACGAGCCTCGAGGACATGCTGCACGAGGCGCAGAACCTGCTGGTCGAGCGGCGCATCTGCCTGCACGGCGAGGAGGTGATCTTCGTCGCCGGCGTGCCGCCGGGGGTGTCGCGCTCGACCAACGTGATGAAGCTCCACCGCATCGGCGAGCCGACGCGCATGCACTGAAGTCGGGTTGGGTGGAGACAAGATCGTTGACCTTGGCTTCTGCGCTTTGCAGATTCCCAAGCCAGCGATGATCGACATCTCCCCCCTGAGCCTGCTGCGTCGCAATCCGCTGAAGAAGGTCCTCGACACCGAGCGCCGCATGCGGGAGAACCCCGCGTCGACGGCGCGCGTGGTCGGAATCGCGAGCGGAAAGGGCGGCACGGGCAAGAGCGTGCTCTCCACCAATCTCGCGGTGCTGCGCGCGCAGAAGGGCGAGCGCGTGCTGCTCGTCGACTTCGACGCGGGGCTCGCCAACGACCACCTGCTGCTCGGCCTCGCGCCGCAGTACGACCTCGGCCACATCGCCGAAGGACAGGTCACTCCCGAGCAGGCGCTCGTCGCGGGACCGCACGGGCTCAAGCTGCTCTCGGGCGGCGTCGGGCGCCACGGCCTCGCGAATCCGACGCGGCGCGAGCTCGAGCGCCTGTTCCGCGCGCTGCGTCCGCTCGAGGACCAGTTCGACCTGATCCTGATCGACCACGGCGCGGGCATCGGCTACGCCACGCTCGCGCACCTCGCCGCCGCGACGACGCTGATCGTCGTCACCAACCACGAGATCACCGCGCTCTCCGACGCCTACGCGCTCTACAAGCGCGCGCGCATGGTGAACCCCGAGCTGCACGTCGGCATGGTGTTCAACCGCGTGCCCGACACGGCCACCGCCGACGCCGCGTGGCAGCGCTTCCGCGACGCCAGCCGGCGCTTCCTCGGCACGCAGCCCGAGCACATCGGCGTCGTGCCCGCCGACACCGCCGTCACCGCCAGCGTCGACGCACGCTCGCCGGTCTGCCTGCACAACCCCGGATCCTGGGCCGCGCGCGCGCTCGCCGAAGTCGCGCGCTGGAACCGCATCGACACGTCTCGCAGCGTGACCCCGTTCTACGAACGAGCCATACGCGCGCTGCGCTGATCCCGTGCTGCGCTGATCCCGTGAAGTCCGCCTTCCAAGTCCGTCGCACCGCCGCCTCCGGCAAGGGAGCGCGCGGGAGCGTCTCCGTCCGTGCCGCGGGCCAGAGTCCCTCGATCGTGAAGGCCGTCGCGCCGCGGCCTCCCGCGCCGCGTACCGTCGCGCACGTGGTCGCGCTCGCCAACCACAAGGGCGGCTCGGGCAAGACGACGACCGCGATCCATCTCGCGGGGGCCCTGGCGGCGCTCGGCCGGCGCGTGCTCGTGGTCGACCTCGACCCGCAGGCGCACGCGACGCTGGGACTGTCGTGCGAGGCCGAGGAACTGGCGTCGGTGCGCGAGGTGCTCGGCGGTTCGGTGCGTGCGAGCGAGGCCCTGCGGGCTGCGCCGGGGGGCATCACGATGCTGCCGGCCCACGGGCGGCTCGCGGAGTTCGAGGAGGACGCGGCGCGGGCGCTGCATTCGGAGCGGGCGCTGGTGAGCGCGCTGGCCGAGATCGCCGACCGCTTCGACGAGATCCTGATCGACTGCCCGCCG
>JAPLOE010000017.1 GCA_026692705.1 Planctomycetota bacterium
GGTGTCGACGGCGGTCTTGCCCAGCGCCTCACCGCTGACCGGGCAGGACTTGAGCGGGTAGCAGGGCTTCT
Organism: Planctomycetota bacterium; assembly: GCA_026692705.1. GTDB lineage: Bacteria > Planctomycetota > UBA1135 > UBA1135 > F1-120-MAGs118. The sequence continues at coordinate 72 of JAPLOE010000017.1, forward strand.
CGGCGGAGATGATGGCCTTGTTGGCTTCGGCGACCTTGGGGTCGACGGCCGGCTTGTCCTGCGCGAAACCCGCGAGCGCCGCGAGGGCGACCAGCGGGAGCGTGAGCGAAGTGAGGAACGAGAGGTTCATGGTGAGCGGTTCCGGTTGGACTGCGGGTCGGGGGATCGGACGGCGCGGATTGTAGGCCCGCGACGCTCGCGAACCCAATCCGGTGGTCCTCCGGATCCGAATCAGGCCGCGCGGCGGCCGAAAAGGGCGCCTGGCAGCGCGAGCAACGCCGCGCAGGCCGCGATCGCGGCCCCCATCGGCAGGTCGAGCTCGAAGGACGCGACGATGCCGACGAGCGCCGCCGCGACGCCGAAGGCGCTCGAGAGCAGCAGGTACCCGGTCATCGAGCGTGCCCACGCGCGCGCCGCGATCGGCGGCAGCACGAGCATCCCGAACAGCAGGATCGGCCCGAGCGCCATCGCTCCCACCGACACCATCGCGCCCGTCACAAGCACGAGCAGGCCCTCGAAGGCGAGCACGCGCTTGCCGAGCACCAGCGCGGTCTCGCGGTCGTAGCTCGCGAGCAGCAAGTCGCGATGGAACAGCCAGAACACGAGCGCCGAGAGCCCGAGCACGACCGCGATCGTCTCGAACTCGTGCACGCCGACGCCGAGCAGCTCGCCCGCGACGAGCTCGTCGACGAAACCCTTGCCGACCGGCGACACGCGCCCGAAGAGCACCGTCGCCGCGCTCGCGATCGCGAAGGCCGCCGCCACGCGCCCGACTTCGCTGCCGCCGCCGCGCTGGCCGAGCCACAGGAGCAGCGCGAGGCCGCCGAACGTGAACAACGCCGCCCACGCGAGGTGGTAGTTCATCGCGGCGTGCGAGTCGCTCGTCGCCGCGGACAGGTCGAGCCCGGCGAGGCCGATGGTCTCGATCCACCACGGCAGCACGGCGAAACCACACACCATGCCGGCCGTCGCGAACTGCGGCAGCGCGATGCCGTAGAAGCTCGTGCGGCGCACGTGCAGGAACGTGCCGAGCAGCGGATAGACGGCTCCAGCGACGAGCGCGGCCGCGATCGCCCAGCGGAAGAGCGACAGGCGCTCGGACCAGGAGACTCCGTCGAGGCCGTCCACGTCAGAGCTCCTCGCTCGCGCTGCGGGTCGTGCCACTCGCCGCGTACAGCCGGTCGAGATTCTCCGGCGCGAGCATCTCCGCCGCCGCACCGACGCGCACCTTGCCCTCGGCGACCCACAGCACGCGCTGCACGGTCTCGCGCACCATCGAGAGCTGGTGGCTGACGAGCAGGATCGCCATGCCGCGCGAGCGGTTGAGCTCGACGAGCAACTCGAGGATGCGCGCCTGCGCGCCGCGGTCGACGCCGCTGGTCGGCTCGTCGAGCAGCATCAGCTCCGGCTCGTCCATCAGCGCGCGCGCGATCAGCACGCGCTGGCGCTGGCCACCCGACAGCGACGAGAAGGCATCGCGGCGACGATCGGCGAGGCCGACACGCTCGAGGCACTCCTGCGCGCGCACGCGCTCGGCGCTCGAGAGCCCGCGCCAGCCGCGCAGCTTCCCGTACGCCCCCATCTGCACGACTTCCTCGACCGTCACCGGATAGATCGGATCGAGCGTCTCGCGCTGCGGCACGTAACCGATCGCACGCGTCTCGCGGCGCACGCTGCCTTCGAGCGGCGGGATCAGCCCGAGCAAGCCGCGGAACAGCGTCGTCTTGCCGGCGCCGTTGGGCCCGACGATGCCGAGGAAATCGCCGCGCGCGATCTCGAGCTCGACCCCGGAGATCACGGGGCGGCGCTGGTATCCGAAGGCGGCGCGGTGCGCGACGAGCAGGGCGGACATGGTCCGATCCGTGGGGCGCCGTGCGGCGCGCTCAGGGCTTCTGCGTCGGCTTCTGGGCTTCCGGCGCGGGCTTTTCGGGCAACGGGATGCCGAAGGCCTTGGCGAGGCGCTCGTGCAGCACGTCCATCATCTCGATCCACGTGTCGGTGCCAGCGATGCCGCCGCACATGTTCGGAAGCTCGACCACCTTCGCACCGGTCGCCTCGGCGACACGCTGCACGAAGTCGTTCTTCGACCACAGCGCGGTGACGATCACGTCGCACTGCTCGGCCTTCATCTTCTCGATCACTTCCGCGAGGTGGTTGGGCGTCGGCGGGATGCCGGGCTTCACCTCGAGGTTCGCGACGAGCGCGAGGCCGTAGTGCTGCGCGAAGTAGTTGTACTCCTGGTGGTACTCGACGAATTTGCGGCCCTTGAACTGCTCGCCGAGCGCGGCCCAGCGCTTCTCCGGCGCCTCGAGCTTCGCGAGGTACGCGTCGCGGCGCGCCTCGAACTCGGCCTGCCACTCCGGAGCGAGCTTGGAGAGCCCGTCGCAGATGCGCTTCACGCAGTGGCGTCCCGCGCGCGGGTCGAGGTTCATGTGCGGGTTGCCCTGCGGGTGCAGGTCGCCGCCCTGACGCGACAGCACGACGGGCACCTGGATCGCTTCCCAGCCGTCGGAGCAGTTGATGAAGCCCTTGCCACCCGGCCAGACCTGCGGATTGCCGCAACCTTCGAGCAAGCCGGGAATGTAGGCGGTCTCGAGCGAGAGCCCGATCTGCACGAGCGCGTCGGCCTTCGAAAGCGCGACGAGATGGCTCGGCCGCGCGATGACGTTGTGCAGGTTCTCCTTGCCGCGCGCGATCGTCGACACCTCGACACGCTCGCCACCGACCTCACGCACGAGATCGACGAGGTCGGGGATCGTCGCGACGACCTTCAGCTTGTCGCCCGGGGAACGCTCGGCCCTCGCGCTCGCCCACGGAAGGACGATCGCGAGGAGGAGGAGAATCAGGCGCTGGAGGAGACGCACGGGCGGCAGCTTACCAGTTCACGCCGTGGCCATGCGCGCCCAGCACGGCGGTGTACTGGAGCGCGATTCGCGAGCTGGTGCCGTTGAAGTCCGAGTCGTTCGATGCGAGCACGAAGCGCAGGCGGTGGAACTCCGAGAACATGCGCGTGTAGTAGAGCTCGACCTCGCTCTGCTCGTCGCCGTCGCCGAGCTCGGCCTGGCTGAACTGCGTGCCGACGGCGTTGAAGCGATTCCACGCGTACTCCGCGAACGCGAAGTAGCCCATCAGGCTGTCGCCGTTGATCGAGTAGTCGGCCGCGTTCGCGGGGTTGGGGCCGACGAGCTGCACTCCGGTGTCGCCGCTGCTGATGAGCAGCTCGCCACCGAGCGTCCACGAATCCACGCCGGTCTCGCCGACCCAACCGAAGGTCGCGTCGACGCCGTACACAGTGTTCGACAGGTCCGAGTCGATCGTCGCGCCGTCGAGCTGCGCCTCGTAGTTCGGAATGAAGCGCGCCGACGTGCCCAGCTGCAGCGTGCCGCGCTCGCCGGCCTCGGTGAAGCCCGTCAGGCGCGCTGTGAAGTTGAAGTCGTCGCCGTTCTTGGGGCTGGCGAGCTCGTTGACCGGCGTCACCGCCGGGTCCGCGTCCGCGTCGAGCTCCGGCAGCGTGCTCGCGAAGGCGCCGATCGACCAACGGATCGCGGTCGCGTCGCCCGCGGTCGTCCACGAGTCCCACTGCACGCCGTCACCCTTGACCTCGTCGCCGAGGAACGCGCGCAGCGCCAGCGGACGCTCGAGCGTGCGCAGCTCGTGCACGTGCACCTGCATCTGCTTGCCGAAGTCGATGAAGAAGCGGCCCGCGCGCAGGCGGTTCTTGTCGCCGAAACCCGTGTAGTGGATCGCGGCTTCCTCGACGGCGAGCGACTCGTCCTCGAGCACGGCGACGAAGTAGGCCCACGCGTTGGGGTCGACCCACGCGTTGGCGGCGAGCTCCATGCTGAGCAGCTGGACATCGGCACCGTCATTGCCCGTGTCGTTGTCGGCGACCTGCGCGAGCGAGTCGATGATGAACGAGAACGCCGGGTTGAACTCGTTCGAGAAGCGCGTCACCTGACCACTCGACACGCGCAGGCCCATCGTGGGCATGCCGGGCGTGACGAAGGTCGTCCCCTGGGAGTTGGGCTGGCCCGCGACCTGATCGAGCGGCCCCTGCGGCGGCAGCGGCGCGACCATGCCGTTCGACTGCGTCGGAGGCAGCTTGTCCTGACCGGACGGGACGGCCTGCGCGTGGGCGAGGGTGGCGAGCGCGAGGGTCGCGGAGAGGCTCGGGAGCGTGCGGTGCATCGGAGATCCTGAAGTCGGGGGAGCTTGGCGGCGACGGGCCGCACGAACACCGCTCGCCGCTCGCATGGCCGCGGTTCCCGAGAAATCCGAAAGCAGGGCACCGGGCGGGGCTCCGGAAACGAAAAGGCGGCGGGCGGAGCACCGTGAGGCACTCCGCCCGCCGCTGGATCGTGGTCGATGGGACTCGCGCTGGGCTGCTAGCCCCGCGGGAGGGTCACCCCTCGTGAGTCCGTTGACCGGACGGGCCCGCAGCGCGCTCTCCCGGAGGACAACGCGTCGCTTGGGCCCGCGAGATCAGTTCATCGTCTTGCCGGTCGCCGGGCAAACCTTGGCTTCGCCCGAGCAGCCTTCCTTGGCGGCGGCCTTCTCCGTGCAGCAGCCGGCCTTTTCCGTCGAGCAGGCCGACTCGCAGCCGGCGTTCGGCTGGGAGGCGTCGCCCGTCGAGGCGTTGGTCTGGCTCTTGCAAGCAGCGAAGGCGGCGACGAGCGCCACGCCCAGGATCAGGTTCTTCATGCGGTTGTCTCCTAAAAGTGACTGAGGGATGACGGACCCGAAGGGGATCCGCTGGATGCTGGTCGAAGGAAAACTCCCGAGCCCAAGCCCGGGAACGAGTCCCGGAGATCGACCGGAGTGGGTGTCAAGCTTACGGGTCCTCCGTACGGGCGCTAGGTTCAGGAAACGAAAAGGCCAGCGAGCGAGCGCCGCCCCGGGGCCGGAAATGGCCTTCCCGGGACCGTGAGCGGGGGTCGAGCAGCTTCCCGGGCCTCGTTCCCGGCCGCGGAACTCGCTCGAAACGGCCGCGCTCAGGCGGCCTGGCTCTGGGGGCGCAGCCCACCGGAGAGCAGCGCCTCGGCCTGGGCCGCGCTCACCGCCTGGCTGAACAGGAAGCCCTGCACTTCCTCGCAGTCGAGCTCGCGCAGGAACTCGAGCTGGCGCTCGTTCTCCACGCCTTCGGCGACGACCTCGAGGCCGAGGCTGCGCGCCATGCGCACGATCGAGGTGACGATCGCGGAGTCCTCGGGGTTGTCGGGGCACTCGGCGATGAAGCTGCGGTCGATCTTGAGCGCGTCGATCGGGAAGCGCTTCAAGTACGCGAGCGACGAGTAGCCCGTGCCGAAGTCGTCGATCGAGATCTCGAGGCCGAGCGCCTTGAGCTTGCGCAGCACCTCGACCGCGCGGCCCGCGTCGTTCATCGCCGTGGTCTCGGTCAGCTCGAGCTCGAGCCAGCGTGCGTCGAGGCCCGTGCTCTCCAGCGTCTCCTCCACCTGCTCGAGGATCGCGGGGTGCACGAACTGCACGCTCGACAGGTTGACGGCCATCTTCACCGGCGTGAGGCCCGCGTCCTGCCAGCGGCGGTTCTGGCGGCAGGCCTCTTCGAGCACCCACTTGCCGATGCCGACGATCAGGCCCGATTCCTCGGCGACGGGGATGAACTGCGACGGCGGCACGAAGCCGAGCTCGGGGTGCTTCCAGCGCAGCAGCGCCTCGAAGGCCACGATCTCGCCCGTGCCGGTGGCCACGCGCGGCTGGAAGTTCAGCGTGAACTCGTTGCGTTCGAGCGCACGGCGCAGGGCGCTCTCGAGCGTCAGGCGTTCGAGCGCGGCGGCGTCGAGCGATGCGTCGTAGAACTTGGCGACGCCCGAGCCGGACTCGCGCGCGCAGCAGGAGGCGGTCTCGGCGCGGCGCACGAGCTCCTCGGCGGTGTGGTGGTCCTCGGGGAAACCGGCGATGCCGATCGAGGCCGGCACGCACAGCTCGCGCCCGGCGACCGTGATCGGCCGGGCGAGCAGGTCGAGCACGCGCGCGGCGACCTTGGAGGCGTCGGAGAGTTGGGCGAGCGACGGCAGCAGCACGGTCAGGTGCTCGCCGGCCCAGCGCGCGATCACCGGATTGGGGCTGGTCTCGCCGGCGATCTCGATCGGATCGCTCGAGCGCACGCCCTCGCGGATGCGCGCGGCCACGCTCGCAAGCAAGAGCTCGGCGGCATCGCTCGACAGCGCGTTGGCGGTCAGCGCACGGATGCGGTGGACGTCGATGTGGAGCACCGCGACGTGCCGATCGGCGCGTCCGGCCTCGCGGATCGCGCGTTCGACGAGGTGCAGGAACAGGCGCGAGTCCGGCGAGCCGCGGAAGCCGGTGGCGCGCAGGTCGCCGTTGCTCGAGTGCGCGACGACCTCCTCGACCAGCGTCGTCAGGTGGTGGCAGCGGCCCTGCGCGTCGAGCGCGGCCCGGCCGGTGTGCC
>JAPLOE010000018.1 GCA_026692705.1 Planctomycetota bacterium
CGCCGAGCAATCCGCCGGTCGCCCCGCGCGACGGCAACGCACCTTCGTTGAGCCCGCACAACGCGAGCCGCGGTGCATCGTCGAGCGCCAGCTCGAGCCAGCCAAACACTTCCACGAGCGGCCGTTCGCCACTCGCCGGATGCGGCGGCAATTCCGTGAGCCCGAGCTCGTCCTCGACGAGCTCCGCCAGTTCCTTGGCCTCGAGCGCCCGCGTCGGGGAACGCTCGAATTCTCCGAGCTCGAGCACCTCCCGCGCCAACGCCTCCAGCGCGCGCGCATGCCGCCAGCCGAGCGGATCGCGCGCTCCGAGATTCACGGTCGGGTAGGCCGCGAGCAACAACCGCTGCAGCGCCGCCGCCCAGCCCTCGCGCGTGTCGAGCAGCTCCTTCGTGCGCGCTACCGCCGCCTGCAGGCGCTCGAAACCCGCGCGTTCCTGCTTGTCGACCTGCGTCGGCCACGTGCCGTCGATGCGCGCCGGCGCGTGGGCCGCAGCGAAGGCGTCGAGCGCCGCCGCGAGCTCTCCCCCGCCGCAGCCGCACAACGCATCGAACTCCGGATGCCGCACGAGCGCGGCGAAATCCTCGACCGATTGGCTCGCGCACCAACGCAGCGCGCGCAGCACGAGCTGCGCCGGCCGCGACTCGGCCAGCGCCGAACCACCGGCCCAACGCGGCTCGCTGCCGGCTTCGATCAGGCGCCGCTCGACGAACGGCCGCACGTCGAGGTCCGCAAGGCCGATCGCGAGCTCCTCGGGCCGCAGCGCACGCTGCGCGAGATGCGCCACCGCCGCACGCGCCTGCTCGTCGGGATCCTCGACGCAGCGCCAGCGTTGCGCGTCGATTCCCGCCGGCCTCGCGCTCCAGTGCTCGAGCGCCAGCGTCCCCAATGCATCGAAATGGCCCGCTTCCGCTTCCGGCGCGAACGCAAAGGCCGTGACCGGAACGCGCGCGAGCACCTTCCGCAGCGCGCGCGGCGGATCGACGATCGCGAAGAGCTGCACGCGCAACGTTCCGTCGAGCTCCGCCGCCAGCGCCTCGCGCGCGGCCGCCGCGGGATCGATCGCGCCACGCTTGGCGAGCAACGCGACGTACCGCGCCTCGACCTGCGCGTAGGCCTGCCAGCGCGCGACGCTTCCGATTCCGGGCTTGGTTTCCGCTGTTTTCGCGACCTCCGAGGCCTCGACGCCCTCCGCCGCGAGTTCGCGGAACGTGCGTGCGCACAAGCGCGCCAGTCCCGCGCTGCCGACGCTCTCCGCGCCCCACAGGTCCTTGCGCACGCCTTCGCCGGCGCTCTCGAGCGCCTCGCGCCACGACAACGCCCGTTCCCAGCCGCTCGCGAGCCGCGCGCGCCGCCTCCGCAGCGCCTGCGCGAGCTCACCCTCGGCCACGACGCGCGGCGGCGCCCAGTCCGGCGGAGCGAGCTCGGCGATGCGCTCCTCGACTCGACGTGCAGCACGCCGCCCCGGCAGCACGATCACGCACGCACCGGAATCGATCCCGCTCGCGCGGACCCACTCGATCCAGGCCGGAATCGCGAGCTGGAGAAAGGGCTTCTCCCACCCGAGGAAAATGCGTCGCGCCGAGTTCGCCATCGCGCGCAGAGACTAGTTCCCTGCGCGCGCCTGCGCCAGATTCCTGCGCGCTACTTGCGGCGCAGCGGCTCCATCGAGGAGAACAGCGACCAGCGCACGATCGCCCACAGCGCGATGAAGCCGTCCTTGGGTCCGATCTTCTTGCCTTCGGAGTAGTCGCGGCCCGCGTACGTGATCGGCACCTCGTACACGCGCACGCGCAGCTTCGCGACCTTGGCCGTGATCTCGGGCTCGACCGCGAACGTGCGCGACTGGATCTGCAGGCGATCCGCCACCTCGCGCCGGAAGACCTTGTAGCAGGTCTCCATGTCCGTCAGGTTGAGGTTGGTGAAGCAGTTCGACGCGAGCGTCAGCGCGCGGTTGCCGAGGTAGTGCCAGAACAGGTGCACACGCGCGTAGGCCCCGCCGAGGAAGCGGCTGCCGAACACGACGTCGGCCTTGCCCTCGAGGATCGGCCGCAGCAGCACGTGGTAGTCGCTCGGGTCGTATTCGATGTCGGCGTCCTGGATCAGCACGACGTCCCCGGTGACCTTGGAGAAACCCGTCGCGAGCGCGCCGCCCTTGCCCATGTTCGTGGCGTGGTGGAACACGCGCACGTTCGCCTGCTCCTTCGCGATCTTCTCGAGGATCGCGGCGGTGCCATCCTTCGAGCAGTCGTTGACGAGGATGATCTCCTTGTCGAACGGTGTCGCCTGCACGCGGCGCACGATCTCCTCGAGCGTGCGTTCCTCGTTGTAGACGGGCATGACCACCGAGAGCTTCATTCCGTTCGACTTTCGCGTGCGGGTTCAGGGGACAGGGTCCCGGTCCATCAAGGTCTGGCCATCGAAGAGCTTCGTGAGCCCGAAGACCTCCGACATGCCGGCGAGCATCTCGAGCGTAGGAGCATCCTGCTCGACGCTCCACAACGGTCGCAGGAACAGGCGGAAGATCTCCGCGTCGGGCCTGCGGCGCAGCTTCTGCACTTCCGCGCGGCGCGCCGACCAGTGCGACCAGTTGCCGAGCAGCTGGTTGACCGCGATCAGGTCGGCGACGGCCTCGCGCGTGATGTCCGGGTTCGCGCTCGCCGAGGTCGGCGCCGCCTGCGCGCTGTCGGCCAGCTTCGCGTGGAAGATGAAGTACGGGTGCTGGTCGGGAATGCGTGCCGCGAGCAGCGTGCGCCGCCACACCATCGCCAGCGCGACCGGGAACACCGTGCGCAGGTTCGTGTCGTCGTAGTTCTTGAAGATCGTGAGCAGCGGGTTGCGCGTCTGGATCAGGCGCACGGTTTCCGGCGGGAAACGTCGCGAAGTGCTGCTGTGGTGGTGCCACGCGATCGACGTCGGCACGTAGTGCACCTCGAACCCCGCGAGCCACGTGCGCCAGCCGAGGTCGACGTCCTCGTAGTAGGCGAAGTACTCGCGGTCGAAGCCGCCGAGCGCGTCGAAAGTGCTCGCCTCCATCGCCATCGCGCCCCCGCAGGCGAACAGCGTGCGCCGCGGCGCGTCGTGATCGGCACTGGGCACGTCCTTGTAGCCGTACTGCAGCCCCAGCCCGTGGAAATTCATGCCGCCGCCAGCCGAGTCGATGCGCGTGCCGTCCCAGCTCAACATGCGCGAGGTCGTCGCGACGGCCTCGCCGCGCACGATCGGGCCGACCAGCTCGCGCAGCCACTTCGGATCGACGCGCATGTCGTTGTTGAGGAACGCCACGACGGTCGAGTCGCGCCGGTTGGCCGCGCCCTGGTCGCAGGCCGGCGCGAAGCCGTAGTTGCGCGGATTCTGCACGACGCGGATCCACGGCCAGCGCGTGCGCACTTCCTCGACGGAACCGTCGTCGGAGGCGTTGTCCACGAGCAGCACGTCGACCCGTTCCTTGGGATAGTCGAGCGCCGCGAGGCTCGTGAAGCAGCGCTCGAGATGGTGGCGCCCGTTGAAGTTGAGCACGACCACCGTGACCTTCGGCAGCGCGGCGTCCGCAACCGGCGCACCGGGCGTGACGTGCAGCTCGTGCATGCGGCTCATGCGACCGGCGCTCCTTCCGCGCGCTGCTCGAACAGGCGCACGCGCGCGACGCGCAGCCACGCATGCGGCGAGCTCGACACGTTGTCGATGCGCAGGCGTTGCGGCGCACCTTCCAATTCGAGTTCGAAGCGCTGGCGCTCGACTTGACGTTCGGCGGCGCCGTTGTGCAGCGGAATCTCGCCGACGACCTGTCCATCGATCACGACTCGACCGCCGAACAGCGCACGTTCCTCGCCGGCGAGCGTGACGAGCTCGAGCTCGAGCGCAAACGCGCCTGCACCCGCCGTCGAGATGTCGAACTCGACCCACGCCTCGCCGCCGGGCCGCAGCAGCGCCTGCGAGCCAAACTGCAGGTCGACCGGGCCGCCGCGAGCCTGCGCGTCGTTGCCCGCGGCATCCAGCGGGCGCTGCGGCGTGCGCTCGCGCACAATGCAACCCAGCGCGCGATACCGTGCCTCCATCTCGCGCGCGTCCTCGGCCATCGTCTTGACGTGCGGGAACTTGTCGAGGCGCTCCAGCAGCCCGGGCTCGTCGCACAGGCGCGCGATCGCGCCCCCGAGCGACTCCGCATCGCCGGCCCGGAAGTGCAGACCGTTCTGACCATCCGCCACGAGCTCCGCCATGCCGCCGATGTCGCTCGCGATCACCGGCGTGCGGAACAGGAACGCTTCGTGGATCGTGATCGGCGAGTTCTCGAACCACGTCGAAGGCACGACGAGCGCGTCGAATTGCTCGTACACGTCCGCCACCTTGCCGTTGTCGAAGCGCCCGTGGAACTGCACGCGCTCGCCGCAGGCCTTGGCGAGCTCGGCGAGCTTCGCGTGGTACTCGTCCGACTGCGGCTTGAAGTCGCCGAAGACGTGCAGCACGACGTTGCGTGATCCGAGCTGCGCCATCGCCCGCACGAGCACGTCGACACCCTTGTACCAGAGCAGCGAACCGACGAACCCCAGCCGCAGCGGAGCCTTCGCTTCCCGCTTGCGCGCCAGCGGCTGCACCTTGTCCGTCAGCGTGCCGTAGTCGGAATAGAGCATGCGGTGCGGCTCGAAATGCCCCGTCGCGAGCAGCTTCTCGCGCAGGAAGCGGCTCGGCGCGATCGCGAGGTCGCACGTCGCGTAACCGCCGCAGGCGATCTCGAGGCGAGCCTCCACGTCGCGATACTCGCTCACGTGCGCCGCGAGCGGCCACAGGCCCGGAAGGTTCTGTTTCTCGACGACCTCGACCAGCGGCGCGAGCGTCGGCAACACGACCTTCGCGTGCGGAACGTGCGCGTAGTCGAGTTCCTTGATGCAGTACAGGCAACCGAGGCCCTGATTGTCCTCGCAGCGCACGCCGTCGGGCCGGATGAGCTGCACGCGCGCGCACAGGGCCCAGTAGTCGTTGACCGTGATCACGCTCGGGATGCCGAGCTCCCGACAGACGGCGGGCAGGCCCACCGACAGGTGGATCAGGTGCTGGAAATGCACGACATCGGGCCGGAAACGCGCGAGCACGCGCCGGAACGCAGCGTCGGCGCGCGGGTCGAGATAACTCTCGCGGATGTTGCGATGGCGCGTGCGGTTCGTCAGCCGGAACACTCGCAGGCCCGCGAACTCGCTCTCGGCGACGCTGAAGTCCGGCGCACCGCCCTGTTCGACCTCGTTCGAGTCCGGAACGCGCGTGAGCACCGCGACCTCGTGGCCCCGGCGCTGCATTTCCTGCGCGAGTCCGAGCGTGTACACCTCGGTCCCCGCCCACGTGTCCGGCGGGAAACCATGCACGACGTACAGGATGCGCCGCTGCGTGCGATCGAGCATGCGAGTCGCCGGACGACGCCTCGTGCTCTTCCCACCCGCGTGCATCCCGAAGAAGGCCGCCTCGCGCAGCTCCTTGGCCAGCGCCAACTCGCGCGCGAGCTCCGCACCGCCCAACCCAGCTGCTTCGAGCGCCTTGCGATCGATCTCGAGCTGCCGCTCGACCAGCGCGCGCGCCTCGATCTCGCTCGAGACGCACAGGCGCCCGAGCCATTCCGCATTGAAGCGCCCGTCGATCTCCGCGCGCTTGCGCATCTCCGCCGGACCGTAGTCGTGGCTGTGCTCGACCGTCGCGGCGTCGTCGTACACGACCGTCCAGCCCGACTCGAGCAGCGCTCGCGCGAGCAGCACGTCCTCGCCAAAGCTCGTGCGCGGCAGCGGATGCAGCTCCCACAGCTCGCGCGGAAGCGCCGACGCGACGTCATTGAAGTTGTAGAGCAGGCGCCGCTCGTGCGGCCCCAGTGCGGCGTACTCCGCCTCGTCGGCGATGCGCGTCTCGCGCCGGCCCGCGGCGTAGCCCGGGTCATTCGCGCTGAAGAGCTTCGTGAGCAGCGCCGCATCCGGCCGCGGCACGTTGCGGCAGTACGCCGCACCGACGTTCGCGTCGTCGAAGTTGCGCGCGAGCGTCGCGAGCCACTCCGGCCCCGACGGAATCGCGTCCTGCGTCAGGAACACGAGCAGATCGCCCGTGGACGACGCCGCGAGCAGGTTGCGCGTGTCGCCGTGGTCGAAGGCCGACTGGTGCACGTGTTCGACGCGCAGCGGAACGCCGAGCTTCGGCTTCCAGCGCTCGAGGATCTCCAGCGTGCCATCGGTCGAGCCCGAATCGATCGCGAGGAAGTCCCACGGCAGCTCGCAACGTTGCGTGGCGAGCCGCTCGAGCACGCGCTCGAGGAACTCCGCGCCCTGCCACGTCGGCATCAGCACCGAGATGGAGCGCAGCGCGCGCTTGCGCAGCGGACGCGGGCTCACGCTCCACGCTCCCAGGGCAACGCGGCGGCCACGCTGCTCCGACGGAGAGACGGCAGGAATCGGGCTCGCGGGGGCATCATCGGGGCGGGGAGGGACGCGGGAGTATAGGTCCAGCCCGGAGGGCTTGACCACGCGCGTGCTCGACGTTTCGGCGCCGCGCGCGAGGCGTTT
>JAPLOE010000019.1 GCA_026692705.1 Planctomycetota bacterium
TGCGACGTGTTCTGGAACAACGAGATCGCCCACACCGTCGCGCTCGCCGAAGAAGGCCTGCTGCTCCCCTACGCGAGCCCCAGCGCCACCGACATCCCCGCGCAGTTCAAGGACGAGCAGAACCGCTGGACCGGTTTCGCCGCGCGCGCGCGTGTGCTGATCGTCAACACCAACCTCGCCGACCCGGCGAAGATCCACGGGCTCGACGACCTGCTCGACCCGCAGTGGAAGGGCAAGGCCTGCATGGCGCGGCCACTGACGGGCACGACGCTGACGCACGCGACGGCGCTCTACACGACCTTCGGCGACGCGGAAACCGACGCGTGGTTCGACAAGGCCGCGGCGAACGACGTCGGCTTCGTGCAGTCCAATGGCCAGGTGATGCGCATGGTGCGCGAAGGCGCGATGGCTTGGGGCCTGACCGACACGGACGACTACTGGGTCGCGAAGAAGGCCGGTTTCCCCGTCGCGCAGGTCGTGCCGGACCAGAAGGACGCGGCCCATCCGGACGCGCGCGGCACGTTCCTCATTCCGAACACGATCTGCATCCTGAAGAGCGCGCCGCACGCGGAGAACGCGAAGAAGTTCGTCGACTTCGTGCTGTCGCGCGAGGTCGAGGCCAAGCTCGCGGCGGCCGATGGCGCGCAGATTCCGCTGCGGCCGGGCGTCGCGAAGCCCGAGCACGTGCTCGACATCGCCAAGCTCACGCTGATCCCGGTCGACTGGAAGGCCGTCGGGGCGCAAGTGTCGCAGCGCATGGAGCAGCTGAAGGGGCGTTTCCTCCAGTGAGCCGGCCGCTGGTCCTCTTCGCGGCGGCACTGTTCGTGCTCGCCGGGCTCGCGCCCGTCGCCGTGATGGCGGCGCGCGTGACGCCGGAGGACTTGGCGCGCCTCGCGGATGCGAGCTCGCTGACGCTGCTCGGCCGCACGGCCGTGTACGGGTTGCTCGTCGCGAGCCTCGCGCTGATCCTCGGGCTGCCGTTCGGATTCCTCACCGCGCGCACGGACATGCCGTTCGCCAGCGTGATGCGCCCGCTCGGCGTCGTGCCGCTGTTCCTGCCGCCGATGATGCTCGCGATGGTGTGGACGGCCGTCGCCGAGATCCGCGGAGGCGCTGCGGCCGTGTTCGTGTCGACCTTGAGCACGTTCCCGCTGGTCGCGGTGTTCGCGGGGCGCGCGTTCGAGCGTGTCGACGGGCGTCTCGAGGAAGCGGCGCGGCTCGCGGGAGGCACGCGGGCGCTGCTCGCGGCCAGCTTGCCACTGGTGCTGCCGCCGGCCCTGTGTGGCGCGTGCCTCGCGTTCGTGTTCACGATCAACGACTTCTCCGTGCCCGATTACGTGTCGTGGCTCGGGCTGCCGAAGTTCAGCGTGTACGCCGACTCGATCTACGCGACGTGGCGCATCGACTCGAGCCCGGGCCGCGCGGTGGCGATGGCGCTGCCGCTGGTCGCGATGACGATGGCGATGCTGCTGCCGGCGCTCGCACTGCGGCGGCGCGGGGCGCTCGCGTCGATCGTCGGCGACTTCCGCGCGCCCGCGCGCATCGAGCTCGGGGCCGCGCGCTGGCCCGCGTTCCTGTTCTGCGCGACGCTGCTGTCGCTGGGTGCGATCGTGCCGATCGGCAGGCTCCTGTGGGAAGCCGGCGGCGGCCCGCGCGGCTGGTCGACGACGGAGCTGACGGCGGCCTTCTCGATGGCGCTCGAACGCTCGCGCGGCGACGTGCGCAACAGCCTCGTCGGTGCGCTGGCGACGGCGACGGTGTGTGTCGCGCTCGGCCTGGTGATCGGCCACGCGCTCGAACGCTCGCGGCGCGGCCGCTGGTTCGAACCGATCGTTCTCGTGCCGCTCGCGGTGCCCGCGGTGCTGTTCGGCATCGGCATCATCGTGCTGTGGAACCGCGACTGGAGCGCGGCGCTGTACGACAGCGACTGGCTGGTCGTGCTGCTGCTCTCGGGCCGTTTCGTGGTGTTCGCGATCCTCGTCGCGGCCGGAGCGGTCGCTTCGCTCGACCCGCGCCTCGAGGAAGCGGCCACGCTGGCCGGCGTCGGACCGGCGACGCGAATCGTACGAATCGTGGGTCCTGCGTTACGATCCTCACTCGCGGGCGCCTTCGTGCTCGTGTTCGTGCTCGCGCTGCGCGAGCTCGACGCGACGCTGCTCGTGCCCGCCGCGAACCACACGGCCATGTTCCGCATCTTCAACCAGGTCCACTTCGGCCGCGACGCGTTCGTGGCGGCGCTCGCGCTGCTGCTCGTGTTCCTGATCGTGCTGCCGGGCCTGTTGTGGTCCCTGTTCGCGCGCAAGCGCCTGGAGCTCCTGCCGTGAACGCCGTCCAACTCACCCACCTCACCGTCCGCGCAGGTTCCAAGGCGCTGCTCGACGACGTGACGCTCGAGGTGGCCGAGGGCGAGCACCTGCTCGTCGTCGGACCCTCGGGTTCCGGCAAGACGTCGCTGCTGCGTGCGATCGCGGGCCTCGCGGTGCCGAGCTCCGGCCAGCTCGCGCTGTTCGGCGCGCCTGCGAGCGACGGAGCGCGACTGCTCATTCCGCCCGAACGCCGCCGCATCGGCTTCCTGTTCCAGAACGGCGCGTTGTGGCCGCACATGAGCGCGCGTGGGCAGATCGAATTCGTGCTCAAGCACGCGGGCGTTGACGCCGCGGAGCGCCGCAAGCGCGCCGACGAGCTGCTCGAATGGGTCGAGCTTCCCGGGTTTGGCGAGCACATGCCGGCGACACTCTCGGGCGGCGAAGTGCAGCGCGTGGCGCTCGCGCGCGCGCTCGCCGTCAACCCGAAGCTGCTGCTGCTCGACGAGCCGCTCGGGCCCCTCGACTACGAGCTGCGTTCCGCGCTGCTCGCCAAGCTCGGGGAGCTGCACAAGCGCCTCGGACTGACCCTGATCCATGTCACCCACGCTCCCGACGAAGCGCGCGACCTCGCCACGCGAACGCTGCGCCTGCGCGGGGGCCGCATCGAGCCCCAACGATGAATGCACGAGGCCTCGCCGGTACTGTGGTGCTCGCCCTCGCGGGCTGGGCGTTGTTCGCGATCTTCCACGAGCCCGCGCGCGCGCACGTCGCCGTGCAATGGGAGAGCTCGTCGCAGTGCGCCGAGTGCCACAAGCAAGTCGACGACGAATGGCGCCAGAGCTGGCACGCGCAGGCCTGGAACGACGAGGACGCTCGCCGGCTCAGCGAGAACTTCTCGAACACCGACTGCATCGACTGCCACGCTCCGCAGCCCGTGTTCGAGACCGGCATCGGCAACCGCCCGCTCGCGCGCTCGACGCGCCGCGGCGAAGGTGTCGACTGCATCTCGTGCCACCAGATGAAGGATGGGCGCATGGCGGGCACGCTCGACAACGAGTCGGTGGCCTGCCGTCCGACGGCGCAACGTGAGCTCACGCGGCCCGAGGCCTGCGGCGGTTGCCACAACCAGCACGGCACCGTCGATCAATGGCGCGCGAGCCGTTATGCGCAGCCGGGGCCCGACTTCAAGGACTGCATCACCTGCCACATGCCCTACCGCGATCCTGCGGATCCGTCGAAGGGGCGCATCCATGTGATGCACGGCGGGCACGACCTCGAGCTCGTGCGCAGCGCGGTCACGCTGAAAGCGACGCGCGACGGCGGCGTGCCCGTGGTCGAGGTCGAGAACGTCGCCGCGGGCCACAACTATCCGACGGACGAGCGCAGCCGCGCGTCGGACATCTTCTGGCGCACGCTCGGGCCCGATGGTTCGAAGGGCGAGTGGCACAAGCTCTACCGCTTCCGCAATCCCTATCGCTTCGAGGTCGGCGAGCCGAACACCGAGCTGCCCGCGGGGCAGAAGCTCACGCAGCGCATCGAGGACGCCGACGCGCGCGGAGCGATCGAGGTCGCGCTGTTCTACAAGCTCTCGCCCCATTACGAAGTGCCCGAAAAGCCCGATCCGGAGCGCGAAGCGTCGCTCGTGCACAGCGTGAGGCTCGAGCCGTGAAGCGCCTCGTGCTGCTGCTCGGCCTGTGCGCGGCGTGTTCGGAGAAACAGGCGCCGCAGGCGACTCCGCAGGCGCCCGTGAACGTCCCGGCGCATCGCGACGTTGCGCAGGCGGCGGTGGCGCGACTGGAGAAGGAACTGGGTGCGCTCGTGGCGCCCACCGGCGGCGACGAGGACTTGCCGGAGCACGTTGCGGGCCTGCTCGAGACGATTCCGGCGGCCGACGCGGGCCTCGCCAACGTCGCGCGCGAGGAGCTGTTCGGGCTCGCGCCCCACAGCCTTCCGCTGCTCGCGGCCTGGCTCGACGACGCCGAACGCCCCGGTGGCCAGCGCATCGCCGCGATCGAGGCCATCGGTCACGCGGACACGCGCTGGGCCGGGGAAATGCTGCTCAAGCGCATCGAGGCGATGCGCGAGCGCAAGAACGACGAAGGCTGGGTGCGTGCGCACTGCGCGTGGCGCCTGGGCCAAGGCACGCAGGACTGGACCGTGCCGCGCATGATCCGCCACCTGCGCTACGAGACCGACCACGAGACCGTGATCTGGATGGTGCGCGCGCTGGCGAAGTTCGGGAACCTGTCGGGGCTCGATGCGCTGTACGTGATCCGGCGCGACGGCAAGACGCAGGAGCTGCGCGACAGTGCCAACCTCGCGCTGTACGAGATCGCTCGCGAGCGCGGCTTCGAGGAGCCCGATGCGCTCTCGCGCGCGTGGCACGCGGGCGACGAGAAGCTCGCCGATCCCGAGCTGTCGCCCGCGCACCAGCTCGAGATCTGGCGCGTCATCGCCGGTTTCCGTGAGTGGCAGCTGCGCGGCGTCGACGATGGCCGCTTCACGCTGGCGCGCGAGAACCGCTCGGCCGCGAAGCTGCTCGCCGAGGCGCTCTCAGACTCCGACCGCTACATCCGCACGCATGCGGCGCAGTCGCTCGAGCGCATGGGACACCGCGCGCGCTCCGCCGGCCCCGCGCTGCTCGCGCAAGCTGACGATCCGCAGGCCGCCATCTTCGTGCTCGAGGCGCTCGGTGGCGTCGGTCACGAGCCCGCGGAAGCCGCCCTGCTCGCCCGCCTCGAACCCACGTACACGCTCGAGGTGCGCACCGCCGCCGCACGTGGCCTCGCGTCGCTGGGGCTGAAGAGCTCGTGCCCCAAGCTCGAGGCCTTCGCCGCCGAGGGCAACCCGCGCGACCTGCGTTTCGCCTGCGCCTGCGCGCGCCTGCGCTGCAGCCCGGCCGACGCGCCCGCGGCGCTCGTGAGGTTCGTCACCGACGACTACGCGAGCGGCATCGGCGAGACGGCCTCCTCGGAAGTCGCGCTCGGTGCGTGGCTCTTCGCGCTCGATCCCGCCGTGCACGGCGAGCGCCACAAGGCCTGGACTGCGGCCGCGAGCGAAGGCCCGACGGCGCGCGTTCCGACGCGGTCCGCGCTCCTGCGCGCCGCGCTTCAGCCGTAGACGACTGCCGCGGTCACCGCCGCCCACGCGAGCGCGTTGGCGACGAAGATCGCGTCGCCGCCGAGCAGCATGCGCGTCGGATTGCCGCCGCCGCGCTGCTGGCTCACGAGCAGCAGGTACCGCGCGAGGCCGAACACGACGAACGGCACCGTGTAGATCAGCTTGTGCCCCGGCCCGAACTTGGCCTCGGTCTCGTCGGAGACCGTGTACATCGTGTAGCAGACGATCGTGCAGGCGGCGAGCGCCGTGACCATCTGGTTGAGGAACTCCGGCGTGTACTGCA
The DNA here is from genome assembly GCA_026692705.1 of Planctomycetota bacterium. GTDB lineage: Bacteria > Planctomycetota > UBA1135 > UBA1135 > F1-120-MAGs118. The sequence continues at coordinate 5,710 of JAPLOE010000019.1, forward strand.
GCAGGTTCGCACGATGGCTGCCGCGCTCGTCCCCGAGCAGGTCGATCTCGGCCTTGCGCTTGCACAGCGCGAGGAACAGCGACAGGAACAGCGTGCACAGCATCAGCCAGTGCGACACGTCCGCGTGCGCCGCGCGCGCGCCGGCCTCGACGCGGAACATGAAGCCCGCGGCGATGCAGAACACGTCGACCAGCACGATGTGCTTGAGCTTGATCGAGTAGCTGAAGTTGAGCGCGATGTAGCAGCCCGCGATCAGGAGCACCGCCGGGTCCGCGATCCACGCCAGCCCGAGCGAGGCGGCCACGCAGGCGACGCACAGCGCGAGCGCCGTCGGCACCTTGACCTCGCCGGCCGCGATCGGCCGGTTGCGCTTGGTCGGGTGCGCGCGGTCGCTCTCGACGTCGAGCACGTCGTTGACGAGGTAGATCGCGCTCGCTCCGAGGCAGAAGGCCGCGAAGGCGTACAGCGAGCGGAAGACGTCGCCGAAGTCCGCCTCGTGCTCGACGGACATGTCCGCCCGCGCGAACGCCACGGCGGCGAGCACGAAGACGTTCTTGACCCACTGCTGGGGTCGCATCGCGCGGACGATCGCGGGGAGGCGCATCGGGGTAGGGTCTTCGGCTGCGGGGGCCCGCGGGCTGGCGCCGCCGCGCGTGCGGACAGCCTCGGCTCCCCGGATCAGGCCCGGAAAAACCTGCCGGTGGGCCGGCAGTCCGGCCTCAATCGAGCGTCAGCTTGCGCAGCGACTCGACCGGGCTGTCGGGGCCGACGATCAGGTGCTCTTCCTCGGGCCCGAGCACGCCCGACTCGCGCAGCAGCGCGATCTCCATCACGTCCACCGACCCGTCGGCCATCAGCACGACGGTCGAGTGGCGGTGGTTCATCTCGGGATCGTTGTCGTCGGCGACCAGCGCTTCCTTGCCGGAGCCGGGGAACTGGCGCAGCGGGAAGTTCTTCGTGTCGCGGCCGGCGTAGGAGCTGAACGTGCCGTCGATGACCGTCAGGTCCTTGAACCAGTCGGTCTCGGGCTTGCCGGTCAGGCCGGGCAGCGAACCCGTTTCCACGCCCGGGCAGGTCAGCTTGGCCGCCGTGGCCTTGGTGTTCTCGAGCATGTTGGTCGAGACGATCTCGGCGAAGAACTTGACGCCCGACTGGTTCGGCGCGCGACCCAGGCTGCTCTTGTAGATCGTCATGCCCTTGAAGATCTCGCTCATGTTGGCCTTGCAGGCCGTCACCTTGGCGGCGTCGATCGCCGCGGGGATGCGCGGGAGCAGGAAGGCCGCGAGGATGCCGATGATCATGATCACGGCGAGCAGCTCGACGAGCGTGAAGCCAGCGCGCGCGGCGCGGCGGACCGAGAGGAGGGCGGTGCGCATCGGTTCTTGTGTCTCCAGCCGAGGACGAAACCTGCCGGAGTGCCCGCGGCGCGCGCGGGAAGCTCTGGCCGAGCGGTTGTACCCACCCCGCACGCCGGAGTCACGCTTCCTCCGTGCGCTTTCGCACTCTCGAGGCCCGTCTCCCCTCCCCCGGCGACCTGAAAAAGAACCGCGCCGCGGCCGGAGCGAGCTCCGGACCGCGGCGCGGTTCGAACTTGGCCGATCGCTCAGGCCTTGGCCGTCGCCGCCAGCGCGGCGTTGAGCGCATCCTTGCGATTCGCCTGTTCCCAGGGGAACTCGGGGCGCCCGAAGTGGCCGTGGTAGGCGGTCTTCTCGTAGATCGGGCGCTTGAGGTCGAGGTCCTTGATGATCGCGGCCGGGCGCAGGTCGAAGACCTTGTTGACGGCGTCCGTGAGCTTGACGTCGGCCACCTTGCCGGTGCCGAACGTGTCGACGCGGACCGAGAGCGGCTTGGCGATGCCGATCGCGTAGCTCACCTGCACCTCGCAGCGGCGCGCGAGGCCCGCCGCGACGATGTTCTTCGCCACCCAGCGCGCCGCGTAGGCCGCCGAGCGGTCGACCTTGCTCGGGTCCTTGCCCGAGAAGGCGCCGCCACCGTGGCGGCCCATGCCGCCGTAGGTGTCGACGATGATCTTGCGGCCCGTGAGGCCCGTGTCGCCGTGCGGGCCGCCGATGACGAAGCGCCCCGTCGGGTTGACGTGGTAGATGGTCTTGTCGTCGAGGAACTTGGCCGGGATCACGGCCTTGATGACCTTCTCGATCACCGTGCGGCGGATCTCGTCCTGGCTCACTTCCGGCGAGTGCTGCGTCGAGATCAGCACGGTGTGGACGCGCACGGGCTTGTCGTCCTCGTACTCGACCGTCACCTGGCTCTTGGAGTCGGGGCGCAGCCAGGGGATCGACTTGTTGAAGCGCAGCTCCGCGAGCTTCTCGACCAGGCGGTGCGAGTAGTAGATCGGGAACGGCATCAGCTCCGGCGTCTCGTCGCAGGCGTAGCCGAACATCAGGCCCTGGTCGCCCGCGCCCTGCTCCTTCTCGACGGCGGTCTCGGCGGTGACGCCGAGCGAGATGTCGTCGGACTGCTTGCCGACCACCGTCATCACGCAGCAGGAGTGCGCGCTGATGCCGCTGTCTTCGTCGGTGTAGCCGATGCGCTCGAGCACGCCCCGCGCGATCTTCTGGTAGTCGACCGTCGGCACGCCCGGCTTCTTGGTGGTGATTTCCCCGGCGACGACCACGAGGCCGGTGGTCGTCAGGACCTCGCAGGCGACGCGCGCGTTGGGGTCGAGGTCCAGGTAGGCGTCGAGGACCGCATCCGAGATCTGGTCGGCGACCTTGTCAGGGTGCCCCATGGAAACGGACTCGGAGGTGAACAGCGAACGTGCCATCGTCGGTGTGGTGGTGAGGAGGAGTAGGTAGTAGCGCGGCCTGGGCGTCGATCTATCGACCTAGGCGGATGAAAGGATGAATGCGCCCCGGACCGGATTCCCTGAAGGGCCGGGGAGCGAGGATCCTAGCAGTCACGCTCCCTCTCGACCAACCACGAGTGCGTCATGAAGTCCGCGGGCTCTGGACGCCGAGGCAACGCGCACGCAGGGCATCGAGGGTCAGTGCGGTGGCGCCCTGCTGGAGCGCGACCGCGGCCCGGGCGGCTTCGGCCATGCGGCGACGGCCGGGTTCGTCCGAGGCGAGCTCGCGCAGCACCTGAGCGAGCTCGGCCCGGTCCGCGACACGGCGGCAGGCGCCCGCCGACTCCAGCAGCGCCGCCTCCTGCGGGAAGTTGGTCACGTGCGGCCCCCACAGGACCGCGCAGCCCTGCGCCGCGGGCTCGAGCATGTTCTGGCCGCCGTGCGGGATCAGGCTGCCGCCGACGAACACGATGTCGGCGAGCGCATAGATCGCCTCGAGCTCGCCGATCGTGTCGACGAGCGCCGGAAGCGACGGATCCGGCCGCGTGTCGCCGCGGCGCAGCTCGGTGAGCAGCTGCGGGACGATGCCGAGCGCGGCGAGGTCCTTCACCACCTCCGGCGCGCGAACCGGATGGCGCGGCACGATCACCACGCGCACCTCGGGCACGCTCTCGCGGCAGGCCGCTGCGAACCACGCTTCCTCGGGCGAGTGCGTGCTGCCCGCGACGACCGTGAGCTGGCCCTCGCGCGCGCCGAGCAGCTTGCGCAGCTGCACGACCTTGCGCGATTTCTCCGGCGTCATCGCGCGCAGGAGCCCGTCGGCCTTCATGTTGCCGGTGACGAGCACGCGGCTCGGCTCGCCGCCCAGCGCCCGGAAGCGCGCGGCGTATTCCTCGAGCTGCACGCAGAACAGCGAGATGCGGTTGAACTGCGGCAGCGTGCGCCGGAAGTGGTGGTAGCGCGCGAAGCTGCGTTCGGTGATGCGGCCGTTGACGACCGCCACCGGCACTCCGCGGCGGTTGCAGCAACGCAGGAAGTTGGGCCAGATCTCGAGCTCGATCAGCACGACCAGCGCGGGGTCGACGCTCTCGAGGAATCGTTCGACCGAGAACGACAGGTCGATCGGGAAGCGCACGATCGAGTGGCCGGGGAACAGCTGGCGCGCGACCTCGAGGCCGGTCGCGGTCGTCGTGCTGATCACGATCTCGAGCTCCGGCTCGCGCTCCGCCAGCGCGCGCACCAGCGGCGCCGCGCCTTTCACTTCCCCCACCGAGACGCCGTGGATCAGGACGCGCCGGCGTGTGCGGGGCGCGAGCACGGGCTCGACCACGAGCCGTTCCATCGCCATGCGGCGGAAGTCGCGGTCGCGCAGCCCGCGCAGCAGGAAGTACGGCGAGCCGACGAGGATCGCGGCCAGCCAGAGCAGGTCGTAGGCGCCATGCAGCGCCGCCCGCAGCGCGCCCGGGCTCGGGTCGGCCGTGATCGGTGACGGATGCGGCGCCAAGGCCTGCGGAGCGCTTGAGGGCGCCTACTTGGCCTCGGGACCCTTGGTCCCGTCGGCGTCCTTCGGCGGCGTCGGCTGGCTCGACTGCCCACCTTGGGCGGCCTTGGCGCGCTCGATCGCGTCGAGGCGGCGCTTGATGTCGAACAGGTTGCTCGCGTTGGGCGGCGTGCCGATCGGAGGCGGCGTCGGGGCCGGACGCGGAGCCTGCGCGGCCTTCAGGCCGGTCGGAGCCTCGCTCGGCGGCGCCGGAGGAGGAGCGGCCGGAGTCGTGCCCGGTGCGGCCGGACGGCTCGCGGCACCCTTGGCGATGGCGCGCAGGCGTTCGGCGGCGCGCTGGCGCGCAGCGACCGCTTCGGGATCCTCAGGAGCCGGAGGCGGAGTGGGACGTGCCGGCGGCGGCGGAGCCGGACGGCGCGGCGGAATCGGGCCACCGCCCCCACCGCCACCTTCGCCCGCGTCACCGTTCTCGCCCGGAGGCTGGACGCGGATGCGCAGCGCAAGGCTCGAGACCTCGTCCTCGACGGCCGCGAGCAGGTTCTGGAAGAGCTGGAAGCCCTCGCGCTTGTACTCGTTCTTCGGATCCTGCTGGCCGTAGCCGCGCAGGCCGATGCCGGTCTTGAGCGAGTCGATCGCGTGCAGGTGGTCCTTCCAGCGCGAGTCGATCGCGTTGAGCAGGATGTACTGCTCGACGCGCCGCATCATCTCGGGCCCGATGGTCTTCTCGCGCGTTTCGTAGTACTCGAGCGCCGCGTTGATCGCCGGTTGCACCTCGGGCGTCTTCTCGGTCGCCGCCGCGGCGATCTCCTTCGAAAGCTCGAACCCGTAGGCGCGCTGGAACCAGTTGGCGAAGCCCTGACCGTCCTCGGTGTAGGTGCCGGCGTTGCGCGTGATCGACTTGGCGAGGAACTGCTCGATGCGGTCGCGCAGCTCGCGGCCCTCGAGCACGTCCTGGCGCACCGAGTAGATCGTCTTGCGCTGCTGGTCCATCACGTCGTCGTACTCGAGCAACGACTTGCGGATCTCGAAGTTGTAGTCCTCGACCTTGCGCTGCGCGCGCTCGATCGCGCGCGTGACCATGCGCGACTCGATCGGCACGCCTTCGCTCATGCCCATCTTCTCCATCGCGTTCTTGACCCAGTCGCGATAGAAGCGGCGCATCAGGTCGTCTTCGAGCGACAGGTAGAAGCGCGAGACGCCCGCGTCCCCCTGGCGACCCGAGCGGCCACGCAGCTGGTTGTCGATGCGGCGCGCCTCGTGGCGCTCGGTGCCGAGCACGTACAGGCCGCCCTGCTTGAGCACCTCGGCCTGGTCGCGGTCGCAGTCGGCGCGCACGCGCTCGCGGATCTTCGCGATCTCCTCGAGGTGCTCGAGGTCGCCTTCCTTGAGGCCCGCCTCCTCGAGCGCCGTGCGCAGGCGCCACTCGAAGTTGCCGCCGAGCTTGATGTCCGTGCCGCGGCCGGCCATGTTCGTCGCGACCACCACCGCGCTGATCTCGCCGGCGTGCGCGACGATGTTCGCCTCGCGCTCGTGGTTCTTCGCGTTGAGCACCTCGTGCTTCACGCCGCGCTGGTGGAGCAGCTTGGAGAGGTGCTCGCTCTTCTCGACCGAGGTCGTGCCGATCAGCACTGGCTGGCCGCGCTTGTGCAGGCTCTCGACCTCGTCGGCGATCGCCTTCCACTTCTCCTTCGAGGTGCGGTAGACGATGTCCTCGTGGTCCTTGCGAGCCACGGGCAGGTTGGTCGGGATCGAGACGACGCGCAGGCCGTAGATCTTGAAGAACTCGTTGGCTTCCGTGAGCGCGGTGCCGGTCATGCCGCCGAGCTTCTTGAACAGGCGGAAGTAGTTCTGGAACGTGATCGTGGCGAGCGTCTGGTTTTCCTGACGCGGGTTGAGGCCTTCCTTGACCTCGACCGCCTGGTGCAGGCCGTCCGACCAGCGTCGGCCGGTCATCTTGCGACCGGTGAACTCGTCGACGATCACCACTTCCGGCTGGCCGTCCTCACCCGGCTCGACCACGTACTGGTCGTCGCGCGTGTAGAGGTTGTGCGCGCGCAGCGCGTTCTCGATGTAGTGCGGCCAGTCCTCGTTGCCCGGCGTGTAGAAGCTGTCGACACCGACCAGGCGCTCGGCCTCGATGATGCCGGCCTCGAGCAGCGTGGCGGTGCGCTCCTTCTCCTTGACCTCGAAGTGCTTCTCGCGCTCGAGCTTCTGCGCGACGCCGTCGGCGATCTTGTACTTGCCGCTCGATTCCTCGGCCGGGCCGGAAATGATCAGCGGCGTGCGCGCCTCGTCGATCAGCACGCTGTCGACTTCGTCGATGATCGCGTAGGCGAGGTTCTTCTGGACCTGCTCCTCGGAGCGGGTCTTCATGTTGTCGCGCAGGTAGTCGAAGCCGAACTCGTTGTTCGTGCCGTAGACGATGTCGCAGGCGTAGACCGGCTTGCGGTCCCAGGAGCCCATGTTCGACTGGATCGCGCCCGTGGTGAGCCCGAGGTAGTCGAAGATCGGCTTCATCCACGCGCAGTCGCGCCGCGCGAGGTAGTCGTTGACCGTGACGAGGTAGACCGGTCGCCCGGTGAGCGCGTTCAGGTACAGCGGGAGCGTGGCGACGAGCGTCTTGCCTTCGCCGGTCATCATCTCGGCGATCGCACCCTGATGGAGCACGATGCCGCCGACGATCTGCACGTCGTGGTGGCGCAGCCCGAGCGTGCGGACGCTGGCCTCGCGCACCAGCGCGAAGGCCTTGGGCAGGAGCTCGTCGAGCACCGGCTTCTGCTGCTCGGCGTCGAGGCCCGCGAGGCGCTGGCGGAAGGCCGCGGTCTCGGCGCGCGCCTGCTCGGCGCTCAGGCCCTTGGCCCAGCTCTCGAGCTCGTTGACCTGCTGGACGATCGGAACGAGCGAGCGCACGACACGATCGTTCTGGGACCCGAAGGCCCCCTTGAGCCAGCGGCCGAAGCCCTCCCCAAAGAGGGAGAACTTGTCGCTGAAGGAATCCCAGTCGAAGGCCATAGGTGGAGCGTCAAAGGGTCTTGGGGCCTCCCCCGGCGGGACCGGGGGCAGGCTCGAGAGCCGCGCGACCCGGGGGCCGGGCGGCTTGAGAGGCGAACATTGAAAGCCAATGGCCCCGCCGATGGAAGCCTCGGGTTCAAGGAAAGGGCCGCCCGAGGGGCTCCCAAGGTCCTGCCAACGGCCCCTGCGGGGGCACTTCAAGCCCTAGGACGTGCCGCGCGCGGCGAGCGGGAGCATCTGCTGCAGGGTCGAGAACAGGAGCTCGCGCGGGTAGGGCTTGTGCAGCACGCCGTTGACGGTCGCCAGGCGCGCGAGGTCGACGCGCGAGGCGGTCGCCATCAGCACACGCTGCCCGGCGGTGCGCGGGTCGGAGCGGATGCGCTCGAGGACAGCTTCGCCGTCGAGGCCCGGCAGCTCGTAGTCGAGGATCACGAGGTCCGGCAGCGGGTCGCGCGCGAGCCGCTCGAGCACGCGCTCGCCGGTGTGCGCGAGCTCGACGCAATACCCCTTGCCGCACAGCCACGTGCGGATCGCGAAGGCCACCGGCAGGTCGTCCTCGACGAGCAGGATCGCCGCGCTCTTCTGGTCCTCGCGCTCGATCGCGCACAGGTCCTCGCACAGCCCGCGCAGGTCGTCGAGCGTCGGCAGGCCCGCGGTGCGCCAGGCGCTCTCGACCTCGAGCTTGAGCACGCGGTTGTGCTGCTTGAGGTCCTGGAAGCCGGCGTAATCGGGATGGTGCGGCCGGATGTCGAGGTCGTCGTGCGTGTCGATCGAGAAGAAGTACTCGCCGTTGACGAGGTACTCCTCCACCACGAACTTCATGAACGGGTAGAGGTGGTTGCCGAGCTGCAGCGAGTAGCGCTTGCAGCCCTCGACGTCGGTCGCGCGCAGGCGATCCATCTCGTCGAACACCTGCTCGATCGTCTCGAGGCCGTTCAGGTCCGCCGAGGTGATGCGCGGCTTGCCGCCCATGCCCGGCGGGAACGCGTGCCGCAGGTAAACGTCGATCGCGGCGCGCACGTGCGCGGGTTGCAGGTCGGAGAGCTTCACGGGCTAACGACCTCCGCCGGCGCTCGTTGCAGGAGCCGCGCCCGGGGCGCAGGTCGCCACCGGCGGTCCCGGAAGGCGCACGCTGCCGATCAGGCTCGCTAGGTCCGCGATGCCGCGCTCGTCGAGCAACGCGTCGATCTCCGCGGCGAGCCGTGCGAGGTTCGCGGGGTCGCTGAAGCACGACGTGCCGACCTCGACCGCGCTGCAGCCGACGACGAGGAACTCGAGCACGTCGCTCGCGCGCGCGATGCCACCGCAGCCGATGACGGGAATCTTGACCGCGCGCGCGCACTGGAACGCGCAACGCAGCGCGACCGGCTTCACGCCCGAACCCGAATAGCCGCCGACGACCGTGTTGAGCCCCGGCTTGCCCGTGCGCCAGTCGACGCTCATGCCGAGCAGCGTGTTGACCGCCGTGATCGCGTCCGCACCACCCGCCTCGCAGCCGCGCGCGATCTCGCCGATGTCGGTGACGTTGGGGCTGAGCTTCGCGAACAGCGGCTTCGTCGTCACCGCGCGCACGCCGCGGATCACGCTCTCCGCGAGCTTCGCGTCGGTCGAGAACGGCAGCTTCCCGCCCTGCACGTTCGGACAGGACAGGTTGACCTCGAGCGCGTCGACCTCGGGGCGGGAATCGAGCAACGCCGCGATGGCCGCGAAGTCCTCGGGCTTCTCGCCGCCGATGTTGGTCACGACCGCGCAATCGGCGTTCGCCATCGAAGGGAGCACGTCCCTCAGGTAGGCCTCGATGCCACGATTCTCTAGCCCGATCGAGTTGAGCAGGCCCGCCTCGGTCTCGGCGATGCGCGGGTGCGGATTGCCCGGGCGCGGCTTGAGCGTGACGGTCTTGCTCACCAGTCCGCCGAGAGTCTGCGGCGGCGCGAAATGCTGCATCTCCAGCCCATGGCCGAAGGTGCCCGATGCCGACAGGATCGGATTGCGGAGCCGCAGGGGGCCGACGTGAGTCTCGAGCCGCGCCATGGAACGCAGAGCGTACTGCGCCTCGCTCAGGCCGGCAACCGAGCCAGCCCTAGCGGCGCTGCGCGTCGGCGTGCGCCTTCGGGGCGAGGAAGCTCGCGCCGATCAGGAACACCGCACCGACGGTGATGCAGGCATCGGCGACGTTGAAGGTCGGGAAGTGCCAGTTGAAGCCGGTGAAGTACACGTCGAGGAAGTCGCGCACCTCGCCGAAGCGCGCGCCCTGGCGGCGCGGCTCCATGAACAGGTTGTCGTAGAGGTTGCCCGCGGCGCCCGACAGGATCAGCACGAGCGCCGCCGTCATCGCGCGGCGCGCGGGCGACGAACGCGCGACGAGCCACGCGAGGAACGCGACGGCGCCGCAGCGGCCTCCGACGAGCAGCCACGTCGGCAGCTTGTCGAAGCCCCAGGCCATGCCGGGGTTCCACGAGAGCATGAAGCCGAACCACTCGCCGAAGATCGGGTAGCGGTGGTGGCCGTGCGTGTCGTAGGCCATGCCTTCCGGCGGCGGCCGCGACTGCAGCCACTCGAACACCGCGCTCTTGCTCCACAGGTCGAGCGCGATCAGGAACGCGACGATCGCGAAGCGCACGCCGATTTGGGCCGACGTGGCACGCGGCTCGATGGCAGCCTGGGCCTCGGGGGTCGCCTGGGGCTCGATCGCTTGCTCGGCCAAGGTGCTTGCTCCTGCTCGCGCCCCGTCAGAGGCCGCGAGACGATTCACGGCCTCGCCGTCCGACGCCGCCAGGCGACGGCGCAACAAGCATCACTGAGAGCGCGGCCTTCGCGAGCTCTCCCCGTCCGACGCCGCAAGGCGACGGCGCAACAAGCATCATTGAGAGCGAGTGTCTTCACGAGCTCTCAATGCCCGCGGCGTTCAGCCTGGCGCTGGCACTCGATGCACATGCGAGCGTGCGGGACGGCGCGCAGCCGTTCCTTGTTGATCATCTGCTCGCAACCTTCGCACTGGCCGTAGGTGCCGTTCTCGATGCGGTCGAGCGCGTCGAGCACCTGCGCCATCGTTTCCTCGTCGCGTTCGAGGAGCTGCAGGTTGAATTCCTGGTAGTAGCCGTCCGCGCTGTCGCCGGGGCGCGCCTCGGAAGCGTCGACGTTGCCGTTCTGGCTGAAGGCTTCCTCTTCGAGCTGCGAGAGATCCCCCGAGAGGGCCGCGCGGGCCTTGAGCAGGGTCGACTTGAATTCCTCGAGGTCCTTGGCGGACAGCTTGCTGGGCTTCTTGGCGGCCATCGGGGTGTCGACTTCGAAGGAGTTTGGCTCGGTTTCGGCCAGCGGACGCGCCGCGAGCCCAGATCCGAAGGGCGCGGAAGGATAGCCGCAGGTCGCGAAAGATCAAGCAATTGGGGATGACAAGCGCTTGATCCGACCCGCAGACCGGCACAGTCTTCCCCCATGGCCCCGCGGCCCCCGCTCCCCGCCCCGTTCAAGGCCGCTCTGGCCGAGTTCCTCGAGACCCTGCGGGTCGAGGCCGGGCTTTCGCGGGCGACGCTGGCGGCCTACCGGCGCGACATCGAGCGGGCGGCGCGCTTCTTCCAGGAGCGTGGCGCCGCCAGTTTCCGCGACGTCGACGCCGACGGCCTCGTCGCTTACCTCGCCAGCCGGCGCGCGGACGGTTCCGCCGAAGCGAGCGTGGCGCGCGCGCTGTCGGCCCTGCGCATGCTGTTCCGCCACCTCGCCGCCGAAGGCCGCATCGACCGCGATCCGTCGAGCCTCGTGTCGGCGCCGGTGCTCAAGCGCTCGCTGCCGCGTTCGCTGTCGGTCGACGAGGTCGAGCGCCTGCTGCGCGCCCCCTCGGGCGACGGCTGGCGCGACCAGCGCGACCGGGCGCTGCTCGAGGTGCTGTACGCGACCGGCGCACGCGTCAGCGAGGCCATCGGGCTCGAGACCGACGCGCTCGAGCCGTCGCTGCGGGTGCTGCGGCTCTACGGCAAGGGCAGCAAGATGCGCATCGTTCCGTTCGGCGAGCGCGCGCGCGAGGCGCTCTCACGCTGGATCGAGGACGGGCGTCGCCGCGTGCCCGGCTACCTGCAGCGCAAGCAGGTGTTCCTCACCTACCGCGGTGCACCGCTCGACCGCAGCAATGCCTGGCGCCGCGTGAAGGCCGCCGCCCTGCGCGCCGGCCTCAAGACGCGCATCACGCCCCACACGCTGCGGCACTCGTTCGCGACGCACCTGATCGAGGGTGGCGCGGACCTGCGCAGCGTGCAGGAGATGCTCGGGCACGCGTCGGTCGCGACGACCGAGGTCTACACGCACCTCGACACCGAGCACGTGCTCTCGCTGCACCGTCTCTACCACCCGCGCGCCTGAGCTCCGGATTGGGCATTTCGCGCCGGCCCGGGCCGCGCTAGCCTCGCCCGGGAAAGCGCCTCCCCCATGTTCCGCCGCCTCATCGCCCTGCTCCTGCTCGCGGCTTGCGCGACGTACTTCGCCTTCGTGCGCGAGGACGAGGCGAGCGACGGCCTGACGTGGGTCGAGCTCGGGCGCGACAACGGCAACAACCTGCCCCCGCTCGAGCCGCCGCCGTACGAGCCGGAGCCTTCGCTGGAACCCGGCGCCGGAGCGGCGCTCGTGCAGGAAGCGCTCGAGGGCCTGCCGGTGGTCGAAGCCGCGCAACGCAAGGCGCTGCGTGGCAAGGTCGTCGATCTCGCGGGTGCGCCGGTCGCGGGAATCGCGGTGGAGCGGCGCCACGCTTACCTCGACGCGGGCCACGCGCGCAGCGGCGCTGACGGGCGCTTCGAGATCGTGCTGAACGAGCTGCACGGCGAGCTCGTCACGCGCTCGGACGACTGGCTGCTGGTCGGGGGCGAGCGTTTCCTCTCGGATTTCCACGAGGCCGATTTCCTGCTGGTCGTCGCGCCGGCGGTCACGCTCAGCGGGCGCGTCGTCGATCCCGCGGGCCAGCCGATTCCCGACGCGGCGGTCACGCTCGTGCAGCCCGGTGATGCGCTCGTGCGCTTCGGCATCGTCGCCCCGCCGCTCGAGCACGACTCGCAGCGCGGCTGGTCGGACCGCGACGGGCTGTTCAAGCTCGGGCCCGTGCCGCGCATCGCGGGTGCGCGCGTCGAGGCGACGCTGACCGGCGCCGAGCCCGGCAGCGCCGAAGTGCCCGCCGACGCGACGGCGCCGCTGACGATCGTGCTCAGCGATCGCTGAGGCTCACAGGCCCCAGCCGAGGCCCGCGATCACGGCGAAATCGGTGCCCGAGGCCGAGATCACGTCCTCCTGGAAACCAAGCGAGAGCCGCGCACCGTCGTCGAGGTCGTGCACGACGCCGACCACGAGGTCGAGGATCGGCGCGTCGAGCTCCTCGCTCGGAAAGTCGGCGGAGATCGGCGAGAGCAGCTCGAGCTGAACCACGACCGACATGGCGGCGGTCAAGCGCGTCTCGAGCGCCGCCCCGAGAGCGAAGCGCTCCGGAATCCCGTAGGACGTGTCGCGAAAGTTGCGCGCGCGGCCGGCGTGGATCCAGCTCGCGGCGACGTACAGCGTCTGGCGCCCCAGGTCGCGCTCGCCGCACCAGCCGAGGCCGTAGTCGAGCTCGCCGTTGCCGAAGCCGTCGCTCTCCTTGCCCGTCGGGAGCTCGAGCGTCGCGCGCCACAGCGAGCCCCAGCCGCCGGTGCGCGTCTCGCTCTCGCCCACTCCGAGCGTGAGCTGCAGGTCCTCGAGCGCGACCTCGTTGGGCTTCATCGAGTAGGCCTCGGTGCCGTTGTCGTTCACGTGCACGTCGAACTTGTCGTCAGGCGCGTCGTCGCGGCCGGAGTTGGGGAAGCCGAAGAACTGGTGGAAATCCCCGATGAACTTGTCGAGCGAGCCGTTGCCGCCATGGACGAGGCCCGTGTCGAGCGCGACCTCGACTCCTTCGGCGACGCCGACACGCGCCTGCACGCGGGCGAGCGCGAGCTCCGCATCGATGCGCAGGTCCGAGCCCTGCTTGACCACGTTCTCGAAGATCGACGAGTAGGACACGCTGGCCGCCGCACCGACGGTGCCTTGGCGTTGCACGACCGCACGCCGCAAGCCGAGGTGCGGAAACGTGAGCAGGATCGGATGCGGATGGCGCGTGAGCAGCGGGCCACGCACGCGCGCCGCCGCCTCGGAATCGAGCTTGGGCAGCGCGCTGCAGGCGCAGGCGATCCACGACAGGAGCAGGACGACGAAGGACGGGACGCGCTTCAAGCTTGCGGTGACTCCAGATGCTGCCGGATGCGCTCCGCGAGCTCGCGCCCGATGCCCGGAACGGCGGCGATGTCCTCGAGGGCCGCTTCGCGCAGCCCGGCCACGCTCCCGAAACGACGCAGCAGCGCCTTGCGCTTGGTGTCGCCCACTCCGGGAATCGAATCGAGCTGCGAGCGGATCTTGCCGCGCTCGCGGCGGTGGTACGTGATCGCGAAGCGGTGCGCCTCGTCGCGGATGCGCTCGAGCATCAGCCGGCCGGGGTCGTGGCGCGCGAGGTCGAGCGCGTCGGCCGCGCCGGCCAAGAAGATGCGTTCTTCGCTGCTTTCCTTGCGTTTTTCGCCGACCGTGCGCTCCGAACGCGCCTTGGCGAGTCCGATCATCGGCACTTCCCAGGCCTCGGCCTCCTCGCGCGCTTCGAGCGCCTTCGCGAGCTGCTGCGCACCGCCGTCGATCACGACCAGATCCGGCAGGTCGTCCTCCTCGACGCCGCGGCGCAACGAACGTCCGACGACCTCCTTCATCGAGGCGAAGTCGTCCTGTCCCTCGACGCCGCGCACCTTGAAACGCCGGTAGCCGGCCTTGTCGGGATGCCCGCCGCGGAAGCGCACGCGGCTCGCGACGACGTGCGTGCCCTGCAGGTTCGAGATGTCGAAGCAGTCGATCACTTCCGGCGGACCGGCGAGGTCGCACAGGCTCGCGAGCCGCTCGAGCGCGGCCTCCTCGAAGGCTTCTTCGCTCTCGCGCTTGGCGAGCGCGATGCGCGCGTTGTCGTGGGCGACGTCGAGCATGCGACGCCGCTCGCCACCCTGCGGAACGACGAGCCGCGTGCCCGTGCCCAGCGTGCCCTCGAGCAGCTCGAGCTCCGCCGGCTCGACCGACAGCACGATTTCCGCCGGGACATCGCGCCTTCCGTTGCCGTACAGCGCGGTCAGCACGTCGTGCCACAGCTCCTCGTCGGGCAATTCCGAGCGGAACAGGTGCGAACGGCTTTCGCTCATGCGGCCCGCGCGGAACGCGAGCCGGTGCACGACCGCATCGTTGCCGCGGCGCGCGAGCGCGAGCACGTCGCGCTCCACGTGGTCGCCCGCGCGCACGCCCTGTCGCTCGACGGTGCGCCGCAACGCCGCCAGCCGGTCGCGCCATTGCGCCGCGCGTTCGTACTCGAGTTCCGCCGAAGCCGCCTGCATGCGGCCTTCGAGTTCGCTCTCCAACTCCGCCGTGTCGCCCGACAGCATCGCCGCCGCCTTCTCGACGAGCCGCGAATACTCCTCCGCGCTCACGAGCCCGACACACGGCGCCGCGCACAGACCGATCTGGTGCTTGATGCACGGTCGCGAGCGATTCGCGAACACCGCATCCGGGCAGTCGCGCAGCGGAACGACGCGGTGCAGGTCCGAGAGCGTGCGCCGCACGGCCCGCGCGCTCGCGAACGGCCCGAAGAAGCGCGCACGCCCCTTGGCCTCGCCCTCGCGACGGTCCTGCCGCGGGCTGTGCGCGCGCACGAACTTGAAGCGCGGGAAGGCCTCGGAATCCAACCGCAGCATCAGGAACGACTTGTCGTCCTTGAGCCGGATGTTGTGGTCGGGCTTGTGCTGCTTGATCAGCGTGTCTTCGAGCAGCAGCGCCTCGCCCTCGGTGCGCGTCACGATCGTCTCGACCGACGCCGCGACCTCTTCCATGAAGCGGATCAGGAGCCGCCCGTCGCCGCCCGGCCGCCGGTAGGACCTCAGGCGGCTCTTCAGCTTGCGCGCCTTGCCGACGTAGAGCACCTTCCCGGCCGCGTCGCGGAACAGGTAGACCCCCGGCTTTTCGGGGACGTCGTCGATGGACCAGCGCGGCTCGGGCACGGCTTCACGGGAGTCTAACGGCCCGGAGCCCCTGGCCCGCGTGCTCCAAGCCGGCCGGAGTGCTAGCTTGGGAGGCCTCAAGGAGAACTTCCCCATGAAGTACCCGTTCCTCGCCAGCGCAGCGCTCGCGCTCGGAGCCATCGCGGTGATCGCCCGTCCGGCGACCGAAGGCCTCGAGCTCGGCAAGCCCGCACCGAACATCACCGCCGCTGCGTGGTTCAACCACCTGGGCACCGACATCGACCTCTCCGACTTCAAGGGTCAGGCCGTCGTTGTGGAGTTCTGGGCCACCTGGTGAGGCCCCTGCCGTGGGGCGTGGCCTCACCTCGAACAACTTCAGTCCGAATTCGGCGAGAAGGGCCTCGTGGTCCTCGCGGTGTCCGACGAGGACGCCGGTCTGGTCGGCGCCTACGTCGACGAGATGGGCCTGACGGTCCGTGTCGGTGCCGGAAGCCAGGCTTCGGGCTCCTAC
>JAPLOE010000020.1 GCA_026692705.1 Planctomycetota bacterium
TCCGCGGCCTCCGGCCGATCGGGCACCGGCTCCGCGCGCTCCCGCGCCGCGTGCGCCGGCCGCCAGTGCTCCCGAGCGCGCCCCGGCGTCCTCGAACGGCTCGGCCGACCGCGCCAAGCGCGCGATGTCGACGCGCGAGCGGCTGCAGCTCGAGAAGGAAGGCCGGCTGGGCTCCACGGGCGCCGCCGAGCGTCCCGCGCCGTCGCCGCGACCGTCCACTCCGCCCGCGGCCCGTCCGCCGGCTGGCGAGCGCTCGCGCGAACGCGCGCCGCGCCGGAATCGCGAGTAGGATCCTCCGCCCTCGCGTCCCACAAGGACGGACCGAAAGAAGCCCCATGGGCGGCACGAATCCCTACATCCAAAGTTCCAAGTACGCGCTGCCCCAGCGGCCGTACCGCATCACGTTCCTGCCGCTCCAGAAGACCGTCGAGGTCGACCCGGCGGAGCTCCCCTACTCGCGCGACGGCGCCAAGGGCTCGATCCTCGAGATCGCGCTCGGCCACGACATCGCGATCGACCACGCCTGCGGTGGCGTGAGCGCCTGCTCGACCTGCCACGTGATCGTGCGCGAGGGTTCCGAGAGCTGCAACGAGGCCGGCGAGCCCGAGCTCGACCAGCTCGACAATGCGCGGGGTGTCACGCCGAAGTCGCGCCTCGCCTGTCAGGCTGTGCCGAACGGGACCTGCGACGTCGTGGTCGAGATCCCGGGCTGGAACCGCAACCTCGTGCGCGAATCGCACCATTAGCCCGCCCTGTTCATGAGCCTCTGCTGCAAACGCGAAACCGCTCGACGCTGCTGCGTTGCTGTGGTGGTTTTGGTCCTCAGCGACCTTCAGGTCGCCTGCGGGAAAAACCATCCTCGCGCCTTGCATCGCCGGCGTTTTCACGTTTTCGCGACGAGCCCCATGAACAGGCCGGGCTAGAACGCCGGGCGAAGGGACGCCACCATGCTGCTCGACATGCAAGTGCTCCTCGCCCAGCCGCGCGGCTTCTGCGCCGGCGTCGACCGCGCGATCGAGATCGTCGAGCGTGCGCTCGAGCTGTACGGCGCGCCCGTGTACGTGCTGCACGAGATCGTCCACAACCGCTACGTCGTCGACGACCTCTCGCGGCGCGGCGTCAAGTTCGTCGATACGCTCGACGAGGTGCCCGAGGGCTCGGTCACGATCTTCAGCGCGCACGGCGTCGCCGAGGAAGTCGTGCAGCGTGGCGTCGCGCGCAAGCTGCGCGTGATCGACGCGACCTGCCCGCTCGTCACCAAGGTGCACCTGCAGGCGCAGGCCTACCGCAAGGAAGGCCGCGAGGTCGTGCTCATCGGGCACCCCGGCCACCCCGAGGTCGAAGGCACGCGCGGCCGCATCGACGGGCCCGTGCACGTGCTTTCGACGGTCAAGGAAGTCGAGCAGCTCGTCGTGGGCGATCCCCTGAAGCTCTCCTACGTCACGCAGACCACGCTCTCGGTCGACGACACGCGCGAGGTGATCGACGCGCTCGTGCGGCGCTTCCCCGCGATCAAGGGGCCCGAGCTCAAGGACATCTGCTACGCGACGCAGAACCGCCAGAACGCCGTCAAGGAGATGTCGGACGAGATCGAGCTGCTGCTCGTCGTCGGCTCCCAGAACAGCTCGAATTCCAGCCGCCTGCGCGAGCTGGGCGAGCGCAAGGGCGTGCCCTCGCACCTGATCGACGGCGCCGCGCAGATCGACCCGGCCTGGTTCCGCCCCGGCATCAAGATCGGCGTCACCGCCGGCGCCAGCGCGCCCGAATCTCTCGTGCAGCAGGTCCTCGGCCGCCTGCGCGAGCTCGGCGTCGGCTCCGTCACCGAGATGGACGGCGAGCGCGAAACCGTGACCTTCCGCCT
>JAPLOE010000021.1 GCA_026692705.1 Planctomycetota bacterium
CGTCGACTCGCGCACGAGCAGCAACTTGCCACCCTGCAGCGCGAGCGCCTTCATCGCCACGAAGTAGCGGCCGAACGGACGGGGCGCGGGATTCGTCACGGCTTCGCCTCCAGCGGGCGCGCGAGCTCAGCGCGCACCTCGACGAGGAAGCGCTCCCAATCGAAGGCCGGACCCGGGTCCTGCTTTTCCTTCGTGACGTGGAAGTGCCCGAGAATGCCGTGGAATTGCGCGAACTCCTCGTCGGAGAGCGCGTCGGCCCGCACGCGGCCCTCGGCGTCGCGCGGGCAGTCGGGCGCGAGCGCGGGGAACGTGCGGCACAGGCCGGCGGCGAGCTTGACCAGCGTCGCGTACTGCTGCGGCGTCAGGTCGTGCATCTCGTAGTCACGCCCGTGGATCGCGCCGGTGATGCGCTCGGGCCGCGCCGGACGCGCGACGAAAGCGGGCGTGCGGATGCCCGTGACCTTCATCCACTCGGGGAAGCGCACGTAGGGCCCCTGCTCGTCCGTCGGGTACCACTCGTCGAGCGTGCCTTCGCCCGGCGGATAGGCGCCGATGTTCGCGATTTCGATGCCGACCGAGCGCGAGTTGGCCTGACGCGCGTGCCACGCGGTGTCGGAGAGGTCGAGCGTCTGGTACAGCGTGCCGTCGACGTCGAGCAGGAAGTGGACCGAGAGCTCGCGGCGGTCGTGCAGGATCTTGAAGCACTGCCGGCTCGTGCCGCACACGTCGTAGTGCAGCACGAACTGGTCGACCTTCGCGCGGCGGAGCGTCGACCACGACCGCGACCGGTGCGGAGACGGGGACGGGTTCGGGCGGCGCAGGCTCCGCAGACTTGGGAGTCGCGCAGGCGCCGAGCGCGAGGAGCAGCAGGAGGGATCGGGGAGCGGAGCGCATCGGACGCGTCAGATGCTAGAGAACGCGGCGCCGCGTTTCTTGGCGGCCGCGTGCGACTCGGATTTTTCCGGGATCAGGTGCTACCGCCGTGGGGGCCCGAGCGTCGTTGCCGTCGTGCGAACCGTTCGAGTTCTCGGGGCCTGTCTCGCCGGCGCTTCGGCGGAGCTCGTGACCGTCGAGGCGCGCTACGAACCCGACGCGGAGTCGGCGCGCGTCGATGTCGTGCTCACGGGCCTGCCCGATCCGGTGATCCGCGAGAGCAAGGGACGCCTCGTGTGTGCGCTCGAGGCCAACGGGCTCAAGCTCGGGGGCGGGCGCCTGTACCTGAACCTCGTGCCCGCGGCGCGGCGCAAGTCGGGCGAGATCCTCGATCTGCCGCTGCTGGTCGGCGCGGCGGCGGCCTCGGGCTTCCTGAAGGCACGTGCGCTCGAGAATCGGCTGTTCCTGGGCGAGCTCGGCATCGACGGCACGCTGCACGCGGTGTCCGGTGGCCTCGCGGCGGCGATGGCGGCAAGGCAAGCCGGCGTCAGTCAAGTGTTCGCGCCCCAAGCGACCGCACTGGAGGCCGCGTGGCTTCCCGGAATCGAGGCCTACGGCGCCACGCAGCTCGAGGACGTGCTGCGCCACCTCACCAGCGGCGACCACCTCGCGCCGGTCGACCCGGGCGAGCCGCGCATCGAGATCGATCCGGGCTTGAGCCTCGACGACGTGCGCGGGCAGAGCTCGGGCAAGCTCGCGCTGGCCGTCGCCGCCGCCGGAGGGCACGGATTGCTGTTCGTCGGGCCGCCGGGCACGGGCAAGAGCATGCTCGCGCGCCGCATCACCACGCTGTTGCCGCCGCCAACCCTCGCCGAGCGGCTCGACGTCACGCGCGTACTGTCCGCGGCCGGGCGCTGGCCCGGGGGACTCGCGCGCAAGCGGCCCTACCGCTCGCCCCACCACACCGTCAGTTACGCGGGCCTCGTCGGCGGTGGCTCGCCACCCGCACCGGGCGAGATCACGCTCGCGCACTGCGGTGTCCTGTTCCTCGACGAGCTGCCGGAGTTCCGGCGCGAGGTGCTCGAGGCGCTGCGCCAGCCGCTCGAGACCGGCCAGATCGTGATCAGCCGCGCCGGTCGCCAACTCGAGCTCCCCGCACGCCTGCAGCTCGTCGCAGCGATGAACCCCTGCCCCTGCGGCTACCGCGGACACCCGCGCGTGCCCTGCCCGTGCTCGGCGCAGCAGATCGCGCGGTACCGCAGCCGCATCTCCGGGCCGCTGCTCGACCGCATCGACCTGCGCATCGAACTGACGGCCCCTACGCTCGACGAACTGGGCGCTCGCGATCCGTCCGGAAGCGGCGTGACCGCGGCCGAGCTGGAGGCGCGCGTGAAGCGTGCGCTCGAGCTGCAGCGCTCGCGACAGGGCGAACAACGCAACTGCGTGCTCGACGCGGCCGAGCTCGACCGCTGGGCACCGCTCGACGGCGCCGCGAAGAACCTGCTCGGCAAGGTCGTGCGCCAGCGTGGGCTGTCCGCGCGCGCCGTGCAGTCGCTGCGCCGCGTCTCGCGCACGATCGCGGACCTCGACGGCACGGAAGTCACCGGGCCCGCCCACCTCGCGCAGGCGCTCGCGCTGCGGTCGCCGGCCGTATGAAGGTTGCCCCTCGGACGACCCGTGAGCGACCGCGGGTGCGACTACTCGTGGCGCAGGGCCTCGACCGGGTCCATCGTCGCCGCGCGCCAGGCCGGGTAGATGCCGAACAGCACGCCGACGCCCGAGGAGATCAGGAACGCGAGCAGCGGCGCCGTGGGCGTGATGATCGTGCGCATCTCCGCATAGTGCTCGACCACGAGCGGGGTCGCGAGGCCGAGCGCGACGCCGAGCAGGCCGCCGCCGACCGACAGCACGACGCACTCGACGAGGAACTGCGCCACGATGTGGCGGCGCTTGGCGCCCAGCGCGCGGCGGATGCCGATCTCGCGCGTGCGCTCCGTGACGGTCGCGAGCATCACGTTCATGATGCCGATGCCGCCGACGAGCAGGCTGATCGAGGCGATCGAGCCGAGCACGATGTTGAAGATGCGCTTAGTCTCCTCGGCGCGCATCAGGAGCTCGAGCGGCACCACGATCTCGTAGTCGCCCTGCTTGTGGTTGCGCGAGAGCATCTCGCGGCAGGCGTTGGCGACCATCTCGACGTTGATCGGGTCCTCGACCTCGACCACGATCTCGTGCAGCTCGACCTCTTCCATCTCGCGCGAGCCGGCGCGCAGCTTGACCTGCATGCTGCCGTACCACTTGCGACCGGTCTCGAGCGGAATGAACACCTCGGCCGTGCTCTTGCCGGCGCCCGCGCTGTCCGCCTGCTGGCGCACGTGGTCGAGCGTGACGCCGACGCAGGTGTAGTAGTCGGCGCCGATCTTGACCTGCTCGCCGATCGGCGAGCTCACCGGGAACAGCTTGCGCGCCGCGTCGTAGCTCAGCACGCACACGTTCGACACGCCGAGCTCGTCCTGGTCGGTGAGGAAGCGGCCCTCGCTCACCACGCGGCCGGTCACCTCGCGGTAGACCGGCAGGGTCGCCATCACGCGCGGGTTGAGCGCGCGGTCGGAGTAGCGCACTTCCTCGTAGATCTCGCGCACCGGAACGACTCGCGCGACGCCCGGGAACGTGTCCGAGATGCGCCCGAGGTCATCCTCAGTCAGGCCGTAGCTCAGCACGCGCACCGACTGGCTCGCGCCGGTCGCGAAGTCCTCGCGCGGCTTGACGCTGCGCAGGATGACGTTGTTGCTTCCGAGCTGGCGGATCTGCTCCTGGGCCTCCTCGCTCGCGCCCTCGCCGATGGCGAGCATCGCGATCACCGAGCTCGTGCCGAACAGCACGCCCAGCGTGGTCAGCAGGCTGCGCAGCTTGTGCAGCAGGAGGCTCGAGATGCCGAGCTTGACGGTCCGTCCGAAGGTGCCCTTCACGCGCGCGCTCCCGCGGCGGAGTTCTGGCCGCGCCGCACCGACTCGATCTTGCCGTCCTTGAGCCGCAGCACGTGCTGCGCGCGTTCGCCGACATCGGGTTCGTGCGTCACGAGCACGATCGTGCGGCCTTCGGCGTGCAGCTCGTCGAACAGCGCCAGGATCTCGAGCGCCGTGGCGCTGTCGAGGTTGCCCGTGGCTTCGTCGGCGAGGATCAGTGCCGGATGGTTGACGAGCGCGCGCGCGATCGCGACACGCTGCTGCTGGCCACCGGAAAGCTCGGTCGGCTTGTGGTCGAGGCGCTGCGAGAGGCCGACACGCTCGGCCAGCTTGCGCGCCCGCTCCTCGCCGTCCGCCGGAGGGTCGTCCTGGTAGAACAGCGGCACCATGATGTTCTCCAGCACGTTGAGCTGCGGGATCAGGTTGTAGCTCTGGAACACGAAGCCGAGCTTGCGGCCGCGCACCTCGGAGAGCTGGTCGTCATCGAGCGACTTGGTCGAGATGCCGTCGATCAGGTAGTCGCCCTGGCTCGGCCGGTCGATGCAGCCGAGCACGTTGAGCAGCGTCGACTTGCCCGAGCCCGACGAGCCCATCACGGCCCAGTACTCGCCGCGGCCGAACGTGAACGAGAAGTCGTCGAGTGCCCGCACGAGGTTGGTCCCCATGCGGTACTCGCGCACGACGCCGACGAGCTCGGCTACGGGCTTGGAGTTGGAGTCGGTCACGGAGCGCGCCTGCGTCTACTTGCCGCCGCCCGTGCCCGTGCCGGAGCCGCCGCTCGCCGGAGCCGTCGAACCGTCACCGCTGGGCGCTCCACCCGAACCGCCGCGACCGAAGCGCTCGCGCATCTTCTCGCGCTCTTCCGGCGTCATGGCCTCCATGCGCTTGCGGAACTCCTCGGCCTGCGCCGGATCCATGTTGCCGCGGCTGCCGCGGCCACCGGAGCCTGCGCCCGCGGCGGGATCCGCCGCACCCGACGCGCCAGCACCCGGCGCGCCCGAGCTCGCACCGCCGGCACCGGCACCCGGTCCCGCCGGAGCGCCCGCGCCTGCGCCGCCGCCTTGGCCCGTGGGAGCCGTGGGAGCCGCGGGAGCCGGGAAGGCCGAGACGTCGCTCGCGCCCGCCTGCACCGCCACGGGCGAGAAGCCCGGAGGCGCCGCGAGCAGCACGGTCTCGCCCTCGCTCACGCCCTCGACGATCTGCACCCACTTGTCGTTGAAGCGGCCCGTCTTGACCTTGCGCTCCTCGGTCCCGGCGGCCGTCGCGACGAAGCACAGCTGGTCACCGCCGGAGCGGAAGATCGCCTGCACAGGCGCATACAGCGTGTCCTGGATGTCCTCGACGAGCACCTCGACCGCGCAGCTCATCCCCGGACGCATCTCCGGGTTGCTGTCGAGGATCTGCACCTCGGTGCGGTACAGGCGCGTGTTGGGGTTGGAGAACCACGAGTTCTGGTCGGGCAGCACCGCGACGAAGGAGACGCGGCCGCGCAGCTCGCGCTGGCCGAGCGCGTCGACCTTGACGAGGCAGCCCTGTCCGACCTGCACCTGCTTGAGCACCGACTCGTGCAGCGAGACCTGCGCGACCATGCCGGCGGCGTTGGGGATCGTGATGATCTCCTGGCGCTCGCGCACGCTGGTGCCTTCCTGGATGGGCTGGCTCTGGCCCATGCGGTTCTGCTCGAGCTGCGCGTACACGACCATGCCCGGCTTGGGCGCGCGGATCTTGGCCTTCGAGATCTGCGCGACGAGCTTGTCGAGCTTCTCCTGCTCGAGCTTGAGCTGCGCCTCGCGCGTGCGCATGTCGGCCTCGTAGTCGACGATCTTCGCCGCCGCCTGCAGCTTGACGCGCTCGAGCTCGCGGTGCGCCTCCTCGAGGCCGCCCTGCAGCTTGATGCGGTCGCGCTCGAGCTGGTAGCTCTTGAGCAGCCCGAGCTCGCGCTTGGCCGACTCGCGCTGGATGCCCGCGCGGCGCAGCGCCAGATCGTCGGCGTCGAGGTCGGTCTTGGTGAGGAAGCCCTTGTCGTACAGCTGGCGCGACCAGTTGACCTTGCTCTCGGCCTGCGAGTACTGCTCCTCGGCGAGCGTGATCTGCTCCTGCGCCTTGGCCAGCTGGTTGGTGGCCTCGCCCTGCTCCGCGACGAACTTCTCGAGGTCCTTCTCGGCGAACAGCAGGTTCTGCTCGGCCTTCTTGATGTCGCTGTCGTTCTGGCTCTTCTGGATCTCGTAGTTCTTCTGCGCCTTGACGTAGGCCGCGTCCGCGTTGCGCACGCTGATCTCCTGCGCCAGCCGCTTGTCGACCTGTTGCGAGGTGTCGAGCTCGACCAGCAGGTCACCTTCCTTGACGACCGTGCCCTCGGCGATGATCCACAGGATCGTCGAGTTGCCTTCGATCTCGTTCTTGATGCTGACGGCGTCGGCGGCGCGCAGGTTGCCGCGCTCGATCACGCTGATGCGCAGCGGGCCGCGCTGCACGAGCGCTCCTTCGACCTTGGCCGTCTGCTCCTTGGCGAACCAGCCCGCCTTGTTGCCGACGAACCACAGTCCACCGCCGACGGCGGCGACGGTGAGCACGAGCGGAAGGGCCTTGAGGCCGGCGTTGTCGCGGAAGCGCGAAGCGCTGCGGCGCATGGATCGAAACTGGCTCATCGGTCGTCCTCTTGCTGGTCCGGCTTGGGATCGGCGGGCATGTCCTGGCCCCCGTCACCCTGGCCCTGGTCGGCTGCATCGCCCTGCGACTCTTCCGGCAGGGGCGCGCGCTGCTGCATCGGCAGCCCGAGCGCGGCCACGACCGCGTCGAGCTCCTCGCGCGCGAAGCCGATGCCTTCGGGTTTCACGCGCAGCAGCTCCATGTCGCGCCACAGTGCCAGCTGCGACAGGAAGTAGTCGACGCGCGCCGTCGTGAGCGCGTTGCGCGCGTCGACGAGGGCCTGCTGCGCTTCGAGGATGTCACGCGTGGTCGCGCGGCCGGCCTCGAGGCTCAGCGTGGCGCTCTCGACGCGCCGCTCAGCGAGCCGCACGGCGTTGCGCTGGATGTCGACCGCCTTGCGGCGCGTGCGTGCCTGACGCAGGCTCGCGCGCAGGTCGGCGGTGATCTGGTCGGCGAGCTGCTCGGCCGAGCGGCGCGCGCGCTCGACGGTGATCAGCGCCTCGCGGTAGGCGTTGCGCTCCGCTACGAGCTGGATCGGCAGCGTCAGGTCCGCGCGCAGCGTCCAGTCGAGGTCGTTCTTCGAGAACTCGAACGGCTCGCCATCCTCGGAGACGATCGAGCTCGAGGCCGTCACGTTGAGGCGCGCGCGCAGGTTGTCGGCGGCGATGTTGAGCTTGCGCTCGGAGTCGGTGAGCTGATCGAGCGAGGTCTGGTAGTCGAGGCGCAGCGCGAGCCCCGCCGCGACCGCGACGGGCTCGTCGACGAGCAGCGTGTCGTCGATCTCGAGCTCGTACAGCTCGCTCGCCACCGGCTCGATGTTGGACTCGACTGGCAGGCCGAGCTGGAACTTCAGGTCGTCGAGCGCGGTGCCGTAGCGCTCGACGGCCGAAATCAGGCGCGACTCGCTGGCGAGCTCGTTCTGGCGCGCCTGGTCGGTCTGGATGTCGGACTGGCGCCCGGCCTCCGCCAGCGCCTCGTTGCGTTCGCGCAGCGCCGTCAGGTTGGCCATGTTGACGCGCTCGTTCTTGACCTGGTCGCCGGTGCGCAGGAGCTGGATGTAGCGCGTGAACGTGTCGACCGAGAACGTGCGGCGGAAGCGCTCGAACTCGCGCAGGCGATAGACCACCGTGCGTTCCGACTGGGTCAGGCTCTCGCGCACGATGCGCGAGCCGAAGCCGCGCAGGAGCGGCTGCGAGACGCTGACGAAGGGCGTGCCGACCACCGACCACGTGTCGCCGGTCGAGAGCGAGCGCGCGAGCGACAGGCCCATGCTCGACACGACCTGCGCGCCGGTGCCGAGCAGCTTGGAGAGGCCCGCGGACCCCGTGGTCGTGGTCGTGTTGGCGCCGTTGACGTCGCCGTTGAGGACCGAGGACAGGCTGCCGTCGCCCTGCCACTGGAAGCGGAACTGCTCGAGCGTCAGGTCGAGCGCGGCGAGGTACAGGTCTTCCTTGCGGCGCTGGTAGTCGCGGCTGTTGTCGGCGGCGATCTCGAGCACGTTGACGATGCGGACGGGCTCGATCGTCTCGCCCCGCAGGAGCCGCCGGCGCAGGCTGTCCTCGGGCGTTTCGATCGTGAACGAGGCCTGCCCAAGGGCGAGCATCTCGCGCCGCTCCTCCAGCACCTTGTAGGCGAGTTCGTCCGCCGTGGCGCGCGCCTCCTCCGGGGTTGCGGCGCAGCCGAGCGAGCCACCTACCAGCAGGAAGGTGAGCAGGGTACGGCGGGGCGCGCCGCGAATGCGGAAGTTGGACGGCATCAGGCTGGGGGCTCTTCGGGGACGGCGCGGCAGCGGATGCGACGCCCGCCGGGCAAGGAGGAACCCATGGTGCGCGGCGAAGTCCCTCGTGTCCAAGAGCATCTGGGTGCTCTTGACCGGACCTTTTCACTGGAGATCAGCGATCGACTGGGTCCGCGGGTCCGGGCGCGGCGCACCGGCCGACCCGTTCCTCGTACCCCGGACGCGCGATCCGGCGGCCGACGAGCCCGCCCGAGGCCCACTCGACCTCCCACAGCTCGTCCCCGCGGAACACCCAGCGCGCCGCCCGGGTGCCGTCGTCGCGCACGAGCTCGACCTGGCGCTCGAGCACCTCCGCCCCGGCCGTGTCCAGCGCCGGTTCCGCCCCGAAACCGACGCTCACCGTCCCCCGCTCGATGGCGCGGGCCAGCGGATCGAACCACGGCACGCGCCCCAGGCCCGGCTCGCCCCGCCGCGCCAGCTCGAGCACGTAGATCGGGAACAGCACGCCATCCGGGCTCTCCAGCCGCGTCC
>JAPLOE010000022.1 GCA_026692705.1 Planctomycetota bacterium
AAAAGCTCGGCTACACCGACACGGCCGACGGCGACGGCAAGTGCGCGCTCACTTGTCGGCCACGTCCTCGAAGTCGAACGAGTTCTTCGGGTCGGCCGGCGCGATCTTGAACACGTAGTTGATGCCGGCGGGCTTGCGCGGGTCGGCGGGAGCCTTCGGCGCGGCCTTTTCGGCCTCTTGCGTGGCCTCGTCGCGGGCCTTCTCGTCCTTGCGCGGTTCCTTCATCGCGTCGTCTCCGTCTCGAACAGCCGTTGCTTGCGCATCTCCTCCACGCAGCGCAGCGCCTCGCCGCGCACCTCGTGGGGGATGACCTCGATCACCTGCTCGACCGTGCGTGTGCCGTCGCAGCGCTCGAGCAAGAGCGCCGCCGCCGCCGAGAAGCACTGCACCTCGCCGGTCGCGGGGTCGTACACGAGCGCGGAATCGCTGCGCGGCTCGCGCTCGAGCTCGGCATCGAAGCGCACGCGGTCGGACTCCTCGACGAGGTCGGACTGGTAGCGCGGGCGCAGCGTGGCGGAGTCGATCGCGGCGAGGCGCTGGTCGATGCCGGCGCGGTCGAAGCCGAGCTCGATCCGCACGAGCTCGCGGCGACGGCGCGGGCGGTCGGTCGTGGCGTGCGTGTTGCGCGGGCGCTCGAGCACGTCCGAGAGCAGCTTCTCCCACGTCCCCGCGCGCGCGAGGTACAGGAAGTAATGGCTCTTCAGCTCGTGGTAGAGCATGTTCGTGTTCTGGAACACGGGGAAGTGCGAGCGCAGCGCGCGCGTGAACTCGAGGTACGTGTCGCGCGCCTCGCGGCGGCTCATGCCGCTCGTGCACTTGAAGTCGTAGTAGACCTGCAGGTCGGCGCTCGGATCGGGATAGATCTCGGCGATGTCGAACTCCTGCCGGCGCTTGAAGATTTCGCTCGACTCGTCGAGGTAGAACACGCGCACGCTGACTTCCTGGATCGCGTCGCGGTTGGCGACGATCGTCTGGAGCGTCTCGCGCGCCTCGTCACGCGTCTCGGTCGGGAA
Source organism: Planctomycetota bacterium (assembly GCA_026692705.1). Classification (GTDB taxonomy): domain Bacteria; phylum Planctomycetota; class UBA1135; order UBA1135; genus F1-120-MAGs118. The sequence goes on from JAPLOE010000022.1 coordinate 1,014, forward strand.
GCCGACCATCACGTACAGCGTCACCGAGATGCCGCTCTTGCGCACGCGCCGCACGAGCTCGATCGAGCGGTCGGGGTCGATGCCCTTGCACATGCGCGCGAGCACGCGCCGCGACGAGCTCTCGTAGCCGAACGCGATGCGCTTGCAGCCCGACTTTGCCATCGCGTCGCAGACTTCCTGCGTGAAGGCCTCGTGCTCCAGGCGCGCGTCGCACCACCAGTCGATGTCGAGCCCGGCGTCGAGGATCGCCTGCGGCAGGCGCGCGGCCATGTTCGGCGGCAGGTCCTCGATCGCGAGGTAGAAGTGCTTCGTGCCGTACTTCGCGGACAGCTTGCGCATGTCCTCGACGGTCTGGTCGATCGCTCGCCCGCGATAGCCAGGCCCGATGACGGTGTAGAGCGTGCAGAAGACGCACTTGCCCCAGTAGCAGCCACGCGTGATCGCGAGCGGGATCACGAGCTCGGGGCTGAAGTATTTCTCGAGCGGCAGGCCGTCGAAGTCCGGCGTCGGCAGCGTCTTGATGTCGAGCGGATCGCGGTGCGTGTTGTGGCGCACGGTGCCGTCGGTGTCGCGCCACAGCATGTTCGGGATCGTCGACAGGTCGCGGCGGCCGCTCTCGATCTCCTGACACAGCTGCAGCAGCGGGCCTTCACCCTCGAGCATGATGAAGCTGTCGATCACGCCCCAGACTTCGGGACGCTTGGAGAGCTTTTCGGCGACGTAGGCGAGCAGGCCACCGCCGACGGTGATGTGCACCGAAGGCTTCCACTGCTTGATCAGCCGCGCGAGCGCGAAGGCCGGGATCGCTTGGCTGGGGAACGTCAGCGAGATGCCGACCAGATCAGGATCGAGCGCCTTGAGGCGCGGCAGCGTGTGCTCGCGGAAAAACTCGAGGAACGGGTTCTCGCGCTCGTCGGCGGTGCCGGCGAGGATCTCGGAGCTGCGCTCGACCGAGTAGCGCATCACGAAGCCGTGCGCGGTCAGGCGCGAGGGCCAGAATTCCTCGGAGATGATCCGCAGGCCCTGCTCGATCGTGCGACCGGCCCACAGGTAGCGCTCGTAGTCGTAGAAGAGCTCCTTGGTGCGCAGCACGCGCTTGGCCTCGTCGATCGTTGCCGCGACGTGCTCGCCGGTGAGCGCGATCTCCGAGAGCGACTGGTAGCGCTCCATGTCGGAGAAGACGAGCGTTTCCTTCGCGTCGAGCGCCGCCAGCCGCGCCTTCGCGTCGATGCGCCCGAGCGCGCGCTCGAGCCGCCCGCGCGACAGGAAGTGGTCGTAGGCGAGGATGCTCTCGTCGAACATCTCCACCTGCTCGACACCGTGCGCGCGCAGGTAGGCCGCCAGCGAAGGCAGGCTCAGGTAGGGCTGGGTGAAGTGGCCTTGCGGCGGAAAGACGAGTGCGACCTTCATCGGCTACGAATCCTCTGCGATGGCGAGGATACTGTCGAGTGCCGGAGCGCGCACCGTGGAGCGCGCGCCCGACGGCCACTCGACCGTCACTTCCTCGATCGAACCGACGGGACCGAGCCCGAAATGCAGGCGCGGATCGTGCGAGGAATACAGGCCCTGCGTCGTGCGCATCTCGCGCTTCCAGCTGCGCCCGCCGGCCTTCACCGTCACCTTCGCGCCGATTCCGTCGCGGTTGGAGCGCACGCCGGCGAGCTTGACCTCGAGCCAGCGGCCGCCGCGCACCGAGCGGTTCTCGAGCAACCGCGGCCGCTCGTCGAGGTCGATCACGACCGCATCGACGTCGCCGTCGTCGTCGGGATCGCCGAAAGCGACTCCACGCGCCGAATGCAGCTCGACGAACGGCCCGCCGGTCTTGACCGTCGCGTCGATCCACACGAGCTGCCCGTTGGAACCGCGCACGGCTTCGAACAGCTGCGTCTCCATCTTCCAGCCGCTCATGCCGATTTCCTTCGCCTGCGGATACACGTGGCCGTTCGCGACGAGCACGTCGAAGTCGCCGTCGTTCTCCGCGTCGAGGAAACCGCCGCCCCAGGCGAGCTTGTCCATCGTGCTCGCCGCCAGCCCGAGCGCGCGCGCGCGGTCGGAGAAGTGCCCCTTGCCATCGTTGACGTGCAGGCTGTTGGGCTCGAAGTCGAAGTTCGTGCGGAAGATGTCGAAGTCGCCGTCGCCTTCGCAGTCCTCGCTCACGAGGCCCATCGCGCTCGTCGGCCGTCCGTCGCCGCCGACCGCGAAGCCGCGCGGGCCACTTTCCTCGCGGAAATGGCCCTTTCCGTCGTTCACGAACAGGTTCGAGGGCTGCATGTCGTTGGCGACGAGCAGGTCCTGGTCACCGTCGAGGTCGATGTCCGAGAAGATCGCCGCGTAAGAGCACAGCGGCTTCTCGAGCGCGAGCCCGCGCTCCGCCGTCGCCTCGCGGAACTTGCCGCCGCCGAGCCCGAGGAACAGCACGTCCGGCGCACCGGGGTTGAAGCCCTGCTTGTTCTCCTCCTCGGGACCCCAGCCGACCTCGACGCCCTTGATGACGTTGCGCTTGCCGCCGTTGGGCGGGCTCGCGAGGTCGAACAGGCAGTAGTTCGCGACGTACAGGTCGAGCCAACCGTCGTTGTCGATGTCCGCGAAGGCCGCGCCCGAGCTCCACAGCTCGTTCTTGAGGCCGGATTCCGCCGTCGCATCGACGAACTTGCCTCCGTCGTTGCGCAGCAGCACGTCCGGCCCGAAACACCCCAGGTACAGGTCGGTGTCGCCGTCGTTGTCGTAGTCCGCGGTCGTGATCGCCTGCACCCAGTCGGTGCGGTCGCAGCCGGTCTGCGCGCTGACGTCGGTGAAGCGCAGCTTGCCGTCGTTGCGGTAGAGCGCGCAGCGTGCGGTGCGCTCGAGCTCGAGGCGCGCGCCGTCGTCGAGGTACTTCAGTCCCTGCCCGTTGCCGATGAACAGGTCCATGTCGCCGTCGCGGTCGTAATCGAGCCACGCGGCGCCCGTGCCGTTGCTCTCGGGGATGTACCAGCGCCGCGGGTCACCGCTCACTTGCACGAGCGACAGCCCGGCTTGCTCCGCGACGTCGACGAACTCGATGCGCGGCTCCGCGCCGGGGCGGCCCTCGTTTTTCGGTGCGGGGGGCGCGGGAGCTTCGCTGCAGGCCGCAGCGAGGAACGGGACGATCGACGCAAGGCGCAGCTTCATGGCCGCGCAGCATAGTCACGCGTCGGTGGCGACGTCGACGAGCACCGGCTGCAGCACGCGCGCCGCTTCCTTCGGATCGAGTGACACGAGCAGCCCGCGCCGCCCGCCGTTGATCCAGATGCGATCCAGATCGAGGATCGTGCGCTCCATGTAGACCTTCATCGCGCGCCGCGTCCCGAACGGACTCGTGCCGCCGACCTGATAGCCGGAATGCTTGTCCGCGGTCTCCGGCTTGCAGGGCTGCACGCTGCGTGCGCCGATCTGCCGCGCGAGGTTGCGCGTCGAGACCTGCTTGTCGCCGTGCATGAGCACGACCAGCGGCTCCTTCACGTCGTCCTCGAGCACGAGCGTCTTGATGACCTGATGCTCGGGCACTCCCAGCGCCGTCGACGAGGCTGCGGTGCCGCCCTTTTCGACGTAGGCGTACTCGTGCGTCTCGAACGCGACTCCGGCGGCGCGCAGCACGCGCAGCGCCTGGGTCATCGGCGGCGGTTTCGAGGCCATGGCGCGGAGGATCGCATCCGTGCCGGGCCTCGCTCAAGGGGCCGCCCTAACCCGCGCCCGTCAGCTCCGCTCCGGGGAACGAGTCGACTTGCGCTGCCTCGTCGCGGGCACGTTCGGCGGCGCGGAGCGCTTCGGCCTCGCGTCCGTCGATCACGCCTTGGGCGAGCGCAGCCTCGAGCACCTCGGGCACGCTGCCCCGCGGCAGCGCCTTGCGGCGTTGCGCTTCCTTGAGCTTCTCGCGGGCCGGGCGCGCGCGCACGACGGCCACGAGCGTCGCCTCGAGGAATCCGAGCCCCGGTTCGTCCGCGCGCGGCACGAACGCGAGCGCTCCGAGCTTCTCGCGCAATTCGCCGCCGTCGAGCAGCTCACGCGCGACCGCGCTCGTGCGCCGATCGCTCGGGGCGCGGCGCCGTGCGCCCGTCGGGAACAGCACCGGCCGCAACCCGAACGCAACCCAGCGCAGCGGCAGGTTGTCGAGGAAACCCGCGAGCGCATGCTCGATCTCGTACAGCGCGTTCTCCATCGACCAGCGGAACACGTCGAGCCGTTCCTTGGGCTGGCCCTCGTCGACGAAGCGCCGCAGCACGGCGCTCGCGAGGTACATCCACGCCAGCGCGTCCGCGAGCCGGCCGCTCAGGTTCTCCTTGCGCTTGAGGTTGGCGCCCAGCGTGCCCATCGCCGTGTCCGCGGTGAACGCGAAGGCCGCGCTGTAACGCGCGAGCTGCTGGAAGTACGGCGCGGCTGGTCCGCTCACCGGCGAATCCGCGAAATTCCCGCCGGAAAGGCCCAGAACGAGCGCACGCGAGGCGTTGATGAACACGTGCCCGACGTGGCCCCAGAAGGCTTCGTCGAAGGCCTTGACGTCGCGTGCGTCCGCGGCGGCGAGCTCGCGCTGCACCCACGGATGGCAGCGGATCGCGCCCTGGCCGAAGATGATCATCGAGCGCGTCAGGATGTTCGCGCCCTCGACCGTGATGCCGATCGGCAGCGACTGGTAGGCGTGTGCGAGCGTGTTGCGCGGCCCGCGGCAGATGCCGCCGCCGCCGACGATGTCCATCGCGTCGGTGATGACAACGCGCATGGCCTCGGTCGTGTAGGCCTTCATGATCGCGGTCGTGACGGCCGGCTTCTCGCCGCGGTCGAGCGCCCCGAGCGTGAGCACGCGCGCGGCGTCGATCGTGTACGTGAGCCCGCCGATGCGGCCCAGGCGCGCCTCGAGGCCCTCGAAACGGCCGAGCGGAAGGCCGAATTGCTCGCGCACGCTCGCGTGCGCCCCGACGACGCGGGTCGCGAGCGCCGCTGCACCGGTGGACAGCGCCGGCAACGAGACGCCGCGCCCCGCCGCGAGGCACTGCATGAGCATCACCCAGCCGCGCCCGGCCATCTTCGGGCCGCCGATGATGAACTCGAGCGGCACGAACACGTCGTGGCCGCGCGTCGGGCCGTTCATGAAAGGCACGCCGAGCGGATCGTGGCGCAGGCCGGTCTCGACGCCCGGTGTTTTCGCGGGAATCAGCGCGCAGGTGATGCCGAGCTCGACCTCGCCGCCGAGCAGGCGTTCGGGGTCGCGCAGCTTGAACGCCAGTCCCAGCACGGTCGCGATCGGTGCGAGCGTGATGTAGCGCTTGTCCCACGTGAGCCGCATGCCGAGCACCTCGCGGCCCTCGAACTGGCCCTTCGCCACGACGCCGACGCTGCGCATCGAGGCGGCATCCGAGCCCGCGTACGGTTCGGTCAGCGCGAAACACGGGATCTCCTCGCCACGCGCGAGGCGCGGCAGCCAGTGGCGCTTCTGCTCGTCCGTTCCGTAGTGCAGCAGGAGCTCCGCCGGCCCGAGCGAGTTGGGCACCATCACGGTCACCGCGGCCGTGACGCAGCGCGAGCTCAGGCGCGCGACGACCGTCGACTGCATGCGCGCGGAGAACTCGAGCCCGCCGAAGCTGCGCGGGATGATCATGCCCATCAGGCCGCTCGTGCGGATGCGCTCCCAGGCCTCCGGCGGCAGGTCGCCCGCGCGCGTCACCTTGTGGTCGTCGAGGCTCGCGCACAGCGGGTCGAGCACCTCGTCGAGGAACTTGCGCTCGCGTTCGTCGAGGTCGCGCAGCGGCGCGGCGACGAGCTTCGAGAAGTCGGGCGAGCCGCCGAACAGCTCGCCATCCCAGCCGACCGTGCCGGCGTCGAGCGCCGCCTTCTCGGTGTCGCTCATCACGGGCAGGATGCGCCGGATCAGCGGGAACAGCGGCCCGGTCACGAGCGCGCGCCGCAGCGGCGTGACCAGCGCGACGGCCGCGACGAGCGCGAGCAGCGCGAGCGGCACCCCGAAGCTCCACGTCGCGAACGCACCGCCGTCGAAGGCGACGACCGCACCCGCCAGCGCGAGCAACGCGCCCCACAGCGGGCGGCGGAACCATGCCAGGACGACGAACAGCGCGAGCAGCGCCGTCGCGCATGCGATCCACAACAAGGCTTGCATGGAGGCTCCCGTTCCGGCCCGAGGCGCGCCGTTTCGTGCGGACTCTGGTCCCGGACCTTATAGCCCTGTTTCGGACCGGAAGTGCCGTCCCGCTCCTGCGGACTTGGACTCAGCCCCCGGCGCGTCCCGAACCCGGCCCCGGCAGCTCGTCGTCGCCCGGCTCCGGCACCTCGATCGAGCCCAGCGACGGCCGCACGGCCGACGGATGCAGGCTCAGGCGCTCCGGCTCGGCCCCGTGGCCGTGCTCGACCCGCCGCAGCAGCAGCAGGGTCAGCGCTCGCAGCGCGCTGGTGAGCAGGAAGAGAATTCCATAGGCCTCGGCCCCGGCGCCCAGCCCCTGCAGGATCGCACCGCCGACGAGCGACCCCAGCGCGAAGCAGGCCGAGTTGCCGAGGTTGTAGAGCGTGATCACGCTCGTGCGCTCGCGCTCGGGGATGTGCTCGAACAGCAGCAGCAGCGAGGCGAGCTCGAAGGCCGCCCAGAACACGCCCGCGACCAGCTGCGCCGCGAGCAGCAGCCCGACGTTCGTCGTCGCGTACCACGGCAGGGATGCGAACACGATGCCGCACGTGCCGATCCACGCCAGCCGCCGCGACCCGACGCGCCGTGCCCAGGCCCCGAGCAACGGCAGCGCCGCCATCTTCGCGACGAAGGCCGACGCGATCAGCAGCATGTACGTGGCGTAGGGGAGGCCGAGCTCCTTCAGCATGTAGGGCGAGTAGTAGGGAGCCGCGACCTGCACGGCGAGCTGCAGGCACAGCAGGTACGCGATCAGCCGGCGCGCGCCCTTGAGCGCTGGCGAGCGCAGCACGTTGCTCCACGGCATCGGGCGAGGCTCGGGCCGGATCGGCTCCGAATGCAGCGCGAGGTGGCGCGCGCTCCCGAGGCGGGCCGCGCCGGCCGCGAGGAACAGCAGCGCGAACGTGCGCGTCGCGTTGCCCAAGGCGAGCTGTTGCAGCGCGAGGCCACCGAGCACGAGCCCGACCAGCGTCGCCGCGTGCATCGCGCGAGTCCGCAGAGCGAAGTAGCGCGCGCGGATGCGGTGGGGGACCAGCCCGGTGATCCACGCGTTCCAGGCGGGCGCCGCCGCGAGTCCCGCCGCCCAGTACAGCGCCGCGGCGAGGAAGATCGGCACCAGCGGCATGTGGCCCGTGAAGGCGCCGACGACGAGCGGCACGAAGGCGAGCGCCTGCATCGAGGCGCACAGCACGACCCAGCGCCGGTGCGAGCCCAGGCTCGCGACCGCCCGCGGCGTGCTCAGCTGGACGATTGCGCCCGCGAGCATCGGCAGCGTCGCCACGAGCCCCGCCGCGAGCTCCCCGTGCCCCGAGGCCAGCACGAAGGCCGGGAAGTAGGTCTCGCCAGCGCCGACCATCGCGGCATACAGCACCCCGTCGATCCACGAGTGCCGCAGGTCGGGGCGCAGGCAGGTCGTGCTAGGGGCGAGTGGCGACATGGCGGGCGGACCAAGCTATCGAAAACGCGAGCGGGGCTCCCCGGCGCAAGCCGGAGAGCCCCGCGTGGACTCTTCGCGGAGTCGCTTGCGCGACTACTGGAGGGTCAGTTCGCCGTAGGCGATGAACGGCGTGCCGTTCGTGCGGAAGCCGAACAGCTGGATCGGCACCACGGTGCCGGCCGCTTCGGCCGCGAGACCGAGGGTGGCGTCGACCTGGGCGTAGTTGAACTGGAACTTCAGGTCGCCACGGCCGTCGTTGCCGGCGGGGTTGCAGTCACCGAAGCTGGTGGCCGCGAACACGCTGACCTGCTGGGCCGAGTACTGGAACGGGTTGGACGGCACGACGAAGTTCGTCGGGTCGGCCTGGCGCGACAGCTTGACCGTCGTGCGGTTGACCTGGTTCATCGACAGGTTCGGGCGGCCGAGGAGCGTCAGCGTGAAGCGGGCGCCCTGGGCGTTGCGGTCGAGCAGGTCGGGGCAGTTGTTCGTGTCGAACTCGAGGCCGAAGGCGCTGTCCGCCGAGGGGCTGGTCAGCGTGATCGTCTGGTCGAGCTGCGAGATGAAGCCGCAGCGGTCGGTCGCGGTCCACGTGCGGACGATGGTCTGTTCGTGGCCCGGGCCCTGGCTCGGGATGATCGTGTCGAAGTAGTTCGTGGTCGGGGCCGGGTCGCACAGGTCGGTCGCGCCGGCGAGGCCGGTCGTGAGCACCGTCGTGTCGATGCCCCAGGGGCCCACGACGTCCGAGGGCAGGTTGAGGGCCGGCGCCGTCGTGTCGGTCACCGTGACCCAGCCGGCGCAAGGCGTCATCTGGCCGCCCGAGGTCACGCGCAGCACGAGGAAGCACTGGCGGAAGCACTGGCCGGTCATGTCGATGATGTAGTTGGCCTGACGCGACGTCGGGTCATCGACGAAGCCGAACGGGCACTCCTCGAACCAGGCCACCGTGTACTGGGTGCCGTCCGGGTCGAACGAACCGCCACCGTTGACGGGCACAGCCGTCGCGGCGCCGGCGCATTCGGCGTTGTAGGGGCCACCGAAGGCGCAAACCGGCGCGGCTTCGGGATCGTCGGCCATCGCGACCTGCGAGAGCAGGGCGGCCGCGGAGGCGAGCAGAAGGGTACGGGGGGAAACGCGAGAGAACATGGAGACTCCGATGAGATGCGGGGAGAGGAACGTCGGCGCAGGGGTGCGTCGGGCTCCGGTAAGGGCTGGCTTGCGAGGAATGCGAACTCCTAGAGTCAGAGCATACACCAAGGAGCAAGGCACACCCCGAAACCATGACCGTTTTGTCACAGGAGAACTGCTTGTCTGGAACAGTTCTCCAGGGCGAGCGTCTTCGGGGACTCACTCGTTTCCGGGACGAAACGCCGGCTCCAGCGAGACTGGATCCGTCATCCGGACCGGAACGAGGTGGGTCGCCTTGGGCTGGGAAGCTTGCCGGAGACGCTCGTCTCGTGGGACACCCTAGCCGAATCCGCCCAATCGCAGAAGCGTCTATTTTTCGTCATTCCTGCAACTACCTGCTTGTCGTCGGGCGCCCGGGCCGGAGTGGGCAGCCTCCGCCTCCGCACCAAGGCCGAACTGGCGCCGCAGCCAGTAGGGGCGACTGAAGTCCCAATGCCGCTCGGCCATGGCCGCGACCACCATCGGGTAGATCCTGTGGAGCACCACGCAATAGGCCTCGGGCACCCCGGTCAGGGTCCGGTAGCGCTCGAGGGCGGCCCGCTCCCAATCCCGCAGGCGGTTCTCGCGCCTCACGAGCTCCCACATGCCCCGGGCGTCGAGGCCGTCGGCCTGCTTGCGCTCGTGCAAGATGTGGTGGAGCAGGTCGAAATACGGCAGGTCTGCCGACTCGGCCGAGCCCCAGTCCAGCACCGCGAGCAGTTCCCCATCGGGCTCCACCTGGACGTGCTTGGAGCGCAGGTCGGCGTGGTGGACGACCCGCGGCAGGGGACAGCCCAGCAGCTCGGCCTTGGCCTCGGCCCGCAGGCGCGCGAGCGCCTCGACCACCGCCGGCTCGCCCGCGTGGGCCGCGACGATCTCGAATCGCCGGCCGAGCAGCTCCTCGAACCCCGCTTCGTCTAGCGGCGCCGGGGGGGCCACCACGAGCCCCGCGAGCGCCGGGGCAAGGCCCTCGAGCGTGCGGCGGGCCGCGGCGAGGTCGCCGGTGAGCTGCGGCGCCGTCAGGCCGCCGATGCGCCGCTCCACGGTCACGTACACGCCGTCGAGCTCGCCTTCGAACAGAGGTTCGGGCACCGGACAAAGCGGATGGTGCGCGCGGATCCGCCGCAGCGTGCGCATGTGGGTCGCGAGTTGCGAGCGTTGCGCGGCGCTCAGGCCGACGTGCAGGCACCACGCGCCTTCGGGGCCGCGCGGCGAGCGCGTGAGCAGCAGGGCGGAGTTGCCGCGAGTGGCGACGACGTGCTCGAGCTCGGCCCCACGCTCGCCGGTCACACGTTCGATCTCACCCAAGATGCGCGACCAGCGTGGGACGCCTGAGAGATCCCTGCGCGGCGCGATCACCGCGAACGACGGCGTCATCCAGCGGAACAGGCCGAGGGAACTCGCGAGCAGCTTGAGCTTGTTCTCGCGCTCCTTCGGGCCGATCTCGAGCGACGGGCCCGCGCCGTCGAGTCCGACGAGGAACGTGAACTCGCTCGCGTGCGGATAGAGCGCGAAACTGCGCGGCGAGCCGAATCCGGCGCGGCGCACGAGTCGCGAATAACCGGGCAGCGTGCATTCGGGCCCTGCGAGCGCGCGGCGCGCGAAAGCGAGCGGACTCGGCACGTCGAACACTCCGCGGCGTCCCGTCGAGCGCTTGTAGCCGAGGCGATTGTCGGCGACGAGCACCAGCTCGCCCTTGCAGACGCGCGCCAGTTCCACGAGGTCGTGGCCCCAGCCGTGCGCTCGCGACGGAAGTCCGTCTTCCTGCACGACGAGGTCGAACTCGCCGTCGCCGAACGGCAATCTCGCTCCGCCGTCGGCGCGCACCTCGTGTGTGCGGCTGTGCGAACTCAACGCTTCGTTGCGCAGCCGCGCCCAGCGCAACCTGAGCTCATTCGAGTCGAGCAGCGTGACCTCGAACCCGTGGTGCGAGAGCGGCGTGTGCGCGCCCGAGAGCGCGTTGCCGACGAACAACGCACGCGCCCCGCTCGCCTTCGGCTGCGGCACCTTCAGCGCGAGAAACCACGTGCCGCGGGCCTCGCGTTGCAGCTGCATCAGGCGGTCCGCGCTCGCGTCATCGAGCTCGCGCAACAGTGCCTCGAGCGCCGCCTTGTACGGCGTCCCGCTCTCGACGGCCGCGATCGCGCGCTCGAGCGGCTCGAGCGGCAGCGGGCTGGGCTCGCTCGCGTTCATGCCTTGCGCTGCGGGAAGAGCGTGATCGCCGCCAGGAACGCCGCCGCGGGCGCGACGATCTTGCCGAGCGCCGCGAGCGAAAGCGGGGCCAACTCGGGAGCGTCGAGCTCGGGAACGGCGAGCGCAAACGCGGCGAAGAGCGGCGGAAGTGCACACAGGGTCGCGATCGCACCCACTTCGCGCCCCCGACCCGCGAAGCGCGCCGTCGGTTGTGGGCTCGTCGCCGACTGGCCCAGGGCCAAGCTCGCGACGACGATCACGGTGACGACGCCGAGCGGCAGCAGCGGGTTCACCGGCACCCCGTAGAACGTGAGCTCCGAGTCCGGCGCGTAGATCATGCTCATGCCGTCGGAGACGGCCCACACGGTCGGCACAGCGACGAACGCGAGCGACAGCAACGCGGCGCGCAGCGTCGACTTCAGGGCGTTGGAGTGCGTGAACAGGAGGGTCGCGAGCAAACCGGCGACGGCGAGCCGCACGTCGATGCCGACGAGCGCTCCGGATCCGAACAGCGCCAGCGCACGGTCTCGGGAGTCCGCGCGGCGCAGCCAGCCGGCGAGGGAGGTCGCGATGCCCAGCGTCACGAACTGGATCTGGAGCTGCAGGGTCTCCCCGCGGCACCCCAGCGGCGATTGCGGCGTCAGCGTCGTGAGCGCGACGAGCAACCCGAGCCACGTCGGCCGCCCGGCGCACTCGACGGCGCGCGTGACGTGGCTCGCCGCCGTCACCAACAGCACGGCCTTCATGGCGCGCTCGAACACGCTCCAGGCTTGCAGGTCGCCGAAGCTCTCGTCGGGCCACAGGATCGCGACGGCGAACGTGAGTGCGAGCGCCGACTCCAGCCCGCCCCAGCGCGGCCGCGGCAGCTCGTGCTGCGGAACGAGCGCTTGCGGAAGGAGCAGGACGCGGACGATCACCCCGATCGCGACGAGCGCGAGCGCGACGATCGAGACGACCGGAGACAGCGGGACCAGCTCGGTATACAGCAGGGGGAGCGGCACGAGCTGCACCCACACGCCGAGCATCGAGCTCACGAACAGCGTCTCGGGCAGGTCGGCGAGGCGGTGGGAGCCCACCCGGCCCGGCGGAAGGAACGCGAGCAGCGCCCGCCCGAGCCCAGCGAACAAGGCAAACCAGATCAGGAGATCGATTCCGAACTGCATCAGCGCGCCCGTCGTGTCCTGCTCGCGTCGGCTTCCATCGAGGTGGGGCGCAGCATGCCCCCGCGCTCCACGGGTGGCAAGCGCGCGCGGCCGCGGCTAGAACGGGCGCGATGCGAGCCGCCGCCCTGCAGTTCGATGTCCGTCGCGGAGCGACGCGCGAGAACCTCGCGGAGGTGGAGCGTGGCCTGCGCGAGGCGGCGCAGCGCGGAATCGAGCTCGTCGTGCTGCCGGAAATGTGGCCGTCGAGCTTTCCCGGGCCCAAGGCCGACCTCGCGGCACTCGTCGAGGCCGACGCGGGCGCGTGGCGACGCATCGAGGAGCTCTCGCGCGAGCTCGGCCTCGCCGTCGCCGGCTCCGGCTTCGGCGCACAACCCGGAGCGTTGCCGCGCAACCGCGCGCGCCTCGTCTCGCGCGGCGCGACGCTGCTCCAGTACGACAAGGTCCACCTGTTCTCGCCGACGGCCGAGACCGAGAGCTTCTCCGGCGGCGAAACGCCTCCGCCGACCGTCGACTTCGCCGGCGCGCGCGTCGCGTGCCTGGTCTGCTACGACCTGCGTTTCCCCGAGCTGACGCGCCGCACGTTCCTCGACGGCGCCGAGCTCCTGTGCGTCAGCGCGCAGTGGCCGCTCGCACGCGCTCCACACTGGCGCGCGCTCGTGCTCGGCCTCGCGGTGCAGAACCAGTGCTTCGTCGTCGCCTGCAACCGCACCGGCACCGACGTGATCGGGCGGCGTGAGCTGGTGCTGGAATTCCCGGGGAATTCGCTGCTCGCGAGCCCGCACGGCGTCGTGCTCGCCGAAGGCACGCCGCAGGACACGCTCGTCGCGGCCGAGCTCCACCTCGAGCTCGTCCGCGAGCTGCGCCGCCGCGTCCCGGTCGCGCGCGACCGCCGCCCGGAGCTCTACTCGCGCTGGTGAGTCGCGCAGAAACGGGCGATGGCCAGCGTTTGAAGCGCTGGCCACCGTCCGTCTCTCAGTCTCTCTCTTGGCTCCGCTACACAGGAGGCAGCGGCGTCTTCTCGAGCCGCGGCGGCGCGTCGGGACGGCGCGCATCCTGCGGCGTGATCACGGGCACGTGCGCGGCCGGCGGCGGCGGAGCGCACACTGCAGACGGCAAGCTGCCCGCGGGCGCCTGGGCCGAGCTCAGGAGGCGCGTCGAACGCGCATCGCGGCCCCAGGCGTGAAAGGGATGGCTGTCGACGTCGAACCACACGCACTCGCCGGCCTCGCGCAGCGTGTCGAGCGCCCAGGCGCTCGTCACGTGCAGGCCGGTCTCGTCGCGGGTGAGCACGCGCAGCTCGAGCCCGTCGATCGATCCGAGCGCAAAACGCAGCTCGACGCGGCCGAAGGCCGGCACCACGAAGCTCGCACGCCGCCCGGTCCGCGGATCCGACAGCAGCACGAGTTCCGGCCGCGCGGTCGGGTTGCTCGCCGCCAGCCGCGTCGCTCCGACCGCGACGGCGAGGTCGAAGCCCGGGGTGGCAGCGGGGGTGGCGAGGGCGCACAACGCGCAAAGGGTGAGCATGTTTCGGGGACTCCTGGTGCCGCCGTGCGCGGGGAGCGCAGCGACGTTGCGGGGTATCGGAGTCCCACGTTTCCCGCTTGAGCAGTCGCGGGAAGTTTCTTCGCTCTCTTCTCTCAGAGTCGGGAATTCAGGCCGCGGTTCCCGTGGTCCCGGTCCGGGGTCCCTCGGCTCCCTCCCGGAACGCCTAGTCGCGGCCGACCACGCGGAAGCCGGCCCAATCCGCAGGCACCGCACCCGTCGCAGCGAGCGCCCGCCGCGCGCGCGCCGCGGCGCGAGAAGGAGAGGAGACGAGTGCCAGCTCGCGGTGGAAGAGCTCGCCAAAACGAGCAGCTGCCGTGTCCTCGACAGGCCACGAGGTGACGACCAGATTGCGCGTTCCGCTCGAGAGGAAAGCACGTGCGAGGCCAAACAGGCCCTCGGCGTCGACACGCTCGCCGCCGCCGCTCCAGCAGGCGGAGAGCACGACCAGCGGGAGCTTGGGGCGCGCCGCGGCGAGTTCGTCGGCGCACAGCGCGAGGCGGTCGCTGGTGACGATCGCGGCGGGACCGAAGGCGCGCCAGCGGTCGCAGCCGTCGATCAGGTGCGTCGCGAGGTGGAGCGGGGCGGACGAGCGGCAGGCGTCGAGCAGGGCGGCGCGCGTGAACGTGGCGCCGGTGACGAGGGTCGAACCGGGGCGCAGGCGCGAGAGCGCGAGCAGTTCGTTTTCGGCGGCGGCGAGGCGCGGCAACGAGGATTCGAGCGGCGCACCGGCGAGGGTCCAGGTCGCGAGGTCCGCGGCCAGCGGGGCCGGGCCGGGCTCGGGCGCAGGCAGGCCGGGCAGCACGAGCACGGCGCCGTCGTCGCCGGCGAGGGCGCGCGAGAGCAGCTCGAACGGCAACGCCTCGAGCGGGCCGTGCGCGCAGAGCAGAAGTCGCGGCTCGGAGCCGGCGCCCACGCGACAGGTGGTGAGCTCGGCGAGCAGCGTGGGCGGCACGAGGCGGCGCAGCAGCTCGTCGCCCAGTTGTGGGACGCGCGTCGCCGGGCCGGCGGGGGCGAGCGCGGCCTCGCGCCGGCGCCGCACCGCGAGTTCGAGCTCGCGGCGACCGCCGGCGAGCGTTTCCGCGCGCGCGCGGCCGCGTGGATCGACGTAGGCGACGACGGTCGTGTCCGCGCCGACGACCCACGTGAGCAGCCCGAGTTCCGTGGAGGCTGCCCAGCGCTTGACGCAGGCGACATCGACGGTGAATTCGGCGCCGCGGCGCAGGCTGCGCGCGTGCGCGTCGCCGATCACGGCGGCGGCGCCGAGCGGATCGCCGCAGGCGAGGTGCGCCTGCGCGAGCTTCGCGACGCTCTCGAGGCCGAGGCCTTCGCCGATCACGCTGCCCAGCCGCTGCAGCGTCGTGCCGCGCGCGAGCGAGCGTTGTTCGCCTTCGCGGTCGAGCGCGGCGTCGAAGGCGAGGCTCAGGTGCTCGCGCGCGGCCTGCGCGTCGCCGAGCTTCAGTTCCGCGGCTCCGACGAGCGTGAGCGCACGTTCGCGGCCGAGTGGCGAGAGCGAGCCACGCAGCGGCTCGTCGAGCAGCTCGAGCACTTCTTCGGCCCGCCCTTCCTCGAGCGCGAGCGACGCGAAGGCCAGCAACGACGCTTCGCTGGGGCTGTCGCCCGCGACGAGCCCGAAGCGTTCGCGCGCGCCGTCGAGCTGCCCCGCGCGCAGGCTCGCGCTGCCGACGAGCAGGTTCCACTCCTGCACGTCGAGCGCGTGCGAACCCGGCGGAGGTGCGTTTTGCTCGAGGAAAACCAGCGCTTCCTCGGCGTGGTCGTGGTGGATCAGGCGCGCGGCCCAGTCGCGGGCGAGCGGCCAGCTCTCGCGCGGGTCGCGGAAGCTCGCCAACTCGACGAGCAGCCGCTCTTCCTCGCGCACGTCGCCTTCGAGCCGCGCCAGCGCCATCTGGCCCTGCAGCGCGTGCTCGCGGAAATCGTCGCGGCGCACGCGTTCGGCGCGCGTGAGCAGCGTGTCGAAACCGGTGCGCGCGACCGAGACGTCGCCGCGGGCGAGCGCGAGCCGCGCCAGCAGGTACTCGGGCTCGAGGCGCGGCGTCGACTGGCCGGCGCGCGCGAACAGCTCGAGCGAACGGGTCGCATCGGCCTGCGCGCGGCGGCCGATCTCCGTGCGCGCGCGCGCGTCCAGCGTGGCGTCGCTCTCGTAGCGCTCGACCTCGATGCGCGCGAGCAACGCCAGCGCCTGCGCCGCCGGAACGAAGTCGGGCCGCTCCGCCGCTTCGCGCGCGAGGCCCGCGAGCTGTTCGACGATCGCCTCGCGCTCGCGCGCCCACTCCGCGCCCGACACTCCGCTCGCGCCCGCGTCGCGCACGCGCTGCCACAGCTCGAGGTAACGCACTTCGTCGCGCACGCCCTGACGCCGCGCCTCGACCGGCAGCGCCGCGTACCACGCGGCCACGTCGCGCGGGTCGCACCGGCCGTGCAGCGTGCAGAGCTCGTCCGCCGCGCCCTTCAGGCCCGCCGCCGCCGCCTCGTCGCCTTCGCGCAGCGCCCGCAATGCCGTCGCGAAGCGCGACAACGCACTCGTGTACGCGTCCTGCGCACGCGCGAGAGGCGCTCCGCAGAGCGCCGCCGCGAGGAACCAAGCTGCCAGCCTCAAGGTGGAAGCAGGATGGTCGCGTGCGCGGCCACCGAGTTCCAGCCTCAGCTAGCGTCCGGGCTTGCGCGCGAGGTACGCGTCGCGAGCGGGCGACGCCGGCAGGCGGCGCGCGTAGTCGCGGGCATCCCCAACGAAACCGTGCAGGTGCAGCAGGTTGAGCACCGTCTCGCTGCGCAGCGGCTCGTCGGTGCCGAGTGCGAGCGCCAGTTCCGCCACGAGCGCCGGATCGAGCCGCGCCTCGAAGTCGCGCTCGCCCAGCGGCACGCTCAGGCCATCGACCTCGGCCCAGGCTTCCCACGTGTAGTGGCCGGGCTCGAGCGCCACGAGTGCGGTCGCCTCCAAGCGCGGCGCCGGCCCTTCGAGGCGCAGCAGCGGCTCGCCACCGTCGAAGGCGCTGCCGTCGTTGCGGCGCAGCTGAATCGAGTAGTGCGAGGCGCGCTCGCGCGGCGCGAGCTCGAACGCGAGCTGCGACCACGTGCCGTTGTCGCCGACGAGCACGACGTCGCGCGGGAAGAGCAGGGCACTCTCGTCGGCGCCGCGCAGGACCAGCTCGGCGGGGAAACGGATCTCGG
>JAPLOE010000023.1 GCA_026692705.1 Planctomycetota bacterium
CCTCGGCGCGTGCGGCGGCCGGTGTCGCGGCCCACGCGGGCCAGGCGCGGCGGGCGGCGGCGACGGCGCGCTCGACGTCGGCCGGCGAGGCGGAGCGCACGCTCGCGAGCGGGGCCTCGGTCGCGGGGTTGACGACCGGGAGCGTGGCGGTGCCCGTGGCGGGCTCGAAACGGCCGTCGAGGAAGAACTCGCCGCGCTGGGCGGGGGCGGGGATCGTGGGCATGGCGAGAGGCTACCCCCGCAGCGCTTTCCGGCCGCGCACAGCGAAGGAAGGAATGTCCGATCCAACTCAAGGACGGGTCCGGCCCGGCTCGATGCTCCGGTCGGTCCCAACCCCAAGCACACCCGGATGTTCTTCAAGAAGCGCAAGCCCACGCCCGAACCGCAGAGCACCCGGCGCAACCAGCGCTCGGAGTACCGCCGGGAACTCACCAAGGCGAGCCTGTTCGAGGCGACGCTGCGGGCCGGCAGCTATCCGCTCGTGCGCATCGAACTGATCGACCTGTCGATCCGCGGAGCCGGGGCGCGCGTGCCGATTCCCGACGACAGCAAGTACGAGAAGGGCGACGCGGTCGTGATCTCTATCACGGGCATGTTGCGGGCAGAGGTCAAGGCAACGGCGCGCATCGCGTCGGTGCGGCCCGATGGCGCGGGCTTCGTGCGCCTGGGCTTCGAATTTCAGCAGCCGGAAAAGGTCGGCCAGCAGCTCGATACCTTCTACCTCAAGCACTTCAACCGCCGCCGCGACCAGCGCGTGTCGCCCGCGATCGATCGGCGCGTGCTCGCGACCCTGCGCGTGGACGGAACCGAGATCAAGGGCACGCTCGGCGACGTCGCCGAGTCCGGAGTGGCGCTGGTGCTCACGCTCGCCGATGGCGAGCGCCTGCCGAAGGCCGACAACGGCGAGATCGAGTTCCGCCTGCCGGGCTGCGCGACCTACAAGCTCAACGTCTGCCTGCGGCACCGCACCGTGACGCGCGAGCGCGTCGTCGTCGGCATCGAGTTCGACAAGGGCGACGAGCGCCTGCACAGGAACTCGACGGAGCTGGCCGAGTTCATCGCCAAGCGCGCCGCCGAGATGGCGCTGTGGGACAAGCACGGGCGCTAGCGGCTCCGCTCCGACGCCGCCCGCAGCTGCGCTCGCTATTCTCGCGCGCGTGATCACGGCCCTCGTCCTCGCTCTCGCGCTGCAGGCGCAGCCCCAGGCGGCACCGGCGCGCGCCAACGTGCTCGTGATCGTGCTCGACGACGTCGGCGCGGACCTGCTCGGCTGCTACGGAGGCATGCCGGGCCAGACGCCGACGCTTGATGCGCTCGCGGCGCGGGGCGTGCGCTTCACACGTGCCTACGCGAACCCGTGGTGCTCACCGACGCGCGCGATGCTGCTCACCGGGCGCTATTCGTTTCGCACGGGCGTCGGATTCCCGATCAACCGCGGCAACGAGGGGCGGCCGCTCGCCGACCAGGAGATCACCTTGCCCGAGGCGCTGCGCAAGGCTCCCGGTGGAGCGCCCGACAGCTCCGCGATCGGCAAGTGGCACCTGGGAGCGATCGACGACCTCGACGCGCCGCGGCGGCAGGGTTTCGCGTGGTACGAAGGCTGGCCGGCGAACTTCGAGAAGAGCGAGAGCTACGTCGCTCCGCAGGAAGTGCGCAACGGAGAGCTCGTGAAGCTCGAGCGCTACGTCACCAGCGAAGAGGCCGACGACGCGCTCGCGCGAGCGAAGGCGATGCGCGAGCCGTGGTTCGAGTATTTCGCGCCGCATGCGGTGCACGAGCCGTTGCACTGGCCGCCGGTCGAGCTCGCGGGGCCGGCGCCGGCGGGGCGCGAGCCGAGCAAGCCGGAGCAGGTGCGCGCGATGCTGCGGGCGCTCGACCGCGAGATCGGGCGAGTGCTCGAGGGGCTCGGGCCGGAGCTGCGCGCGCGCACGAACGTGATCGTGCTCGGCGACAACGGCACGCTTGGGCAGGCGCAGGAGGATGCGCGCCTGCGCGACCGCTCGAAGGGCACGCTGTACGAGAGCGGCGTCCGCGTCCCGCTGATCGTCGCCGGGCCCGCGGTGCGTGGGGGAGCGCGCAGCTGCGACGAGCTCGTCGGGGCGATCGACGTGTTCGCGACGGTGACCGAGCTGTTCGGGCTCGACGCGCGCGCTGCGCTGCCCGAGAGCCGCGCGCTCGACAGCGTGAGCTTCGCGCCGCTGCTCCGCGACGCGCAGGCTGTTTCCGCGCGAACTAGCCTTTTGTGCGAGGAATTCCGGCCCAACGGCCCGGGGCCCTACGACGAGGTCCACCGCGCGCTCGTGAGCCGCACGGGCAAGCTGGCCTGCGACCCGGGGCGCCCCGCGATGTACTTCGACCTGACGCAGCGCGCCGAGCGCATCCAGAAGCTCGAGCAGCTCGATGCGACGCAGCGTGCCGAGGCGGACCGGCTCGCGGCCGAGCTCGAGCGCATCGTCGGCACGACGCCCGCGTCCAAGCAGAAGTGATCAGCGCGACGGCGCGGCGCCGAACACCTCGCGCGCGACGCGGTACGTGTTCGCGTGCGCCTCGAGCGTCGGGCCGATCGGGTCGCTGTAGCCGCCGCCGAGTGTCGTCACGAGCGGCAGCCCGAGCTCGCGAAAGCGCTGGAACACGCGCCGGTCGCGCTCGGCGAGGCCCGCGAGCGTGAGCTTCAGCCGCCCGAGCCGATCGTGTTCCAGCGGATCGACACCGCCCTGATAAAGCACGAAATCCGGCCGCGCGCGTTCGATGGCGCGCGGAAGGTGCTCTTCGAGCAGCGCGAGGTACTCGTCGTCGCCTGTGCCGTCGCGCAACGGCACGTCGAGATCGCTCACCTGCTTGCGCAGCGGGAAATTGCGCTCGCCGTGCATCGAGAACGTGAACACGCGCTCGTCGCCCGCGAAGATCTCGGCCGTCCCGTCGCCTTGGTGCACGTCGAGGTCGACCACGAGCACGCGCCGGGCCGCCGCGCGCTCGAGCAGGCTCACGGCGGCGACCGCGAGGTCGTTGAACACGCAAAATCCGGCGCCAAACGCGCGTCCCGCGTGGTGCGTGCCGCCCGCGAGCACTCCGGCGAACCCGTCGGCGAGCGCGAACTCGGCCGCGAGCAACGTGCCTCCCGCGCTGGCCAACGTGCGCGCGACCATCGCCGGTGACCACGGGAAACCGATGCGCGCCAGCTCCTTGGGCTCGAGCGATCCGTCGAGATAACCGCGCACGTACCGCTCGTCGTGGACCGCGAGCAACGCCTCCACCGGCGCCGGCCGCGCGGGAAAGAGCTCGCCCTCGCCCAGCACGCCTTCGCTGACGAGCTTGCGCCGCAGCTCCGCGTACTTGTGCATCGGAAACCGATGCCCCGGCGGCAACGGCACCGCGAAATGGTCCGTGTAGACGACCCGCATCGCCGCGCAGGCTAGCAGGAGCCCGACCGGCGCGCCGAGCGGCCGTCTTGGGCCTTTGCGGGCGCGCGCCGCGTCGGTATCAAGGCGCGCGTGAAACGCATCTGCGTGTTCTGCGGCGCGAGCGTCGGGCGTTCGCCCCGTTTCGCGGAAGTGGCGCGGGAGCTCGGGCGCGAGCTCGCGCGGCGGCGCATCGAGCTCGTGTACGGCGGCGGCAACATCGGGCTGATGGGCGCGGTAGCCGACGGAACGCTCGAGGCCGGTGGGCGAGTGATCGGCGTGATCCCGCGGGCGCTGCTCGAGCGCGAGCTCGCGCACGCGGGTGCGCAGGAAATGATCGTCACGGCGACGATGCACGAGCGGAAGGCGCGCATGGCGGAGCTCGCCGACGCGTTCGTCGCGCTGCCCGGCGGCTTCGGCACGCTCGACGAGCTGTGCGAGGTGCTGACCTGGGCGCAGCTCGGCATCCACTCCAAGCCGATCGCGCTGCTCGACGTCGAGGGCTACTGGAAGCCGCTCGTGGCGCTGTTCGACGCGAGCGTGAGTGGCGGTTTCGTGAGCGCGGCCAACCGGCGCCTCCTGCTCGAGGCGGGGGACGTGCCGGAGCTCTTCGCGCGGCTGGAATCTGCGCCTTTTGCCCGCGGAAACGCTGGGCTCACCACCGGGGACCTGTGAGCGTGTCCGGCACCTGAGGGCGTGCCCGGAAAGAAGCCGCGCGAGCGCCGCGGCAGCGTGTGGCGGGACTGCTAGGATGCGCGTGGAGGATTCGCTCTTGGAGATCGCCCCGCGCTCGATCCGCTCCCCGTCGTTCATCGTCTCGCTCGCGCTCGCCGCGGGCGCCGTCGGCCTTGCCAACGCTGTCCCGCACGGCGACGCGCCTGCGGTGCGGCCGGTGCCACGCTACGACCGCGACGTGCGGCCGATCCTCGCCGACCGCTGTTTCCAGTGCCACGGCCCCGACGAGAGCAAGCGTCAGGCCGGGTTGCGCCTCGACACGTACGAGGGCGCGAGCGCGGAACGCGAGGGGCGCGTCGCGGTGCGGCCGGGGCGCGTCGACGAGAGCGAGCTGTGGCGCCGCGTCACGTCGCACGACGAGGCCGTGCGCATGCCGCCGGGCGTGAGCAAGAAGAAGCCGCTCGGGGAAGAGGAGCTCGAGCTGCTGCAGCGCTGGATCGAGAGCGGCGCCGAGTACGAGCCGCACTGGTCCTTCGTCGCGCCGCAGCGGGCCGAGGCGCCGCGTGTCGCCGACACGAACTGGATGCGCAATCCGATCGACCGCTTCGTGCGCGCGCGGCTCGATGCGGAGAACCTCGCGCCCAATCCGCGCGCCGATGACGCGACGCTCTTGCGGCGCGTGATGCTCGACCTGACGGGCCTCGCGCCGACGCCGCAGGAACTCGACGAGTTCGAGGCCGACCGTGGCGCCGACAAGCTCGAGCGCTGGATCGAGCGCATCTTCTCGACCGAGCCCTACCGCTCGCGCTACGCCGAACGCATGGCGACGCCGTGGCTCGACGCCGCGCGTTACGCCGACACGAGCGGCATCCACATGGACGCCGGCCGCCAGATCTGGCCGTGGCGCGACTGGGTGCTCGGCGCCTACCGCGACAACATGCCGTTCGACCGCTTCGTCACCGAGCAGCTCGCCGGCGACCTGCTGCCGAACGCGACCGACTCGCAGAAGGTCGCGAGCGGCTTCCACCGCAACCACGTCACGACCGACGAGGGCGGCGCGATCGACGAGGAATACAAGGTCGAGTACGCGGCGGACCGCGCCGTGACGACGGGTTCGGTGTTCCTCGGGCTGACGCTGGGCTGCGCGCGTTGCCACGACCACAAGTTCGACCCGCTTTCGCAGGCCGATTTCTACTCGCTGTTCGCGTACTTCAACTCGAACGAGGAGCCGGGGCTGTACTCGCAGGTTCCCGACGCGAACCGCGCGTTCGAGCCGTTCATCGAAGTGCCGAGCGCGGAGCAGCTTGCGGAGCGCGAGCGGCTGACGCAGGAACTCGGCGCCGAGCGGACGAAGCTCGAGGAGCGCGATCCCGGCGAGGAGAGCGAACGCGCTGCGTTCGATTCGAGCATCGCGAGCGCGGGGCTGGAGTGGACGCTGCCGCGCGTGACGGGCGCGAAGTCGGAAGCGGGCGCGACGCTCGTGGCGCAACCGGATGGCTCGGTGCTCGCGAGCGGAGCGAATCCCGATCGCGACACGTTCGTGCTCGAGCTGGCGAGCGAGGCGCGCGGGCAGCGGCTCGTGCTGCTCGAGGCGCTGACCGATCCGAGCCTGCCGCACGGGCGTGTCGGTCGCGCCGAGAACGGCAACGCGGTGCTCGACGCCGTGACGGCCGAGGCGCGTTCGGTGAAGGATCCCACGCAAGTGCAGACGCTGCGCTTCGAGTGGGCCTGGGCCGACCACGAGCAGCCCAACGGCGATTTCCGCGCGGTCAACGTGCTCGCGAAGGACGACAACCTCGGCTGGGCCGTCAACGCGCACAACCGCGAGGGCCCGCGCGCGCTGCTGCTGCTCGCCGAAGAGCCGTTCGGCTTCGAAGGCGGCACCGAGCTCGTCGTGCGGCTCGAATTCACGTCGATCTACGCGCGCCACTCGCTCGGCCACGTGCGCGTGCGCACCGCGTCGATCGGTGACGAGCTCGCGGCGCGCCTGCCGGTGGCCTCGAGCGGCTGGTACCTGAGCGGGCCGTTCCCCGGCGAGCGTGGCGAGCTGTTCGAGCGCGTCGACGGCCCCGAGACGGCCGCGCTCGACCTGAAGCAGCAGTTCGCGGGCAAGGGCTGGTCCTTCGAGGACGAGCGCCTCGACGGCAAGGTCAATCCGCTGCCGGCGATCGCGGGCAACCTGTACGTGGCGAAGCGCCTGTTCGTGCCGAGCGCACGCGAGCTCGAGCTCTCGCTCGGCAGCGACGACGGCTTGCGCGTGTTCGTCGACGGTGCGCAGGTGCACGCCAACCAGACCGATCGTGCCGCGGCCGCCGATCAGGAACGCGCCAAGGCGCAGTTCGCGCGCGGCAAGCGCGACGTCGTGTTCAAGGTCGTCAACACCGGCGGTGCTGCGGGTTTCTACTGGCGCGAAATGCCGCGCGAGAACGAGCTCGCGGGCGAGCTGGTCGCGGCGCTGTTGCCGCGCGACGCACGCTGGTCGGATCTCGAGGCGCGGGTCGAGCAGCGCTGGCGCACGTTGTTCTCGCCGGCCTACCGCGCTCGCGCGGAACGCATCGCCGCGCTCGAGGGCGAGCTCAGCGCGCTGCAGGCGCGTGTGCCGCGCACGATGGTGATGAAGGAAGCGGCCATGCCGCGCGACACGTTCGTGCTGATGCGCGGCGCCTACGACAAGCCCGATCCGCAGCGCAAGGTCGCGCGCGGCGTTCCGAGCGCGCTCGGTTCGTTGCCCGCGGGCTCGCCCGGCAACCGCATCGGCCTCGCGCAGTGGCTGCTCGCGCCCGACAACCCGCTCGTGGCGCGCGTGGCCGTCAACCGCCTGTGGGAAATGGTCTTCGGCACCGGAATCGTCGCCACGACCGAGGATTTCGGCCTGCAGGGCGAGTTCCCCAGCCACCCCGAGCTGCTCGACTGGCTGGCGGTCGAGTTCCGCGAGAGCGGCTGGGACGTGCAGCACGTGCTGCGTCTGATGCTCACGAGCGAAGCCTACGCGCTCTCCTCGCGCGCGCGGCCCGACCTCGTGGAGCGCGATCCTGAGAACCGCCTGCTCGCGCGCAACGCGCGGCGGCGCCTGCACGCCGAGGCGATCCGCGACAACGCGCTGCACGCCGGCGGCCTGCTGGTCGAGCGTTTTGGCGGCCCGTCGGTGAAGCCCTACCAGCCCGAGGGCCTGTGGCAGGAAGTCGCGATGCTTCAGTCGAACACGCGCATCTACGAGCGTGGGGAAGGCGACGCGCTCTGGCGCCGCAGCCTCTACACGTACTGGAAACGCGCCTGCCCGCCGCCGGCGATGCTCATGCTCGACGCACCGACGCGCGAGTTCTGCAACATCCGCCGCATCCAGACCAACACGCCCTTGCAGGCGCTGGTGCTGTGGAACGACGAGCAGTTCGTCGAGGCCGCACGCGCGTTCGCGACGCGCACGCTCGCCGAAGCGACGAGCGACGACGAGCGGCTCGCGCTCGCGTTCCGCCGCGCGACCTCGCGGCGCCCGAACGCGGACGAGCTCGGTCTGCTGCGTGCCGCGCTCGCGGATTTCCGCGCGCGCTACGCCAACTCGCCCGCCGACGCGCAAGCGCTCGTCGAGGTGGGAGAGGCGCCGGTTCCCACCGGCCTCGATGTCGCTGAACTCGCTGCGTGGACGCTCGTCTGCTCGAGCCTCCTCAACCTCGACGCCACGATCTGCCGGAGCTGACCATGGACCCGATTTCCCAGCATCACCTCTCGCTGACGCGGCGGCGTTTCTTCGGTCGCGCGGCCTCCGGTCTCGGCGCGGGCCTCGGCGCGCTGTCGCTCGCGTCGATCCTCGGCGGTGAACGTGCGTTCGGGGCGTCGAGCGAGCTCCCGCTCGGCCCGCACTTCGCTCCCAAGGCGAAGCGCGTGATCTACCTGCACATGGAGGGCGGGCCGAGCCACCTCGACCTCTACGACTACAAGCCCGAGCTGCGCAAGCGCTTCAATCAGGACCTGCCCGACTCGATCCGCAAGGGACAGCGCCTGACGACGATGACGTCGGGGCAGTCGCGCTTCCCGATCGCACCGAGCGTGTTCCGCTTCGCGCGCTGCGAGAACCAGACCGGTGGCGTGTGGCTCTCGGAGCTGCTGCCGCACACGCAGCAGGTCGAGAACGAGCTGTGCTTCATCCACTCGATGGAGACCGAGGCGATCAACCACGAGCCCGGCATCACGTTCTTCCAGACCGGCAACCAGCAGCCGGGACGCCCGTCGTTCGGCTCGTGGCTGAGCTACGGCCTCGGCAGCGCCAACGCGAACCTGCCGACCTTCGCGGTGATGATCACGCAGGGCCAAGGCAACATGCAGGCGCTCGCGGCGCGTTTCTGGGGTTCGGGTTTCCTTCCGAGCGAGCACCAGGGCTGCAAGTTGCGCTCGAGCGGCGATCCGGTGCTGTACCTCAAGGATCCTCCGGGTGTCGCGCGGCTCGACCGGCGCCGCATGCTCGACCTCGTCGGTGCGCTCGACGAGAAGGAGCGGCGCGAGTCGCTCGACGACGAGATCGACGCGCGCGTCGCGCAGGCCGAGATGGCCTACCGCATGCAGATGTCGGTGCCGGAACTCGCGGACTTTTCCGACGAGGACGAGGCGACGCTCGAGATGTACGGACCCGACGTGCGCAAGCCCGGCAGCTTCGCGGCGAACTGCCTGCTCGCGCGGCGGCTTGCGGAGCGCGGTGTGCGTTTCATCCAGCTCTACATGCGCGGCTGGGACCAGCACGGCGGTTTGCCCACGGAAATCAAGCTGCAGACGCAGGCCGTGGACCAGGGCCAGGCGGCGCTGATCAAGGACCTGCGGCGGCGCGGCTTGCTCGACGAGACGCTCGTGCTGTGGGCGGGCGAGTTCGGTCGCACCGTGTACAGCCAGGGCACGCTCACCGAGACGACCTACGGCCGCGACCACCATCCGCGTGCGTTCACCGTGTGGGCCGCGGGCGGCGGCATCCGGCCCGGGGTCAGCTACGGCAAGACCGACGACTACGGCTACAACATCGCCGAGAACCCGCTCAGCGTGCACGACCTGCACGCGACGCTGATGCACGTGCTCGGTTTCGACCACGAGCGCCTCACGTACCGCCATCAGGGCCGCGACTATCGCCTGACGGACACGTCGGGCCGCGTCGTGCCGGAGCTGCTCGCATGAAGCGCGTCGCACTCGCGTTGCTCGCGCTCGCCGCGTGCCAGTCGGCGGAGGTCGAGGTGCCGGCGGCGCCGACGCTGCCTTCGACCTACGAGACGCTGATCGCTCCGATCCTCGCCGAGCGTTGCACCGGTTGCCACGGCGCCGAACGCGCGAAGGGCGGCCTGCGCCTGCACACGCCCGAGGCGATCCGCGCGGGCGGAACGAGCGGGGCTGTCTTCGTCGTGGGCGACGCCGACGCGAGCGAGCTCGTGCGAAGGCTGAAATTGCCGCTCGCTGACGAGGAACACATGCCGCCCGACGACAAGCCGCAGCTCGATCCGCTCGAGCAGGCGTTGCTCGTGGGCTGGATTCGCGCCGGAGCGCCGTTCGAAGGCCGCGTCGAGGCGCTGCACGCGTCGCAGTCGCTGCAGATGAAGCCTGCGGAGCCCGCGCCGATCGTTGCGGCCGACGCGGCGGCGCTCGCGCACCTGCGCGACGCGCTCGTGCACGTTCAGCCGATGGCGCAGGGCTCGAACGGCCTGTGGATCGACTTCGCGGCGATCGCGCCGAAGGTCGACGATGCGCTCGTGCTCAAGCTCGTGGAACCGGTGAAGGGGCAGGTGGTCGAGCTCGCGCTC
>JAPLOE010000024.1 GCA_026692705.1 Planctomycetota bacterium
GAGCTGCGACCGGCGCGGCGTTTTCGTGTGGTTTCGTTCCGCGCGGCGGCGATCAGCGCGCCGGCGGAGCGATCTCGCGGATCGCCGCGCCTTCGGCTTCGCTCGCGACGAGCACGGCGTAGCGCACCGCGTCGTTCGCGCCTTCGCCGGACATCGACGCGTAGTCGAAGCGGCCGCGCAGGTCGGTGTAGCCGTCCTTGTGGAAGCGCACGGTGCCGTTGGCGAGTTTCGCGTACACCTTGACGTAGGTCTTGGGGAGCGCCTTGCCGGTCGAGCTCGACGTCACGCCAAGCTGGCCGAAGTCCTCCATCCACTGCACGCGCAGCGTGCCTTGCAGGAGCGGGATGCGGCGCACGAGGCCACCCGCACGCACCTCGACGAGCACGTTGGCGCCACGCACCTCGGCGGGAACCTCGACCTTGGTCTGCGTCGCCGTGCTGGCGAGCGCGAGCTGCGCCGTCGCACGCGGCTTGACGAACGCGAAGGCCTGCGAGTCCTGCCCGACGAACGGGTTCGTGGAGAACAGGAACTCGATGTCCATCGGGAAGTAGCTGAGCTCGCAACCCGCGACGTTCGAATGCCGCACGACGAGGCCACCGTCCTCGACACTCAGTTCCAGCGCGGGCGCCGCCGCGGCGAGCGCGGCCTGCCGCGTCTCGCGGTCGTCGCCGGGGTTGCGCGCCACCGACTTGCCTTCGGCCTCGTCCAGCTGCGCGAGCACCTCGCCGAAACGCTTCTGCCAGCGTTCGACGGGGAATTCGCGGTAACGCTCGGCGATCGCACGCGCCGCGCCGGGGTTGTCGCTGAAGAACGCGACGTAGGCCCGCAGGTAGTCGAGCTGCAGCTTCTCGTTGACTTGGCCCTCGTCGACGCGCGCCAGCGTGGCGAGCGCCTCCTCGATGCGGTCCTGCAGCAGCAGCTGGTAGGTCGCCTGCATCAGGTCGTCGGCCGAGAGCTTCGGCTTGTGGCACAGCAGGTCGAGCAACTCGCGCCAGCGCTGCTCCGCGAGCTCGTTGCGCACCTCGCGCTTCGCACCGAAGGCGTGCGCGCGCGGGTTGACCAGCGGATCGAACTCGAGCTGCTCGGTCTCGAGCTCGAGCACGGGGTCGAGGCGCACGAGCGGGCTGTCGAGCCAAGGTCCCGCGACCTGGCTGAGATTGCGGTCGTGCTCGAGCAGCTCGCGAGCGCCGAGCTTGTCCTCGTGCAGCAGCGCGTACCCCCACAGGGTCGAGTCGTAGGCGAGCCGCGCGCGCAACGCACCGGTCAGCGCGTCGTAGGCCTTGCGGTCGCGCATGCGCCACGCGACGCTCGGAAGCGAGATCTGCTCGAGGTTCGACTTGTCGAGGAGCTTGAGCACGTCCTCGAGCGAGCCGCGCTGCGAGACGTACTCCCACGAGGTCGCGTCGACCTGGCTCGGCTCCGAAAGCACGTTGAATTCCAGCGGTTCCGCGAAGGCGACGAGCTGCTCCTTCTCGGCGACGTGCACAGGGTAGTGCGCGAACTTGCCCGGCTTGGGGAAGTAGAACGGCGACTCGAAGCGCGCCGTCGA
This sequence comes from Planctomycetota bacterium, assembly GCA_026692705.1. Taxonomy (GTDB): domain Bacteria; phylum Planctomycetota; class UBA1135; order UBA1135; genus F1-120-MAGs118. Next base: position 1,550 of record JAPLOE010000024.1, read on the forward strand.
GTAGGGCTCGAGCCGCAGGCTGACGCCATGCGTCGCACGGCCAGCGGACAGCGCGATGGCCCCGGCGGGAATCTGCAGGAGCAGCTCGACGTCGTGCGGCTCGGCCGTCGGGTTGGTCAGCACGACCTGCAACGAGTACGGCACGTGCGAGAGGAACTCGCCGCGCACGTACTTCTCGCGCTGCACGCCGTCGACGATCTCGTGGCGATCGTCGAGCCGCGCCACGCGCTGCGTGACGAGCATCGGCGTCGCGGAAGTCGCCTTCGGGCTCTCGCGCAATTCCTTGCGCACCGCCAGCACCGGCGAAGCCGTGCGCACCGTGCGAACGCCCTGTGTTTCCTCGATCTTCGGCGCCTCCGCCTCGAACGGCAGGTCGAGCACCGCCAGCGCGAGCAGCATCTCGTTCAGCGAGTCCGTCGCCTGCGGGAAGTTCGTCGACAGGAACGGCGTCGCACCGGCCGCCTGCGCGAAGTCGAGCCAGAAACGATCCGGCGCGACGAGCCAGCCACCCTGCTCGTGCAGCATCACGCTCCAGTAGTTGCGCTCCGCGAACACCTTGGTGACGCCCACGGGCACGTAGAGCTGCTGTTCCTGCGCGCGCCGCAACGCGACGTCGCCTTCGGAATCCTTGAAGGCGCGCTTGTCGAGTTCCTCCGACTCCGCGAGCCCGCCTTCTTCGCCCCGGCCGATGAAGAAGTCGTCGGTGTCGCCCTTCGCCTTCGCGTCGGACCCCGGTTCGCCCGCCTTTTCCGGCGAAGGCATGTTGGCGCCACCAGGTCCCGCGCCACCGGCGCTCGGCGGAGCGCCGGGAGCCCGAATGCCCGGGAGGCCCGCGCTCCTGTCGGCCACGAAGCCGGCGAGGGAATCGTCAAAGCTGACGGTTCCGTACGCGCGCCCCTGATCCTTCGCGAGGCCACCGAGCGCCGACTGGAAGTCGCGGTCGAGCTGCGAGAGATCGATCGGACGCACTTCCACCGCGTCTCGCACCCAGCGCTGGCCCGCGGCCGTGCGCCCCTGCACGCGCTGCGTCAGCAGGATGCGTTCGAGCACGTTGAGCTGCTCGAAGCGCCGCGGCTCGAGGTACCGCGAGACGTCGTCCCCGAGCAGCCAGTGGTCGAGGAACTGCTTCTCGAGCTTGTTCGCGAGGTAGGGCTTCACGACCTCCTCGAAGAACTTGGCGTCCTTGCGCAGCAGGAACAGGTGCAGCTCGTGGCAGGCGTGCTCCGAGTACAGGCGGCGCTTCTCCTTCGCGTCGAGCTTCGGCCAGCGCGTGAGGAACTCGAACTTCGCGAGGCCCTCGTCGCTGCCACCGCGCCCGAGGAAGTACGCGAACACGTCACCGAGCGTCGAGTAGATCTGCAGCGCTTCTGTCGACGCCTCGTCGATCCTCAGCGTCTCGCCAGCCTTCACGAGCTCGATGCGCCGCTGCTCGACGCGATGCTTCGTCGGATCGAGGGCCGCCATCAGCCGCCGGTCGCGCGCGGCGAGCGGCGTTCCCGGAAGCGCGAGCGAACGCGAGACACGATCACCGGAGTCGAGCGCGACGACGTGCACGAACGTGCCGTCACCCAGCTGCGAGCGCTTGACGCGCACGACGCCGTCCTTGTCGGGGATCAGGTTCGCGACAAGCGTGCGCGCGCCGCCGAGGAACTCGTAGCTCGGCTCGAGCCCCGCATCGCCGGCCGGTCCGCTGTCCCTGTTTCCAACTTCCCGGCCCGCCCCTCCACGCGCCTTCGCATTGTGACGGCCGCCAAACTTCCCGCCCGCACCACCGCCGGTACCAAACGACGTGAACGCCTCGTCGAGTTCCCACGGGTTCAGCAGCAGGCTCGGCCGCGCCAGCATGTTGCCGGGGAACTTGCGCGCGAAGCGCCGCTCGAGGATGTAGCGGTATTCGTCGGAGAGCTCGCGCCCCGCGCGCAGGTCGCTGTCGGGCAGCTCGAGCGCGAGGAAGCGCTGCGGAATCTCCGGCTCGTACGCGAAGCGCTCCACGGAGAGCGCGGGCTTGTAGCGCGTCGCGAACACGTGCACACGCGCGTCCGGATCTGCGCCCGCGAGGCGCACGACGACCTCGTCGCCTTCGAGCGCGAGTCCACGGATCGCGAGCGGCGCCGAGTCGCCGAGTTCGAGCGCGCGGTTCGTGCCGATCGCCCAGCCGTCGCGCTTCTCGCCGGCCGTCACCT
>JAPLOE010000025.1 GCA_026692705.1 Planctomycetota bacterium
GTCGATGGCAACGCCGTCGACGCAGGCCGCCAATGCCCGAAAAAATTGCTCTGGCTCGGTATTTTCGCTCGCTCGGTATTCTCGCGCTCAACGCGCTCGCGGCTTGCCCGAGACGACGACCTGGAAGCTCAGGATGCGCAGGAAGCGCGTCGAGCAGATCCAGCGGTCGATGGCGAGCATCCTCCGCACGATCCAGGCATTCCCCGGGATCCAGCGCAGGATTCCGATGTGGTCGGGGAAGCCCGCGAAGACGTACCCGAGGAAGCCATACCGGCCCGCGTAGACGAGCTCGAATCCGGCGCGCTCCATCAGGCCGACCAGCTCGTCCTTCGTGAAGCCGCGGTCGTCGGGATGGAAGTGCGGCGAGATGCGGTACATCGCCGCGCGCGCCCAGCGGATCAGGAAGTTGTCGTTGCAGGGCTCGCTCATGATGAGCACGCCCTCCGGCCGCAGCGCGCGCGCGCAGTTCGAGAGGAAACGCACGTGGTCGCGCGTGTGGTGCAGGCTGCCCTTGCAGAAGATCGCGTCGAAGGAGCGGTCGACGAACGGCAGGCGCTCGGCGTCGGCGGTCACCAGGCGCGCGCCCGGCACGTACTGCTCGCTGACGCGCAGCATCGCGTGGCTGATGTCGAGCCCGACCGCACCCGGCCGCAGGGCCTCGAGCTCGGCGAGGAAGAAGCCAGTGCCGCAGCCGAGGTCGAGCACACGCTCGGAACGCTCCGGCAGCAGGCGCAGCATCTCCGCATGCCAGTCCTCCTGGAACAGGCGCGAGAACTCGAAGCTGTAGCGGAAGGCGTAGCGCGGGGCGAGCGCCTTGTGCAGCTCGATCTGTTCGAGGGCGTTGGATGCGGACACGGGACGGTGGAGAGGAAAGCCTATCCCGCGCGCGGCCTACTTGCGCCGAGCGAGTCCCATCAACACGTGCCCGACCAGTCCGAACAGCACGGTGTCGAAGAGCTGCACGAGGTGCACGCCCACGCCGCCGGGCAGGGAAATTTCTGCCGGAACGCCGACCCAGCGGAAGCCGAGCACCCAGCCGGCCTCCTGCGTGCCGAAGCCCGCGAAGGAGTTGATCGGGAGCAGGTTCATGAGCACCGCGACGCTCGAGCCGAAGCTCGCGTGCAGGAAACCGACGCCCTCGGGCAGGCCAAAACCCTGCGCGAGCACGCCATAGAACGCGAAGATCAGGAGCCACACCACGAACGACAGCGCGAGCGCCGCCCCACGCACGCGCCCGTGCCCCGCGGTGCGCAGCGCCGCCTTGAGCGACTCCGCGTGCTTGCCCAAACGCGCGCCGAGCCCGATGAGCCCGAGGAATTTCTGCAAGGGTGCGATGAGCACGTCCCCACGCGCCGCCAGCGCCAGGAACACTCCCGCACCGACCGCAAAGGCCGCCGCCGCCGCGTACCCGAGCGCGAGCGGCCCTTCCCAATGCGCGCCGAGGCACAGGGCCAGCGTGACGACCGCCATGCACGCGCACAGCGCCGCGAGGTCGAAGAGCCGCGACACCACCAGCGACGCGATGCTCTCCGCCGCCGGAACGCCGCAGGTCCGCCCGAGGTACAGCGGCAACGTCGCTTCGCCGGTTTTCGCCGGGAGCACGTACACCGCGAGGTTGTGGGCGCTCGTGACGGCGAGCAGGCTCGCGCGCGCCGGCCGGTGCTGCTCGGGCAGGAGCACGCGGAAACGCTCGGCACGTGCGACGTAGATCGCGCAGTGCAACGCGAGGGCTCCGAGGAACACGAGCGGATCGAGCCGCCCCAGCGTGCGGCCGAGCTCCTTCGCATCGACGCCTCCGAACCAGAACAGCGCCGCGACGAGCGCGAGGCCGAGCGCGGTCGAGAGCGCGAAACGCACCCAGCGCTGGCCGCCGGGTGCGGGTCGGGGGGATTCGCTCACTCTTGTGGGCTCACTGGAACTTGCGGTGCGTGCCGCCGACCGCGACGGTGTGGATCACGATGCGCCGATGCTGGTTCCACAGCGCCACGCGCTGGCGGATGACCTGCGGGTCGGTGATCTCGCCGACGCTCGGCTCGCCGTCGGAGAGCACGATGATCGTGTCGACGTCCTTGTCGGTGAACGCGGTGCGCATCGCATCGTAGAGGTTCGTGCCCCCCGCGGCGCCGAGCGTGCCGACGAACTTCTTCGCGGCCTCGCGGCCCGTCGTGCCCGACTGCGTCAGGCCGCCGTCGAGCCACGAGTCGACGTCCGAGCTGAACACGAGGATGTTGAACAGGCTCTCGGGCTCGAGCGAATCGATGCAGCGCTGCAGCTCGGTCTTGGCGACCTCGATGCGCGGCTTGCCCTGCTTGCCGACGTACTCGCTGCGCAGCATCTCGTTCATCGAGCCGGACACGTCGATGATGAACACCACGCGGTGCGACAGGATGCGGATGCCGAAGAACTGCGCGGTCTTCGTCGTGGCCTTGAGCCGGCGCATCTCCTCCTCGGTCTCGAGCTTGGCGAGGTCGGCGAGCGAGACCGGCTGGAAGCCCGCCCCTTCCTTGTCCCACCACGCCTTCCACGCTTGCGCCGACGTGCGGAACGGCTTGCCCGAGAGCTTCCACAGCGCTTCGGCGTAGCGCGCGAGCATCAGCCCCGATTCCTTCTGCATCGCCTCGACCAGCGCACCGGCGCTCTCCGGCGCACGCAGCGCGACGAGGCCGTCGAGCGCGGCATAACGCGTCGACCAGTCGTCGCTGCCAAGCGCCGCCGCGAGGATCGGGACGTGCTTCTTGTCGCACAGCTTGCCGAGCTGCATCAGCGCCGCGTTGCGCACCTCGACCTCGGTGCCGCCCGCGAGCGTCTCGAGCTCCTTCGTCCACGCCGGATCGCCCTTGCGCAAGGTCGTGAGCGCATCGACCGCCGCCGACAGCACCAGCGGATCCTTGCCCGTGCGCAGCACCGTCGAGAGCTCCGGCTCGATCGCCTTGTCGCCGCTCGCGCCGAGCATCGCGATCGTCGCGAGCACGAGGTCGCGCTGCGCGTTGTACTCGGGATCGTTGGCCTTGGGCGGCGCCTTCTTGATGCCGTCGAGCACCTCCTTGGCGAGGCTCTTCATCAGCTTCTCGTCGCGGTAGCCCTTGAGCGCGCGCAGCACGAAACGCTGCTCGTGCAGCTTGCCCTTGCCGAGCATCTTCACGAGCTTCTTGTCCGTCGCGTCGTCGCGCAGCGCCGCGATGTGGTCCGCGAGCGCCTCGCGCAGCAGCTCCGGCATCACGTCCTCGTTGCCGCGCCCCTCGTCGACCAGCCGCGCCGCCAGTTTCGCGCCTTCCGCCGCGACCAGGATGCGGATCGCCTCGACGCGCACCGCGTCGCGCTCGGTCTTGTCGTCGTAGATCGTCTCCGCGAGGTCGCGCAGGCCCTTGTCGCCGCGCCGCTCGATCTCGAGCAGCGACAGCTTGCGGATGCCCCACAGCTCGGTGACGTTGTCGCGCTCCTTCTCGCGCGCGAGCTCGTACAGCCGCGGCAGCGCGAGCCCCTGCGCCACCTGCTCGAACGCGAGCTCGCGGATCGACTTGACCGAATGCACCGCGCGCGCCGGCTCGCCGTCCTTGTCCTTCTTGCCCTTGTCCTTCTCCTTGCCCGCCGCGGCCGCCGTCGGGCCGTTGAACACGCGCTCGAAGAACTCCTTGTCCTCCGCGCTCGCCATGCGCACGAGCCGCTCCATCGCGCGCTCGCGCACATCGTCCTGCGCCGCCGACTCGACGATCGTCTTGAGGAAGTGCTTGCCCAGGTGCGTGCAGTTGCCGAGCGTCGCCAGCTCCATCGCGCGCAGCTCCGGCTCCTCGCTCGTCGTCGCCACGTCCGTCAGCCGCTGCAGCGCCGGCTGCTCCGCATCACCGACGCCATCGAAGTTGCCGAGCGCCTTCACCACCTCGCGCCGCATGTAGATCGACCCGAAGGCCGTGTCGTACAGGTCGATCAGCGCCAGCGCCGCCTCGCGCGTGCGCGCCACCCCGAGCTCCGCGATCAGCTTCGGATCCCCCTCATCGCGGTTCTTCTTCAGCTCGGCCACGATCGTGGCCACATCCGCCGGCGCGTTCGCCCCGGTCGGGGTCGGCGAGAACGAAAGCGGCGCGAGCAGCGCCAGCGACAGCACGAGAGCGCGGAACATCATGGTTGGAGCCTTCCTGCACAGGCCGACCCCTACTCTAGAACTCCGTGCGCCCAGAGCTACACCCCGCCGCGTTCACGCTGCGTCAACGCTCCCCCACCCCCTCCTTCGACACGAGATCGAAGGCCTGCAGGCCGGGTCCGGAGCTCACGACGATGCGCACCCCATGCGGCGTGCGCATCGCTGCGACGGAGAGAGCGTCCTCACAGTGAAACTCGACCAACGGCTCGAGCGTCCGCGACGACACGACCTCCACCACATACTGTCGCGTCGCCCTATCCACGGGCGAGAGCACCACGAGATCGTTCACGCCGTCCCCGTCGAGATCCGGGCACTCGCTAGAACCAGAGACGCCACAAGAACGCTGGGCGCTTCGGATCATGCTCCCGTCGAGGCCGGACTGGATGGCGACGAGGTCGTGCCAGACGAAGTCGGTCTTCCCGATGGCCCACAGATCCGGAGTACCGTCTCCGTTGACGTCCCCCGCCAGATGCAAGTGCAGCGGACCGGGTGCCTCGTGAGGCGAGGAGGCGCTCCTGCTCCAGAGCATCGACCCGTCCTCACCGCGGAGAAGACACTGCATCCAGTACGGGACTCCCCGCAGCCACATCTGGAGCATCACCTCCGGACAGCCACCGCCATCGAGATCCCCGATGGCGATCAGGTCCCCGATCTTCCCGCCAGCCCACGGCAACTCGAGGCGCCACAGGCTCGTGTCGCTCCTGGGCGAGAGCA
>JAPLOE010000026.1 GCA_026692705.1 Planctomycetota bacterium
GACGATGCGTGGCGTCAGGAACACGAGCAGCTCGCGCTTGTCCGCCGTGTCGTTGTCGCTGCGGAAGAGCCGCCCGAGCAGCGGGATGTCCATCAGGCCCGGCATGCCCTTGTCCACCTGCGTGCGCTTGTCCTGCATCAGGCCGCCGAGCACGACCGTGCTGCGGTCCTGCACGAGGAAGTTCGACTTGATCGTGCGGCGGTCGATGACCGGGATCTGGTTGAAGGTGTCGATCACCTCGCTCAGTTCCTGGTCGATCAGGATCCGCACCGAGCCGTCGTCCTGGATCGTCGGCGTGACCGTCATCTTCATGCCGGCCTCCTTGAACTGCACCTGCTGCAGGACGCTCGTGCCCTGCCCCGCGCCGCTGGCGGTCTGCGTGCTGGTGACGTTGATGTACGGCACCTCGCGGATCACGTTGATCGAGGCTTCCGTTCCCGTCAGCGCGAGTACGCGCGGCGAGCTGACGAGGTCCGTGCCCGTAAGGCGGCGAATGGCGTTGATGGTCGAGTCGACGTCGCCGTCGCGCGACGTGAAGTTGAACTGGAAACTCGTGTCGGCCGTGCTCAGGTCCTGCATCAGGTTGAACAGGTGTCCGTCGAGCGAGCCCGCGACGTCGCTCGCGATGCCGAGCTGGAAGTTGTCGCCGAGCGTGACCTCGAGCACGCGCACCTCGATCAGGACCTGGCGCTGCGCGCCGTCGGCCTTGACGAGGTAGTCGCGCACGATCTCGATGTCGTCGCGCGTGCCGCGCACGACGATCAGGTTCTGCGAGGGCTCGATCACGACCGTGGTCGACGCGGCGACGAGCGCGCGCACGTTCTCGGCCACGACCGTCGCGCTCGCCGAGCGCGGGCGGAACGTGCGCACCGCGGCGGCCGTGCCGTCGAGGTCCTCGACCCAGTACACGCCCGGGGGCGACTCGACGAGCCGGCAGTCGTTGCGCTCGAGCACCGAGTGCAGCGCGGCGTCGAGCGTGATGCTCTTGAACGAGACGTCGACGCGCCGGTCGGGCATCTCGACGAGCTGCAGGTTCAGGCTCGCCTTGTCGGCGAGGAACTGCACGACCTGCCCGAGCGGGGCATCGCGGAACTCGACCTGCAGCAGCTCGTCGTTGCCGACGCGCGGACGCGTCCACGGCTCCGGCTCGAGCCCGGTCTCCGGCTGCTCCGGAGCGTGCGCGGCGAGTTCCGCCGCGTACTTCTCGATCAGCGAGAGCTGGATGTCCTCTGGCTTGGGACCCGGAAGGCCCTGGCGCTCGGGAATCGTCGGCGCGAAGGCCTGACACGAAGCGCAAGCGAGCGCGAGCGCCGCGAGCGAGATGCTGCGCGGATTCACGGCTGGCCTCCCTGGTTGCTGGTCGCGGCGTTGGAGCTCGCGGCGGTTCCGGCGTTGCCCGCGTCTTGCGGCGCGTTGCGCGCGACGGGCGGAAGCGGCGCGGTCGCGCCACCTTCGTTGTTCTGCTGCGGCGGCTTCACGTGCGCGCGCAACCCGGGGAGCGCGATCCACGCCGGCTCGCCCTCGAATTCGACGCGGATTCCCGTCGAAGTGCACTCGAGCACGCGCGTCTCGCCATCGCCGAGCAGGTCGCCGACGCGCACGCTGCGGCCACCGACCAGCGCGAGCGTGCCGCTCGGACCGCTCACGATGCCGACCAGCGGCTCCTCCTCGAACAGCTCGTCGATGCGCTCGCGCCGCTCGGCGCGCGCGGCGGCGGAAATCCGCGGGGCCGGGGCCGTCTCGGGAGCGGGGGTCGTCTGGGCCTCCGTCGTTTCGTCCTTCTGCGGGCGCTTGCGGCGCGGGCGCGGGGTTTCCTCGCCATCTTCGCCTGCGCCGGTGGCATCGCTGGCGCCGAGCTTCGACAGCGCCGCTTCGAGCGCCGCGAGCGGGTCCTTCTGCACAGGTGCCTCGTGCGCGTCCACCTCGCTCGATCCGCCCACGGGCGTCGTGGCCTGCGGAACGGCGGCGGCAGCGATTGCCTGCGGCATCTCGCTCCCGCTCAGCTGGGCCTCGGCGGGACGCTCGATCGGTTCGGGGACTTGCTCGCGCTGGGTCGCGTTGACGACCTCGTTCGCGAACAGGCCCGAGGAAATCACGAGCGCTGCTCCGTACAGCACTTTCTTCGGCTTGGAGATCACGGGTTGGTCCAGTTCTCTTCAGGGGACGGCTCGCCGTCGGTGGGGAGGGCGGGAGCGAAGTGCAGCAGTCCGACCATCACGCGCGCGGTGGGGAGCGCGTCGGGAGCGGTCGGGAGTTCGGCAGTGATCGACGAGATGCAGCAGGGCGACCCGAGCGCGCGGATGCGCTGCTCGAAGCGCGAGAGCGCGACCAGCGGGCCGCTGACGGTCAGCTCGTAACTTTGGGCGACGATGCGATCGAAACTGGCGGGCAGGTTCGGCGCGAGCTCGGGCCCTTGGGCGAGCACGAGCACCTTGAGGCCGGTCTCCTCCGCGGCGAGCCGCAGGAGGCCCTGCGCGACGACGCCGTCGATCTTGGCAGGCGTGCGCCGGCGAGCGAGCTCGATGCCGTCGCGGCAGCGTTGTGCGATGTCGAGCGAGCGGTAGCGGCTCGCGAGCTCGG
>JAPLOE010000027.1 GCA_026692705.1 Planctomycetota bacterium
CTCCCCGGTTTTCTCGAAGGATCCTGCTCCGCCGCGCCACGAAGCTCCTGTCCGCGAGAAGCACTCGCGCACCGACCGCTACCCCCAAAGGAGTCCTGATTCGATGTCCAAGCCGCTCTCGCCCCTCGTGATCCTCCCCGTCGCCCTCGTCTGCGGCCTCGGCGGCGGCATGATCGGCGCCCGCCTCAGCACCCCGGAATCCAAGCCCGTCGAGGAGGTGCAGGCCAGCGCGCCCGCGCCGGATTCGCCGCGGATCGCCGAGCTGGAGGCGCGGGTGGCGAGCCTGTCCCAGGCGCTCGAGGCCGGCCTTTCGGCGGGCCAGACGCGTGTCGAGGCCGGTGACGACCAGATCGAGCGTGCGGTCGCGCGCTGGATGGAGCAGAACGGCATGCGTGGCGCGGGTGGCGCTCCCGCCGGGGCCGCGGCCGCCGAGGTCTCGCCCGAGAAGCGCCTCGCCGACGCCTTCGCCGCGCTCGAGAACCCCGAGCTCACCGACACGGAGCGCCAGAAGATCTGGGCCGAGCTCGCCAAGGCGGGCCTGATGGACAAGCTGCTCGCGAAGTACGAGGAGCGCGCCAAGCTCGCGCCCAATGACCCCGAGGCGCAGGTCGAGCTCGGCTCCGCCTACCTGCAGCGCCTCTTCCAGGCCACGCCCGGCCCCGAGCAGGGCATCTGGGCCGGCAAGGCCGACAAGGCCTTCGACGCCGCGCTCGCGCTCGACACCAACCACTGGGAAGCGCGCTTCTCCAAGGCCGTCTCGCTCTCTTTCTGGCCCCCGATCTTCGGCAAGCAGAAGGAAGCCGTCACGCACTTCGAGACCCTGCTCTCCCGGCAGTCGCAGAGCTCCGCCAAGGACCCGCGCTTCGCCCAGACGCACCTCCTGCTCGGCAACCTCTACCAGCAGTCCGGCAACGCCGCCAAGGCCTCCGAAACCTGGGCCGCCGGCCTCGCGCTCTACCCCGACAACGCCTCGCTGAAGGAAAAGGTCGGCCAGTAGTTCGAGCGACTCGCCCGCGATCTTCCGCACGCCCCGGCCCGCCTTTGCGGTTCCGGGGCGCGCGCTGTCTCTGCGCGCGTGCAGCGTTAGGCGCCGCTGTAGACTCGCTACTGTGGAACCGGTCCGCGTCCGATTTCAGATCAGTGATCCTTGGGATCTCGGAGAGTCGCTGGGCTGGAAGCCGCTCGTCGGAGATCTGATCGACGTCGTCGAGCAGAACGGTCAGGAGCACGGGCTCCTGCGATCCGATGCACCGTTCGGCCCCGCTGGAGAGGAGCGACGTCACTTCGTCACCGGGCCTCGCCACGTAGGCAAGGCCTTCGCCGACCTGTTCACCGGCACCAAGATCCCGCAAGCTGCTTGGCGATCACCGAAGCACAAGTGACGGCGACCTGGTGGACTGCTGAGGAGGCTTGGCGCGGCGGTGGGCTCGCGATGATCGGAAGCTTGACGCGCGTCACTCCGGACGCAACCGACTCTGCTAGCTAGCCCAACTCCACAAGCGACCGCGATGCCGACCCTCTCACGACTGGTTGCACGTTTTCGAAGCCTCGGCTGCCTGGCGCAAGGCTGCATCGTGGCCATGCTGCTCGGCGCGGCCTTGGTGCTTGCGCTGTTCGCGATGTTCAATCGCCCTTGGTACGAGTACTCGGAATGGACACTCGCCGCTGGAGTCGCTCCGAAGGTCGGCGGTCGTGCCGCGCAGGTTTTCGTTCGGACCAAGACCCCGACGAATCCGATCGATCCTTCGCACGGTTATGCAGTCCAGGAGTTCGGATGGGGGCTAACCCCAAGCGATGTTGTTCTCGCGTCGGAGATATGTGACGTCGTGGAGGAGATCCTGTGGGAAAGCGGGGTCGCTGGTGACGATGCCCGCTCGCAGAAGGTCGCCAGAGGCGTTCGTCAGTACCTCATCCCGTACAGGGTTCACCTCGTGTCCGTCGATCCGACGATCGTCGTGTTGGTGCCGTGCGCCAAATCCGAGTGCATCAAGCCCTCGCACTCCGAGGACTCCAGCTCGGTGCTTCGGCTGCGGCAGCGGTTTCTCAATGCACTCGAGGTCGCCGACTCGATACCGCGTGGCGAGGCTGCGGTGTGGATCTCAAACGAGGACGGATCTGCGCCAAAATCGATTGACCTCAATGCGGCAGTGGTGCCGTTGGGCAAGTCCGGGCTGACGTTGAAGAACCACGACGGACTATGGACAGTGGTCGACTCGGCTCGCCTGCCCGGCCACGGACCCGACAGATAACCGGGACCTAGGTTCGCCATCGATACCGAGCCAGAGCAGCTTTCTTCTGCAAACTGCGGCCTGCGTTCAGGGCCACGCCGGCGACGCAGGCCGCAGTTTGCAGAAAAAACTGCTCAGGCTCGGGGGGCGCGCTGCCAGCATTCCGCGATGCCCTCGCGGAGTTCGCGCTGCGGCGAGAAGCCCAGCGAGCGGAGCTTGCGGGTGTCGGGGACGCGGCGGCGGACGGAGCCGGGGGGGGCGGGGCGAGCGTCGACCTTGGGGTGGAAGCCCGAGACGTCGAAGACGAGCTTGGCGAGGTCGGCGATCTGGGTCTCGCGGTCGGAGCCGATGTTGTAGAGGCCGCCCTTGCCTTCGAGGGCGGCGACGAGCACGGCGCGCAGGGCGCGGGCGGCGTCGTCGACGTGCAGGAAGGAGCGGGTCTGGTCGGCGCCGAAGACCGGGAAGGGGTCGACCTTGGCGCGGGCGCGCGCGAGGAACTCGGGGATGACGTGGGTGGGGCCCATGCGCGGGCCGTAGACGTTGTGGAAGCGCACGACGATGGGCGTGAAAGACCCAAGCTTCGCGGCGCCGAAGACGGCGCTCTCGCCGGCGATCTTGCTGGCGGCGTAGGACCAGCGCGGCAGCGCGATGTCGTCGATCGCGAGCAGCACGTCCTCCGGCGTCGGGATCGGCGCGAGGTTGCGGTCGACGGACGCGGCGTAGTTCTCGCTCGAGGAGGCGAAGAAGAACGTGCGGCAGCCGGACTCGAGCGCGGCGTCGAGCGCGTTGAGCGTCGTCCGCATGTTGACCGCCATCGTCTCGTAGGGATGGTCGGTGACGTACTGGACGCCGACGATCGCGGCGAAGTGGAAACAGGCGTCGAACTTGCCCGAAAGCAGGCTCTTGTCGGCCGCGAAGTCGCCGCGGCGCAGCTCGAGGCGGCCAGAGTGGCGGCGGCCGAGCTCCTCGAGATCGCCGAGGCCGCCCTTCTTGCCGACGTCGACGGTCGTGACGCTGTCGCCGGCCTCGAGCAGCTGGCGCACGAGCTCGAAACCGATCACACCCGCGCCGCCGGTGACGAGATGTCGCATCGCAAGATCCTCTAGCGCGCGCTGGCGCGTTCGTAGTCGCCGCGGCCGTAGACCTTGAGCGTGATGTCGCGCCGCACGAAGTCGGCCGCGCAGGCGTCGACGACCATGTTCCAGGGATCGATGACGATGGCGCCGCTCGAGAGTTCCTTCTTGAGCAGCTCGGCGAGGAACGGGCGGTAGAGCGGGTCGGGCAGGCAGATGATCACGGCGTCGGCGCCGTGAACGACCGGCTGCGGGTTCTGCGCCACCGCGATCTCGGGGCATTCGTCCCAGTGGCTGACGAGCGGGTCGTAGGCCGCGACCTTGCAGCCCTTCGCCATCAGCGCGCGACCGACGATCTCGCTCGGCGTGCTGCGCGTGTCGTTGACGCCGGGACGGTAGGTGACGCCGACGAGCGCGACCTTGCGGCCCGCGAGCGCGCCCTTGAAGTGCTCCTCGACCCAACGCACGGCGCGCATCGGCATCGCCTCGTTGGTGAGGATCGCGCTGCGCGAGAACGGCATCGCGATGTCGAGCCCGAGCAGTTTTTCCGCGCCGTACTTGGCGAGCAGCGCGTCCTTCGTCAGGCAGTAGCCGCCGACACCGAGGCCCGGCAGCATCATGTTGTCGTGCGTGCCCTTGCGCATGCGCACCGACTTGACGATGTCGAACAGGTCGACGCCGGCGCCTTCGGCGAGCTTGGCCCACTCCTCGATGAACGCGATGTTGGTCGCGCGGTAGCTGTTCTCGAGCAGCTTCGCCATCTCGGCGGCGCGCGTCGACTTGTGGCGCCAGAGCGGGAACTTCTCGATGTTGACGTACTTGGCGAGGAAGTCGCGCGCGGCGTCGGCGCTCGCGGCGTCCATGCCGGCGTAGGCGCGCCAGAAGTTGTTGACGCTGTCGAGGTAATCGGGCCCCGGCATCACGCGCTCGTAGCAGTAGGCGAGCTTCGGCGGGTTTTTCGCGACGTCGACGCCCTGCTTCTTCTGGCCCTCGCACAACGCGGGGTACAGCACGCGGTCGCACAGGCCGATCGGGAGCGTGCTCTCGACCGTCACGAGCGTGCCCGGCCGCATGTGGGCGCCGACCATGCGCATCGCGGCGGCGTAACCCTCGGTCGGGACGACGAGCTTGTCGACTTGGCCCGCATCGCGCTGCACGTCGAGGTTGATGCACGACACGACGATGTCGGCGAGGCCGATCGAGCGCGGGTCGTTGGAGCCGACGAGGTTCTTCGAGACTGTGCAGGCCTCGTGGATGACACGCTCGAGGCTCGGGTCGTTGGCGTAGGTGGGCGAGCTGCCCTGGTCGAGGCGCGCGACCTTCGCGCGGCCGGGCTCGTCGTCGCGATCGAGCCCGATCACGAAGAAGAGCCGCTTCGAGGCGCCCTCGGCGCGCGCGAGGTTGCCCGCGACGGCCGTGCCGACGAAACCCAGGCCCAGGACGAGCACGACTTCCTGCCCGGCGGCCTTGGCGGCGCGGGCGCGGCTCTCGATCGAGCTGAAATCCATCCCTAGAAGTCCATTCCCAGGCGCAGCTTGAGCCCGTTCTTGACCTTGTACCAGCCGACCTTGAGGCCATCCCACACCGTGACGCCGGGGACGGCGAACGGGACGTGGATCGGGACCTCCTTGTACTTGAAGCCCGCGTGCAGGGCGCGCAGGAGCAGCTCGCTCTCGATCTCGTAGCCGCGCGCGGAGAGCTTGAGCGTGTAGAGGCGCTCGGCCTTGAAGGCGCGGAAGCCCGACTCGGTGTCGGTGAGCCAGCGCCAGGTGACCGCGAAGGAGATGCACTTCAGGCCCCAGTTGCCGAACTTGTTGATCGTCGAGGTGCGCAGCGTGCCGAGCATGCGGCTACCGACGACCATGTCGACCGGACCTTCCTCGAAGGGCTTCAGGAGCACCGGGATCTCTTCCGGCAGGTGCTGGCCGTCGGAGTCCATCACGATCACGATGTCGGGCTTGAACTGCTTGGAGGCCTCGACGCCCTTGATCAGGGCGTACCCCTTGCCGCGGACCATCTCGGGCTCGGGCACGGTGGCCCCGGCGGCGCGGGCGGCGGCGGCGGTGCCGTCCTTGGAGGCATCGGCGGTGACGACGACGTGGTCGACGAAGGGCAGCGTCCGGCGGACGATCTCGGCGATGCCCTTCTCGAGGTTGTACGCCGGGAGGACCGCCACGACTTTTTGGGTCCGGGGCATGGGGAAGGGCTCTTTCGTTAGGAGGGGCGAGGATTCTAGAGAGCGGGGGGGCCGGGACAAGCGCGAGCCCAAGGCCCTGCGGGAGAAGTTTCCACCTGAACTTGGTCGAAGCTAGCCCCAGTGCGGAGTGGAGCCGGGCCCGTCCGACCCGCTACACTCCGCAGAAGTTTCCGCACCCCGCCCGAATCTCCAGCGACGCGTTCCCCATGTCCGCCCAGCCGATGGCCACCGCCCAAACCTCCATCCCGCTCACTTACAACGGCAAGACCGTGGACCTGCCCCTGATCGAGGGCTCCGAGGGCGAGGTCGCCATCGACGTGCGCAACCTGCGCGCCAAGACGGGCCTGATCACCTACGACCCCGGTTACGCGAACACGGGCGCCTGCAAGAGCGCGATCACGTTCATCGACGGCGAGAAGGGGATCCTGCGCTACCGCGGCTACCCGATCGAGAAGCTCGCCGAGAACTCGAGCTTCCTCGAGGTCGCGTGGCTCCTGATCTACGGCGAGCTGCCGACCAAGCCGGAGCTCGAGGCCTTCTCCGACGAGATCGTGCACCACACGCTGCTGCACGAGAACTTCGCGCGCTTCTTCAACGCGTTCCCCAAGGACGCGCATCCGATGCCGGTGTGCGCGGCCGCCGTCGCGGCGATGGCGACCTTCTATCAGGAGCCGGAGAGCGACGACACGATCCACAAGACCATGATCCGGCTCCTGGCGAAGATGCCGACGATCGCGGCCTACTCGTACAAGCACTACATCGGCCAGCCGTTCATCTACCCGCAGAACGACCTCGACTACTGCTCGAACTTCATGCGCATGATGTTCGCGACGCCGTGCGAGGACTACGAGGTCGACCCGCTGTACGCCAAGGCGCTCGACCTGCTCCTGATCCTGCACGCCGACCACGAGCAGAACTGCTCGACCTCGACGGTGCGCATGGTCGGCTCGAGCCAGGCCAACCTGTTCGCGTCGATCAGCTCCGGCATCAGCGCGCTGTGGGGCCCGCTCCACGGCGGCGCGAACCAGAAGGTGATCGAGATGCTCGAATGGATCGCGCAGAACGACGGCAACGCCGAGCGTTTCGTCACGCGCGCCAAGGACAAGAACGACACGACGCGCCTGATGGGCTTCGGCCACCGCGTCTACAAGAGCTACGACCCGCGCGCCACGATCCTGCGCAAGTACTGCGAGCAGATCCTGGCCCGCGTGCCGGCCGGCAGCCCGTCGGCCAAGCTGTTCGAGATCGCGCGCAAGCTCGAGGAGATCGCGCTGTCCGACGAGTACTTCGTCAAGCGCCAGCTCTACCCGAACGTCGACTTCTACTCGGGCGTCATCTACAAGGCGATGGGCATCCCCACGAACATGTTCACGGTGATGTTCGCCCTCGGCCGCATGCCGGGCTGGGTCGCGCAGTGGCTCGAGTCGCGCCGCGATCCCGAGTTCAAGATCGGCCGCCCGCGCCAGATCTACACCGGCGCGATCAAGCGCTAGTCCGGGCCGGAAACCAAGCGCGCCCTCGCTCCACCGACGTGTGGGGCGAGGGCGCGCTCGTTCCGGTGCGAGTGGCCCCTTTGCAACGCGGGGATGGAGTGCCATCCTGCGGCCATGGAGCTTCGCCTCTCGCGCCGGCTTCCGCTGTCGATGCAGCTCGTCGGGATCGACGGCGGCGCGACGCACGTGCGCGCGGTCGAGGTGACGACGGTGCAGACGGGCGGGAGCGTGCGCCTGCGCGCCGGACAGCGCGTCGCCAAGGCTCGCCACCGCAGCGTGCCGGGTTTCGAGACGCCGGCGGAGCGTGGGCTCGCGAGCGTCGAGGACCTCGGCGCCGTGACGCCGGCGGAGCGTGAGCAAGGCTGGGCGTGGGTCGAGTCGACGGCACGCTGCCTGGTCGAGGTCGCGCGCGCGCGTGCGGCCGCGCGCGTGCTCGTCGGCATCGCGTTCCCCGGCGCGAAGACGCCCGACCGGCGCGGCATCGCGTTCGCGCTCAACGGGCCGCGCGTGCCGGAGTTCGTCGAGGAACTGACGCGGCTCGTCGAGAGCGAAGGCGTCGAGCTCGCGGCGCCGATCGTCGCGCTGGAGAGCGATGGCCTGTGCGCGGGCATCGGCGAGCAGTGCGCGGAGGCCGGTGGGCTCGTCGGCGTGCGCAACGCGTACTACGTCGGCGGCGGAACGGGACTCGCGGAGTCGCTCGTGCTGGCGGGGGAACTCGTCACGATCGATGCGGTCGAGGCGTGGTTTCCGCGTGCGTGGCGCATGCGCTGGAACGACGCGCCGCTGGAGAGCTGGCTCGCGGCGAGCGGCATCAACCGGCGCTGGGCGGAGATCGCGGGGTTCGAGTTGCCGCTCGAGGACGAGCGGCTGCCGGAAGAACGCCTGCGTCGCGACCCGCGCGCGCGGGAGCTGTTCGAGTCGGTCGGAGAGGCGCTCGCGCACTTGGTCGGGCACCGCATGGTCGCGCTCGCGGTCGGCATTCCGCCGGAAGTGGGCATTCCCGCGCCGCAGCTGCTCGAGCGCGTGCTCGTCGGCCAGCAACTCGGACGGCTCCTCGACGACGCTCGCACGCAGGGTGCGCTGCGCGCGAGCTTCGAGAACGCGCTCGATGCGCACTTGCGCCGCACCGGGCTCGACGCGCACTATCCGCCCGACGGCGGTGCGGGCCGGCGCCGGCGCGAGCTCGTGCACGTCTCGAAGCTCGAACACGCAGCCGCGCTCGGCGCCGCCGCGCTGGCCCTGAACGCATGGAGCCGTGAGCGTGTCTGAGGGATCGCAGGCGGCCCTCGCGGGCGGCTTCAACTGGATCGACTGGGTGGTGGTGCTGGGGCTCTTCGCCCTGACCCACTGGATCGGCAAGATCAGCGCGGGCAAGCCCGCCACGATCCGCGAGTTCTTCCTCGGCGGCCGCACGCTGCCCTGGTACGCGGTCAGCGCGTCGATCATCGCGACCGAGATCAGCGCGGTGACGCTGATCAGCCTGCCGGCGACGGTGTTCAATCCCGGCGGCAACATCACGTACCTGCAGCTCGGGCTGATCGGGCTCTTCCTCGCGCGCTGGATCGTCGCGCTGTGGCTGATCCCGAAGTACTTCGAGGAGGAGATCTACAGCCCCTACGACTACATGGCGAACGCGCTCGGGACCCGCGCGCGCACGATCACCACCGTGCTGTTCTCGATCGGCGGCGTGCTCGGGCAGGCGGCGCGCGTGTACCTGACGGGCATCGTGCTGCAGGTCGTGCTGTACGACGAGTTCGCGGCCTTCGAGCGCGCGACGGGCGTGCCAGGCCTGTGGGCCGCGATCGCGGCGATCGGGATCGTCGCGATCCTGTGGACCTGGGCCGGCGGCATGGCGACGGTGATCTGGACCGACGCGGTGCTGTTCCTGATCTTCCTCGCGGCGATCGTGGTGTCGGCCTTCTACGCGGTGTCGAGCGTCGACGGCGGCGTCGCGACGGTGGTCGAGCTGGGCCGCGAGGCGAACAAGTTCCGCTTCTTCGACTTCGAGCCGACCTTCGCGAAGGCCAACACGATCTGGGCCGCGCTGATCGCCAACACGCTCGTCGGCGTCGGCGTCTTCGGCACCGACCAGCTGATGGCGCAGCGCGTGTTCTGCTGCCGCAACAAGCGCGACGCGCAGAAGGCGATGCTCGCGAGCTACCTGTCGATGGCCGTCGCGGTGTCGGTGGCGCTGCTCGGCATCGCGCTGCACGCGTACTACACGCAGCATCCGCTGTCGGGCACGGCGGCGGCGCTGTACGCCGAGAAGTCCGACCGCATCTTCCCGATCTTCATCGTCGAGGTGCTGCCGGCGGGCGTGCGTGGCCTGATCATCGCGGGCGCCTTCGCGGCAGCGATCTCGAGCCTCGACTCGATCCTCGCGGCGCTGTCGCAGACGGTGATGACGGCCTTCGTGCTGCGCGGCAAGGTGCCGGAGACGCCGGAGGCGGAGAAGCGTGCGCTGCGCGCGTCGAAGCTGCTCGTGCTCGGCTTCGGAGTGCTCCTGTGCGTGATCGCGGCGCTGTGCGAGGTCGTGCAGCGCGACGAGCGCTTCAAGGACGTGCTCAACCTCGCGCTGTCGATGCCTGGTTACACGCAGGGAGCCGTGCTGGCGACGTTCGCGCTCGCCTACTTCGCGGGCCGGCGCATCGACGCGAGCGGGCTCGGCTACGCCAGCATGTTGTCCGTTCTCGCGGTGCTCGGCATCGCGTGGCACGAGCCCTGGACGTTCGTCGCCCTGCGTGGGGGAGTGGCGCTGCTCGCGCTCGCGTGGATCCTGAATCGGGTCGTCCGCAGGCCCGAAGCGCTCGCGACGACGCTCGCGCGCACGCTGGCGCTCGCGCTGGGCTGTGCGCTCGTGCTGTGGATCCCGACGCAGGGCTGGAAAGTCGAATGGCCGTGGTTCGCGCCTTCGGGGCTCGTCATCGCGACGTTCTACGGCTACGTTCTCGCTGTCCCGCGCAAGGAGACGAGAGCATGAGACGCCTGACCGCGCTGCTGTTGGTGGTCGCTTGCGGCTGCAAGGAATCGCAGGAGGTTCCGATCGAGGCCGCCGCGCCCGAGAGTGCCGCGAGCGAGGCCCCGACGGGCCGCGTCGAGGCGCCCGGCGGCGCGGCGACGGCGAAACCGGCCGAAAACGCGCCGAAACCGGCGCCGAAGACCGAGCTCACGTTCCGCGTCCCCGACGAGTGGGAGGTGCTGAGCCCGAAAGTGCCGCTGCGCAAGCACGAGCTGCGCGTGCCGCACGTCGAGGGCGACACGCAGGATGCGGAGCTGCTCGTGCTCTACCGCGGCGCGATCGGGCTGGGACCGATCGAGGCGCAGTGGACCCGCTGGTCGCAGCAGTTCACGCAGCCCGACGGCACGAACTCGCGCGAGCGGCTGAAGCTCTCGAACTCGAAGATCGGCGGCCGCGCCGTGACCGAGGCCGAGCTCGAGGGCACCTGCGTCGCCGAAAAGACGCCCGATTCCGGCGAGCGCTGGAACGAGCCGGGCTGGAAGCTGCTCGGCGCGGTGATCGAGAGCGAGTTCGGTCCCTACTACGTGCGCCTGCTCGGCCCCAAGGCCACCGTCGACGCCAACGCCGCCCGCTTCCGCGCCTTCCTCGAGAGCAGCGCGCCGTAGCGGAGTTTGAGAGCTCGCGAGCTCATTTCTCCGCGAGTTCTCAGCGCAGGATCGGGTTCCAGGCGTGCGTGAGGCCCGCGGGAACGAGCGTCGACGACTCGAACTCGCCGATGCGCGCGCGCAGCGGGCCCGAGCCGACGCCGCGCAGCGTGAACTCGCCACCCTTGCCCGTCAGCGTGCGGAGCTCCAGCCACTCCGCAGGACCGTGCACGACGATCTCCACGCCGCTCGCCGGTGACGAGTCGGACTTCCGCACGGCGCCCGCGACGCGCACGCCCGCCACCAGCCTCACGATGCGTTCGGTGCGCGTGCCGGGCACGACCGGGAGTTCCTCGTGGAAGTGCGCGAAGTCGGGGTGCATCACCATCAGGCGCGAGAGCGACGGCTCGGCGCCGTCGAACTGGAAGCGGCCGTCGGCGCCGGTGACGAGCGTGGCGCGTGGGGCGGGCTCGCCTGCGGCGATCGTGCGCGGCTCGAGCGCGACGGCGGCCCCGGCGATGGCGCGGTCCTCGCGGTCGACGACCTGCCCGAGCACCAGACCGCCGGAAAGTCCGAGCGAGAGCCGGATCTCGACGTTCGCGGCGCCCGGCGACGGCACGGCGTAGGGCACCGACGGCGAACGGTCGCGATGGCGCGCGTAGAGCCGCGTGCCCTCGGCGGCGCCCGCGAGCTGGAACGTGCCCATGGCGTCGGCCTCGCCGACCTTCTGGCCGTCGCGCTGGCCCTGGCGCAGGATCCACAGCTCCGCATTCGCGACCGGCTTGCCCTCGGTATCGACCGCGCGGCCACGCATCAGCCGACCGGGCGCGAGCTCGAGCCGCGCGCGCTGGGATGAGGCCGCAGCGAGGGTGAACTCGACCGAACCCGAGCGGTCGCCCTCGATGCGCAAGCGACCGACGGGCACGTCGCGCAGCGTCGCGACGCCGCCCGCGTCCGTGCGGAACTCGCGCCAGAACGCGTGCGGAGCCAGCGAATCGAGCAGGTACGCGCGCACGCCGACGTTGACGGCCGGCAGGCCGGAATCCGACCAGCGCACCTCGACCTCGAGGCTTGCGGTGACCGTGTCGTCGACGCGCGGAGCGCTCGCCGTCGGCTCCGACGTGGCGGCGCGGCGCGAATCGGCGGCGGGAGCGCGCGTGGGAACGGACGGAGCGTCCTCCTGCGGCGCCGCAGCGTCGGGGCTCGCCGCTTCGGGTTCGGCGGGCTCGGCTCCGGAGCCGCCGCAGGCGCCGAGCGCGAGAGCGAGCGCGAAGCAGGAGAGGCCGAGTCTCACGGGCTCACTTCCCGCCGAGAATCTCGCGCGTGCAGATCTCGGCGAGGTCGTTGAGGAACGGAATGGCGAGCGTCTCGTAGTCGTACTTGCCGTCGTCGATCGTGCCGTCGGAGTTGGCGTAGATCGTTGCGGCGAGGAAGAAGCCCTTCCCGCTCGCGCGGTCGCCGATGTACGCGTTGTCGATCGTGAAGCCGTAGGCGAGGCCAACCTTGTTGTAGAGCACGAGCCGCTCGCGCGGGATCACGCGCGTCGCGCCGCCGAGGAAGAACTTGGCGAAATCGTCAGGGAATTGCGCCCGGTCCCACTTGGGGTTCTTCGAGTCGGCGGGGAAGGTCGAGAGCGCCTCGAGCAGCAGCGTGCGGTCCTCGGAATCGAGCGCGAAGGGCTCGCCCTCGAAGCTGAGCTCCGGCGACACGATGCGCGCGAGCGCGGTCTGCAGCTCGACCAGGCTGACGCCGTTCTTGGCGATGAACGACATCGGGCCCGGCACGAGCTTGTCGGCTTCCATGCGCGACTTGCCGACGAGCACCGTCTCGCGGTCCTCGACGTGCGACAGGGTCAGCGTGCCGGTCTCCTCGGGCAGCGTGATCGGGCCTTCGGCGAGGCGCAGCTCGATCGCCGGCGTGCGGCGGTTGTCGACGAGCGACATGCGCACCGAGAGCCTGTGCAGGATGCGCGCGGAGCGGATCCCGGACTTCCACAGCCCTTCGTTGAGCCGCGTCTGGCCGCAGAACTCGTACAGGCGGTTGAAGGACTCGTTGTCGGAGACGATCAGCGCCTCGCGGATCAGGTGGCGCAGCGTCAGCTTGCCGCCGTCGAGGTTGTCGGCGTCGGCCGAGAGGATCGGGCCGCCGCGGCGCTCGCCCCAGAAGCCGAGCGGGGTGTCGAGCGAGAGCTTGGGCGCCTCCTTGCGCTGCAGCTCGTGCATGCGCTCGAGCGCGATCACGGCCGCGAGCGGCTTGATCGTGCTCGCGGGATAGAAGTACTCGGCGCCGGCGCGCCAGTTCTTGCGCACGAGCGTGCGCTTGCCGTCGAGCTCGCCGGGAATGCCGAGCACGACCTGCACGCGCAGCTCGCGCGGGTCGGCGAGCACGGCGTCGAAACGCGTGATGCGCGCCTCGAGCTCGGCCTTGCGCTCGGGCGTGATGTCGTCCTGCCCCAGCGCGGCCTTGGCCTCGTCGCGCGC
>JAPLOE010000028.1 GCA_026692705.1 Planctomycetota bacterium
GAGCCGCCGCCTTGGCTGCCACCACCCTGGCTGCCGCGGCCTTGGCCGCCGCCACCGCCGCCGCCGCCGCCATTGCCGTGCCGGTCGCGGTTCTGGCCGAAGCTCGGCAGCGCAATGAGGAGCGAGAGCAGGAGCGCGAGGTTGCGGTAGATGGGGCGGGTCATGTTCGATTCTCCGTCGGCGCGTGGAAGAGGCGACGCGCCGCGGGGCAAGTGGAGCAAAAGCGGTGCCGGAGCCGTGGGGGGGCCGCAGGCGGGCCAGAAGGCCTTTCGACCGGGGCGCGCGTCCTCCCCAGAGGACAAAAGCCCGGGTTCGCGACAGTCAGCGCAGCTCTTGGCCGGCCTCGAGCGGCAGGTAGAGCTGCAGGCCGGCGCCGGAGAGGCTCGGGGCGCCCGAGAAGCGCGCGAAGGCGGCCCCGGGCCGGGCGTTCGCCGGCGCCGAGCGGACGAGGTTCGCGAGCTCGCCCGCGAGGTCGATCGGAGTCGCCGGCGACGGCGGGATGCCGACCGCGAGCGCGCCGTGCTCGGCCAGCGTCGCGACGTCCTTGGGAGCGGGGCCCGCGCCCGGCTTGAAGCGCAGGAGGATCGCGACCGGTTCGGCCTTGGGCCCGAGCTCGACGCACGAACCACCTTCGAGGCGCCAGCCGCCGTCGGCGGGTTTCGCGAAAGGCTCGAACGCGGCTCGCCAGAGCGCCTCGACCTCGGTCCACGCGGTGTCCTTGGGCAACGGAACGCGCAGGACGTGGGAGAGCGGGACGTCGACGGGCGTCGCGCGGCGCGGGCCGGCGTCGGCGGTCGCGGGGCGCAGCTCGGCGGGCAGGAAGAACTGGTCGAGCACACGCACGGCGGTCTCGAGCGTCGCGACGCTCTCGCTCCACAGCAGCGTGCCGTCGAGCGCGAGCTCGAACGTGTCGGGCCAGAAGCGGCCGGCGCGCTCGCGCCAGCGGATCGTGCGGTACTGCTCGAGCTGCGTCCGTTCGGCCACGACCGAAAGCGACGTCGGGCGGCCGTCGGGGCCGAGTTCGGCGACGAGCTTCTCGCCGCCGTCGAGCGTCGCCTCGCGCCGCGGGCCTTCGCCGCGCCACTCGAAGCCGTCGGGCCACAGGAACAGCGCGCGCCGCGCCTCGACCGACGAGAGGCTCGTGCGCCACTGCGCGTCGCCCGCGCCGGCGGCGCTCACCAGTCGCGCCGCGTTCGCCTGCGCGGGCAGCTCGAAGAAGGCCGGGCCGCAGCGGTAGACGACGTGGCGCTCGCCCGCGCGGCCGCCGGCGGGTGCGATCGTCCAGCGCGCGCGCTCGGGGAACACGAACGTGGCGTCGAGCGTGTGTGCGCGCGCCTTGGGATCCGCGAACGTGATGGTCGAGATGCTCTGGAAGCCCTGCAGGCCGGCGATGCGGGCGCGCGGCGGCAGCGCGGCGAGGCGTTCGGCCCCCGAGGGCGCCTGCACGACGGAAAGTGCCGTTTTCTCCGGCGTTTCCTGACCCTGCGCGACGAGGGCGAGCGACAGCAGCAGCGCCAGCATGCTCACCTCCGGCCCAGCCGCTCGCGCAGCACCAGCGCGGCTCGTTCGAGCGTCTCGCGCTTCTTCGCGAAGCAGAAGCGCACGATGCGACGGCCGTCGGCGGGATCGAGGAAGAAGCTCGAGCCCGGCACGCAGGCCACTCCGCCCTTGGCGACGAGTTCCATCGCGAAGCTGACGTCGTCCTTCGAGGTCAGGCCCGCGATGTCGGTCATGATGTAGTACGCGCCCTTGGGCAGGTGTACGCCGAAGCCGGTCTCGCGCAGCGCGGCGGCGAGCAGGTCGCGGCGCTCGCGGTAGTCGCGCGCGAGGTTCGTGAAGTACTCGGGCCCGAAGCCGAGCGCGTCGGCCGCGGCTTCCTGCAGCGGGGCGGGAGCGCCGACGGTGAGGAAGTCGTGCACCTTGCGGATCGCGGACGTGATCTCGGGCGGGGCGATGCACCAGCCGATGCGCCAGCCGGTCGCGCTCCAGGTCTTGGAGAGCCCGCTGATCGTGATCGTGCGCTCGCGCATGCCCGGCAGCGTCGCGAGCGAGACGTGTTCGGTGCCGTCGTAGAGGATGTACTCGTAGATCTCGTCGGTGATCGCGAGCAGGTCGCGCTCGACGCACAGGCGCGCGATCACTTCCAGTTCCGCGCGCGTGAAGACCTTGCCGGTCGGGTTGTGCGGCGTGTTGACGACGATCGCGCGCGTGCGCGGGCCGAGCGCGGCCCGCAGCGCCGTCTCGTCGAGACTCCAGTCCGGCGCGGCGAGCCGCACCATGCGAGGCGTGGCGCCCGAAAGGACGCAGTCGGGGCCGTAGTTCTCGTAGAACGGCTCGAAGATCACCACTTCGTCGCCGGGATCGAGCACTGCGAGCAGCGCGGCGATCATCGCTTCGGTAGCGCCGCAGCAGACGGTGACGTCGCGGTCGGGATCGGTCGGGATGCCGTTGTAGGCGCTCGTGCGAGCGGCGATCGCCTGCCGCAGCCGCGGCGCGCCCCACGTGACCGCGTACTGGTTGATGTCGGCCTGGATCGCGCGGCAGGCCGCGTCCTTCATCGGCGCGGGCGCCGCGAAGTCGGGGAAGCCCTGCGCGAGGTTCACGCCACCTTCGCGCGCGCAGACGCGCGACATCTCGCGGATCACCGACTCCGTGAAACGCGCCGCCTTGGCGCTCGTTCGCTTGGCTCCCGTCATGCCTCCACTCTACGCGCCCGTCGCCGTCCGCGCGCGAGGGCCACGGCTCACGGCAGGCGCTTGGCCCACTCGCTCCACAACATCACGTCGTCGCCGTAGTTGACGTCGGAGATCTGCACGAGCGTGTCCATCGAGATGCGCTTGAGCGGGTCCTTCGAGCGCGCCTCGAGCCAGGTGGACACCAGCGCACGCCCGACCGGGCCCTTCTGGGTGGCGTCGCGCTCGACCATCAGGAGCATGCCCTCGGCGGCGGCGCTCTGGACGTGCGCGAACTCGTCCTTGAGCATGCCGGTCAGCGCCGGAACGCTCTCGCCGTCGGCGAGCAGTCCCAGCACGAGCGCACACTGCGAGCGGACGAACGGTTCGGTGTCGGACAGGCCGCGGCGGGCGGTGCCACGCGCGCACTCGCCGGTGCCGCCGGAGTTGACGATCGCACGCAGCGCGAAGGCGGCCTGCGCGCGCGTCTGCGGGTCGGAGTCGAACTCGGCGCGGCGGCAGATCTCGTCGAGCGGCGTGTCGGCGCGCGCGAGCACCGCGAGGCCGAGCAGCGCGTTGTGCGCGACGTCGGGCTGCGGGTCGGAGAGCGCCGCGAGCAACGGCGACTGCGCCTCGGCCTTGCCCGAGAAACCCAGCGCAGCCGCGGCGCGGATGCGGTTGATCGGCGGGCCGCTCGACAGCTCGCGCACGAGCTCGTCGCAGCGCCGCGACATGCGGTCGTTGAGCACCTCCTCGAGCATGCGCATCTGGTTCTTGCGCGCCGGGGTGTTCGCGGTCAGCGCGAGGTTGCACCAGTTCTGGATGGCCGAGTCCGCCTCGGCGAGGAACATGCCGATCGGCGCTTCCTCGCGCAGGGTGGGGCGCACCGGATCCTTCTCGGGCGTCCCCGGAACCGGCTTGTCGCCGGTCGAGGCGCAGCCCGCCACGAAGAGACCGAGGGCGAGGACGGGAGCGGCGAGGCGCCGGAGCGTGGGGGTGGCGTGGGGGTTCGGCACGAGGTGGAGGTGACGCACGAGGCGAGGGACCCGGAAGTGGGGGCAGGCAGCGGAAGCGACGATCGGCGGCGCCCGATCTTCCCGCGCGCGCGGGTCGTTCCCTGCGCGCGGGCAATCGGGGCGTGGAGAGGCTACCCTCGCGGGGTGACGTTCGAGCTCCTCGACCAGCTTGCACGCGACGGTTTCGAGGAGATCGTCGCGCTGCACGACCGCCGTTCCGGCCTGCGGGCCTTCCTCGCGCTGCACGACTCGACCCCCGGCCGTGCCTTCGGCGGGATTCGTCGCTGGAGCTACTACGACGAGGCCTCGGCGCTGCGCGACTGCATGCGGCTCGCGCGGGCGATGACCTACAAATGCGCTTTGGCGAAACTGCCGGCCGGCGGCGCCAAGATGGTGCTGCTCGATCGGCCCGAGCTCGACCTCGAGCAGGGCTACCGCTTCCTCGGCGGCGTCGTCGAGCGCCTCGCGGGGCGCTACTACGCGGGGCCGGACGTCGGCACGAACTCCGAGGAGCTCGCGCGCGTCGCCGAACGCACGCGTTTCGTCACCGACCCGGGGCCGGAAGGTCCGGGCGAGCTCGCGGAATCGACCGCCGCCGGAGTGGTCGCGGGCATCGCGGCGGCGCTGCGGCACCTCGACGGCTCCGAGGACTGGCCGCGCCGCACGATCGTCGTGCAAGGGCTCGGCGAGGTCGGCTCACGCGTCGCGCTGGCCCTGCGCGGCTGGGGCGCGCGCGTGCTCGCGAGCGACCTCGACTCCGAGCGCGCCGAAGGTCTCGTGCGCTCGGCCGGGATCGAGCGCATCGACCCGTCGGCGGAGTTCGACACGCCCTGCGACGTCTTCTCGCCCTGCGCGCTGGGCGGGATCCTGCACGACCTGTCGGTGCTGCGCCTGCGCGCGCGCATCGTCGCGGGCGCGGCCAACAACGTGCTCGCGAGCCCCGCCCATGGCGAGCAATTGCACGAGCGCGGCGTGCTCTACGTGCCGGATTTCGCGATCAACTCCGGCGCCCTGATCCGCGGCGCGCGCTTCCATCTCGACGGCGTGCGCGAGCCGATCGAGCGCATCGCCGCGCGTGTCGGGTCGGTCGTCGCCGACGTGCTCGCCCAGTCGAAGGCGCAGGGCCTGTCGCCGGCGCGTGTCGCCGAACGTGAAGCGGAAATGGTCGTAGAGCGACGCAGGTCGGAGCGCTAGAACTCCCCGCAAGCATGGAAAAGCACGGCATTTTCGCCGCGGCGCTGCTGGTGGCGCTGGCGCTCGCGGGCTCGGCGTCCGCGCAGGCCACGGCCGGTGATGCGCTGCCCGTGCCGCTGCTCCCGCAGAATTCCGACACCGTCCTGCGTGGCCCGTTGATCCTCGACCGCGGCCCAGGCGAGCAGGAAGTGCACTTCCCGCGCGACGAGGAGCTCGAGTACATCGTCTCGATCGACCTCGGCATCCTCGGCGAGCCCGAGGTCGGCCGCGTCGCGATGACCTCGGTCGTGCGCCCCTTCGCGCGGCCGGGCGACACGGAGATCAGTTTCGACGAGGAGCGCTCGATGGAGCAGGCGCTCGTCAGCGCGCGCGCGCGCGGCGAGTACCAGGTCTACACGCTCGACGAGACGATCCAGACGCGCTTCCAGCCCGTGTCGTTCCCGCAGCTCAAGCACGAGAGCATCCAGCGCGGCACCGAGAACCGGCGGCGCGAGCTCTCGCTCGGCCTCAAGGACGGCGTGCCGACCGCGAGCTACCGCAACGACGGCCACTGCAAGTCCTGCAAGGACGAAGCGCACTTCGTCGACCCGACGTTCTTCTGGAACGACCGCGCGCACTGCACGGGCTGCAAGGCGGGCGAGCACCGCATCTGGAAGGACCCGCGCGACCGCGAGATCCCGGCCAAGGCCGTCGACATGGTCACCGCGGTGATGCTCGCGCGCACCGTGGTCTCGCAGGGCAAGGCGAGCGCCGTCTTCACGCTGGTCGACCGCGATCGCCTGTGGGAAGTCGAGCTCTCGCGCGGCAAGCGCGGGCGCATGAAGGTCTCCGCCGGCCACTACGACGTGGTCGAGATCGTGCTCAAGACCCGTCCGCCCGCGACCGAGACCGGCCGCGAGGAAGACTTCCAGGGCCTGTTCGGCCTGCACGGCAACATCTCGATCTGGATGCACCCCGAGTCGGGCGTCCCCGTGCTGATTTCCGGCCGCATTCCCGCCGGTCCGATCGAACTCGACGTGCGCATCGAGCTCGACAGCGCGCGTGGCACGCCGCCGAGCTTCGTCAAGGTCATCAAGTAGCCGCGCTCAGCTCGCGACCGGTGCTTCGAACTCGCCGGTGGGGGCGAGGGCGGTCGGGCGGACGGGGAGCGGGACGATCACGGCCTGGCCGAGCGAGCCCTGCGCGTCGCCGAGGTGGAAGCGCGTGCCGGCGCCCTGGTGGCGGCGCTTGACGTAGGCGAGAGCGAGGCCGGAGTCGAGCACGAACGAGTAAGCCCAGCTCGTGATCACGCCGAGGTCGCGCCACTCGCCTTCGTCGTCGCGCAGGAGGCGCGTACCGGCGGGCAGCGGGTCGTCGTGCGAGATGCGCAGCGCGACGAGGCGCTTGTTGAGACCGCCGTACGTGTCGATCTTGGCGACGACTTCCTGGCCGATGTAGCAGCCCTTGTCGAGCGAGAAGGCGCGCTCGAGCCGCGCTTCCTGCGGATAGATCGAGTCGTCGACGTCGACACCCTGCTCGGCGGCACCCGCTTCGACGCGCAGGCAGTCGTGCGCGATGCGACCGGCGGGAACGGCACCGGCTTCGCGGAACGCGCTCCACAAAGCGTCGACTTGTGTGGGGCCGGCGTCGATGCGGAAGCCGAGCGAGCCCGCGACCGGAAGCGTGGTCACGCGCACGGGCGCTCCGCGGAACTGGCCTTGAACGTGGTGGTAGAGCTCGGTCGGCGGCGTCACGCCCGCGACTCGCGCGACGAGGTCCGCCGCGCTCGGACCGCACAGCTCGAGCGGCGCGTGCTCGTCCGACACGTCCTTGAAGGCCAGTTTTTCGCTGAAATGGTAGGTGTCGAGCGCCTTGAGCAGGCCCGCGGCCCGGCCCGGCGCGAGCGAAAGGTGCACACGTTCCGCGGCGACGAGCGCGAGCTCGAAGTCGAACAGCACCTTGCCCTTGGACGAGAGCAGCAGGTTGCGATTTCCTTCGCCGACACCGAGCGTCTTGACCGCGTTGGCGAGCAGGCGGTGCAGGAACACCACGGCCTCGGGGCCGCTCACCTCGAGCGCCTCGCGGCGCGTCGCGTCGAACAGGGCCGCGCCTTCGGTTCCGGCGCGGTATTCGTCGGGAACCTCGCCGAAAGCGAGCACGAGCGGCGGGGAACCGGCGGTGACTTCAGCGCCTTCGCGGCGGTGGCGTTCGAGCAGGAGATCGGTCTTCACGGGCGGCAGCATAGGCCCGCGGCGCAGCGTTTCCGCTCTCCGTGGAGCCCGCGCGGCGCCTTCGGGCGATTCGCCGGGGACGGAGCAGCCGGCGAGCCCGACTTTGGCGTTCCGGCGCTGGAAATGTGCGTACAAGTTCGTACGGTCCGAGGGGACTTGGACGAGGCCCTGCGGTGTCGTTGTCCTTGACTCATGCCGCAGTCTTCGTACTCTTCGCGCAAACCTCACGCGATCTCGAAGTCACGTGAGGGTCCGCGCTCACCCGCGGTGCCCCTCGTCTCCACCTACCCCGGTCGTCTCCCGACCAGCGACCGCCCCTCCGTTTCGCTCGGGTTCCCGAGCGGGAGCGGCGTCTCTGGCCGGACCGCGACCGCCCTAAGTCGATGCGTCTTTCGCCCCGCTTTTCGCTCGTCGCAGCCGCCGGCCTCGCCGCGTGGCTCGGCGCCTGCCAGCT
Source organism: Planctomycetota bacterium (assembly GCA_026692705.1). GTDB lineage: Bacteria > Planctomycetota > UBA1135 > UBA1135 > F1-120-MAGs118. The sequence continues at coordinate 7,547 of JAPLOE010000028.1, forward strand.
CGACAAGGACCAGAAGCCGGCGCGGCCGGTGATCCACTTCAGCCTGAGCGCCGCCACCCAGGCGCTCGGCGAAGATGGGCAGCCGGTGATCCCGGCCGACGTGCAGACCAACATCGCGGGCTCGCTCGCGATGCTGTTCGGCACGCCGGAAAACCCGCAATTCCAGCTCCTGCCGGAGTGGAAGGACGAGGGCTTCAACCCCAACTGGCCGGCCTACCCGGTCGGCGAGGATGGCTCGGGCGAGGTCGACCTCGCGGGCCTCGAGGCCGACAACAAGGTGTACTGGCGCCGCCAGCTCGCCGCGATCGAGGCCGGGCAGTGGGGACGCGTGTTCGTCCAGGACTTCACGCCCGACCTGCGCGAGAAGTGGAACGAGCTGTGCGCGCAGACGCCGGAAGAGGCGCGCGGAGACGACTTCAAGAAGGCCGCGGCGGAGCTCTTCACGGGCTACTACCCGCGCCTGTCGGCCTCGGCCGAGCTCTACCGCCAGCACTGCCTGCACTGCCACGGCCCCGAAGGCGGCGGCGACGGCCCGACGGCCCCGTTCCTCAACCCGCGCCCGCGCGACTACCGCCACGGCACGTTCAAGTTCACGGCGGTCGGCAAGTCGGTCCCGCGCCGCACCGACCTGTACCGCATCCTCGACGAGGGCGTGACCGGCACGTCGATGCCGAGCTTCCGCCGCTTCTCGCAGGCGCAGCTGCACGGTCTCATCGACTACGTGCGCCTCTTGTCGATGCGCGGCATGGTCGAGCGCAGCCTGGTCTCGACCTTCGGCGAGGAGGAGATGCTCACCTCCGGCGACGTCGCCGACGCCTACCTGACCGTCTGGGAAAAGTGGAAGAAGGCCGACGAGAAGGCGCTGATGTTCGAGGGCGAGGTCCCGCTGCCGACGCCGGAGTCGATCGCGCGCGGCCGCGAGCTCTTCATGGACGCCAAGGCCGGCAACTGCTTCTCCTGCCACGGACCCGAGGGTCGCGGAGACGGTGTCGCGGCCTTCGCACTCGATCCGGAGACCGGCAAGCTCAAGCCGACCTACAAGGACGACTGGGGCAACGAGATCCTGCCGCGCAACCTGCGCATCGGGATCTTCCGCGGCGGCCGCCGCCCGATCGACCTGTACCGCCGCATCAAGAACGGCATCGCCGGCGGGCCGATGCCCGAAGCGGCGAGCACCCTGACCTCCGACGACATCTGGCACCTCGTGCACTACGTCGGCTCGATCTCCGAGCGTCCCCAGCACGCGCACAAGGTCGCGAGCCACGGTGACGAGCACGGCCAGTCGAGCTCCCACGGCGAGACGCCGGCCTCCGGCGACGGCCACGGCACCGAGAAGCACTAGCCCGAGGACGGAACTCCACCCATGCGCTACCTCTTCACGCTGCTCTTGTTCCTCGTCCCGGCCCTGGGGGTCTGGACCTTCGTCGAAGCCGACCGCTGGCAACTCTGGTTCCCCCAGAACGTCTCGAGCTTCGGCGGCGAGATCGACCGGCTGTTCAACATCATCATGTACATGGTGGCGTTCACCTTCATCGTCACGGAGGTGTGCCTCGCCTGGTTCGTGTTCAAGTACTCGGCCAAGAACGAGACCAAGGGCGCGTTCACGCACGGCAGCCACAAGCTCGAGATGGTCTGGACCGCGATCCCCGCGGTGGCGCTGCTGTTCATCGCGTTCATCCAGATGCGCACGTGGGCCGACATCAAGTTCGAGGGGAACTTCCCCAAGGACGGCGAGTACACGCGCGAGAAGCCGATCGCGGAGGTGTGGGCGAGCCAGTTCGACTGGCGCATCCGCTATCCCGGCGACGACGGCGTGCTCGGCACGGTCGATGACCTCGAGCGTTCGTGGGAGTTCGTGGTGCCGGTGGACACCAAGATCGTGTTCAACCTGCGCACGCGCGACGTGATCCACAGCTTCTTCGTGCCGGAGTTCCGCCTCAAGCAGGACGCGCTGCCGGGCCACACGATTCCGATGTGGTTCGAGGCCAAGAAAGAAGGCATCTACGACCTGATCTGCGCCGAGCTGTGCGGCTGGGGTCACTACAAGATGTCCGGCCGCGTCACGGTCGTGTCGAAGGAAGAGTTCGCGAAACGCATGTCCGAGATCAAGGCCGAGTGGTTCTCCAACGGCAAGGAGCTGGGCGAATGAACCCCGTTGCAACCCCCGCGGCCCCGCACGCGCCGCACACGTCGCACCTCGAGCCCGGTGAGGGCCAGCCCGGCACGGTGCGCGAGCACCACGACCACCACGAGCTCGGATTCTTCCGCAAGTGGATCTTCTCGGTCGACCACAAGGTGATCGGCCTGCAGTTCCTCTTCTCGGGCCTCGTGTTCCTCGCGCTGGGCGGGATGATGGCGATGGCCATCCGCTACCAGCTCGCGTGGCCGTGGCGCCCGATGCCGGGACTCGCCTGGATGTTCCCCGCCACCGGCGGGGCCATCACGCCCGAGTTCTACACGATGCTGTTCACGATGCACGGCACCATCATGATCTTCTTCGTGATGATCCCGCTGCTGACGGGCGCGTTCGGCAACTTCCTGATTCCGCTCATGATCGGTGCGCCCGACATGGCCTTCCCGAAGCTCAACATGTTCGGGTACTGGACCATGATCCCGGCCTTCTTCTTCATGATCCTCGGCTTCTTCGTCGAGGGCGGCCACGCGGCCGGCGGCTGGACGAGCTACCCGCCGCTGTCGACGATCGAAGCCGCGGCGCCGGGCTCGCTGTCGGGCCAGACCTGCTGGCTGATGGGCCTCACCTGGGTCGGCGTCAGCTCGATGATGGGCGCGGTCAACTACGTGACCACGATCGTCAAGATGCGCGCGCCGGGGCTCACGATGATGCGCCTGCCGCTCTCGATCTGGGGCCTGATGATCACGTCGCTGCTGCAGCTCTTCGCGCTGCCGGTGCTCACGGCCGCCAGCATCATGCAGCTGCTCGACCGCGTGCTGAACACGGGCTTCTTCACGCCGACCAACCTGCTGGTCAACAACCTGACGCCGGACTCGTTCGCCTACGGCTCGGAAGCCGCCGCCGCCGGTGGCCAGCCGCTCCTGTGGCAGCACCTGTTCTGGTTCTACAGCCACCCGGCCGTGTACATCCTCGTGCTGCCCGCGATGGGCTTCACGTCGGACATCCTCGCGATCCACGCCCGCAAGCCCATCTTCGGCTACAAGCCGATGGTGTACTCGATGAGCGCCATCGCGGGCCTGGGCTTCATCGTGTGGGGCCACCACATGTTCACGTCGGGCATGAACCCGGCGCTGGGCATGACCTTCATGGTCAGCACGGTCATGATCGCGCTGCCGAGCGCCATCAAGGTGTTCAACTGGCTCGGCACGCTGTGGGGTGGCCGCATCCACCTGCGCACGCCGATGCTGTTCGCCTGCGCGTTCGTGTCGATGTTCATCATCGGCGGCCTGTCGGGCATCTGGATGGCCGCGACGCCGGTCGACATCTACATCCACGACACGTACATCGTCGTCGCGCACTTCCACTACGTGGTGTTCGCGGGCTCGCTGTTCGCGATCTTCGCGGCCATCTACCACTGGTTCCCGAAGATGTTCGGCCGCCTGATGAACGAGACGGTGGGCAAGATCCACTTCGTCGGTTCGTTCATCTTCACGAACATGACCTTCTACATGATGCACCAGCTCGGCGTGGCCGGCCTGATGCGTCGCACCGCGGACCCCTACGCCTACGACGTCTACGCGCACCTGCAGCCGATCAACGAGTTCATCACGATCTCGGCCTTCTGCATGTTCGCGTGGCAGATCTTCTTCGTCCTGAACTTCTTCCACTCGATGTTCTGGGGCAAGCGCGTCGGCCGCAACCCGTGGAAGGCCGCTTCGCTCGAGTGGGACGCGCCCTCGCCTCCGGGCCACGGCAACTTCGACCACCAGCTCGAGGTCTACCGCGGCGCTTACGAGTTCGGCTCGCCCGAAGTCGAAGAAGACTACATCCCGCAGACGCGCAAGATCTGAGCGCCCGCGCGCTCCAGCTCACGCTCCCGCGATGGAAACCCTCTCGCCCTGGCCGCGCCGGCTCGCGCTCGGCACGTGGCTCGCCGCACTGCCTCTGGTGGTGCTCGGCGGGAGCGTGACGACGTTGCGTGCCGGCATGGCCATCGACGGCTGGTGGGTGCTCGACCGCGGCAACGGCGACCACTTCCTGCTCGCGTACCCGATCGAGAAGTGGTTCGCCAACGCGGGCACGTTCAGCGAGCACAGCCACCGGCTGTTCGGCACGCTGGTCGGCCTGCTGTCGATCCTGCTCGTCATCGCGGCGCACCGTGCGCAGGCCGGCGCGCTGCGCGTGCGCTGGGCGTGGATCGGGCTCGTCGCGGTGTGCCTGCAAGGCACGCTCGGCGGGTTCCGCGTGCTGGAGAACAGCCCGAACCTCGCGTTCCTGCACGGCGTCGTCGCGCAGGTCGTGCTGGCGATCCTCGCGGCCAACGTGGTGCTCAATGACCCGGCCTTCGCGGCCTCGCGCGGCCGTGAGCACTCGCGCGCGGCCGGGCTCGCGCGCGCCTCGCGCCTCGCGATCGCCGCGGTGTTCGCGCAGATCTTCCTCGGGGCGTGGCTGCGCCATACGGGCAACGACCTCGCGCTCGTCGCGCACATCGCCTTCGCGGCGATCGCGGCCGGGGCGGTGATCGTGCTCGCGCGCGGGCTGCGCGAAGTGCGCGACGCGGAGCTGGCGAGTCAGGCCAAGCGCCTGTTCGTGCTGATCCTCGTGCAGGTCGCGCTCGGGCTGCTCGCGCTGGTCGCGATCCTGCTCGTCAGCGGCGGCTTCACGGCCGAGGTCTCGACCGCCGAGACGATCTCGGCGACGGCGCACGTGCTGTTCGGCGCGTTCACGCTGCAGGCGACGGTCGCCGCGGCGATGTGGATTTCGCGGCGGCTCGTGCCGCAGGCGGCGACGGTGCCCGCGGCCGGCCTGGAGGTGACGCGGTGAGCGCGAAAGAGAACGTCGCGATCGTCACGGCGCCGCCGGTCGAGCTCACGCTCGCGCAGGCCTGGGGCGTGCTCGTCAAGCCGCGCATCACCGCGATGGTGGGCTTCGCCGCGTTCGTCGGTGGCCTGCTCGCGTCCGGCTCGGGCGCCAACCTGCTCGGCCTCGCGGAAGCGAGCGTGTGGATCGGCCTCGTCGGCATGGCCTCGAGCATCTTCAACCAGTTGCTCGAGCGCGACACCGATGCACGCATGGTGCGCACCGCGCGCCGGCCGCTCGTCACGGGCCGCGTGCGCGCGCGCGACGCGATCTGGGGCGGGACGCTGCTGACCGTGGCGGGTGTGCTCGGCCTCGCGCTGCGTTTCAACACGCTCGCGGCGCTGCTCACTCTCGCGACGATGGTCGCCTACGTGCTCGTGTACACGCCGCTCAAGCGCGTGAGCTCGCTCAACACGGCCGTGGGCGCCATCCCCGGCGCGATGCCGCCGTTGCTCGGGTACGTCGCCGTCGCCGGCGCGGCCGGTGGGTGGGGCTGGTACCTGTTCGCGATCCTGTTCGCGTGGCAGTTCCCGCACTTCCTCGCGATCGCCTGGATCTACCGCGAGGACTACGCGCGCGCCGGCCTGAAGATGCTGCCGGCGATGCCGCGCACCGAAGGCATGGCGGGGCGCCAAGCGCTGCTCTACAGCCTCGCGCTGCTCCCGATCTCGTTGCTCCCGGCGCTCGCCGGAGCCGCGGGCCTGTTCTACGTCGTGGTCGCGCTGACGCTGGGCCTCGCCTACGTCGCGGCCTCGGCGGCGTTCGCGCTGCGCGAGTCGCGCGGCCGCGCGCGCACGGTCGTGATCGTCAGCCTGATCTACGTCCCCGCGCTCTATTCGCTCACCCTGATGGACCCGCTCGTGCGCGCAATCGGCGCACGGGGCAGCCTCTAGACCTCCCTTCCGTCCCATGAACATCTCTCCCGCAGCCATCCCGGCCTACGATCCGGCGGTCGACGCCCCCCGGCCGCACCACCCGATCTACGACTACGACAGCGGCCCGCCGGTCAACCGCGGCAAGTTCGCGATCTGGCTGTTCCTCGCGACGGAAATCATGTTCTTCACGGGGCTCATCGGCACCTACATCGTGCTGCGCATGGGCTCCGCGACGTGGCCGGACCCGGCCGACCGCCTGGCGGTCGACATCACGGCGCTCAACACGTTCTTCCTCATCTGCAGCTCGGCCACGATGGTGAAGGGCGTCGAGCGCGCGATGCTCGGTGACAACGGCGGCCTGATCAAGTGGCTCGCGCTGACGGTCCTGATCGGCTCGATCTTCGTCGGCATCCAGGCCTACGAGTACACGGAACTGATCAAGGACGGCAACCTGCCGAACGTCGACATCTTCTGGTCGACCTTCTACGCGATGACCGGCTTCCACGGCATTCACGTCGCCGTCGGCGTGATCTGGAACCTGTGCATCCTGATCGCGGCGATCTTCCGCAAGATCCCGCAGGAAAAGTACATGAAGGTCGAGCTCGCCGGCCTCTACTGGCACTTCGTGGACCTCGTGTGGGTCCTGCTCTTCACGATCGTCTACCTGATGTGAGCGGAGGAACGCACATGGCACACGGCAAGGACATGGGTTACAGCATCTTCCGCATCTTCGTGGTGCTCTTCGTGCTCACGGCCGTCGAGGTCGCGTGGGGCATGTTCCTGCGCGAGCCGCGCTGGCTCCTGTGGGCCGGACTGCTGGTCTGCGCAGTCTGGAAGGGCCTCCTGATCCTCATGTACTTCATGCACATGCGGTTCGAGAAGATGATCGTCTGGTCGCTGATCCTGCCGACCCCGGCGCTGATCGCGGTCGTGCTGTTCGCGAACATGCCCGACTCGGCCTTCAACACGCGTCGCGACTACCCGGTCGGTTACCTGATCGACCAGTCGGGTGAGGTCGTCAACGGCCTCGATCCCGACCACCCGGCCAAGGGTCGCGGCAAGCCGCACGGGCACTCGCTCGCGCCGGCCAAGCACCACGCCGAAGAGACCCCGGCTCCGGCCGCGGGCCACTGAGCGGAACAGTCCGGATCGGACGAATCGATGCGGAAACGCACGGGATTTCTCGCGGCGGCCCTCGTGGTCGCCGCGCTCGTTTCCAGCGGCTGCCAGGGTGAGACCGAAGCGCAGGCGCCGGTGACGAAGCTCGACGTCGCCGCCGACGCGGCCTTCCGCGGAGAGCAGCTCGCGGCGTTCGCGCTCGTCGACCAGGCGGGCAAGCCGGTGACACGCGAGGAGCTGCTCGGGCATGCGCTCGTGCTCGACTTCGTGTTCACGACCTGCACAGGCCCGTGTCCGCGCGTGTCGGCGAACATGGCGAAGGTGCAGGAGGCCGTGAAGGCGACCAAGGTGAAGCTCGCGACGTTCACGGTCGATCCGGAGACGGACACGCCGGAAGTGCTCACGAAGTACGCGGCGGAGCACGGGGCGGACAGCGAGCGCTGGCGCTTCCTCACCGGGCCTGAAGAGCAGATCGACGGCGTGCTGCGTTCGTTGTGGCTCGCGCGGGCGAAGTCGGCGGGGGCCGCGCTCGGAATGCAGGTCACGCACTCGACGCGCCTGATCGTGCTCGACGCCAAGGGGTTCGTGCGCGGCATGTACGACGGCGAGAGTGACGCGGGCGTCGAGGCGGCGGCGGCGCGCGCGAAGTGGCTCGAGCGGAACCCGGGCCGATGAACGTCCACCTGCCGGCGGTCAACGCGGTGCTCAACGGGACGGCGGCGACGCTGCTCGTGCTGGGCTTGGTCGCGATCAAGCAGGGACGGCGCGAGCGGCACGAGTTCCTGATGAAGCTCGCCTTCGTCGCGAGCGCGGCGTTCCTCGCCTGCTACCTGTACTACCACCTGTTCGTCGCCAAGGGGCAGCCGACGCGCTTCGGCGGGGACGGGGCGGCGAAGGCGGCCTACCTCGCGCTGCTCGGCAGCCACACGATCCTCGCGGTCGTCAACCTGCCGATGGTGCTGCGCACGTTCTGGCTGGCGCACAAGGAACGCTGGGAGGCGCACAAGCGCCTCGCCAAGTGGACCTTCCCGATCTGGCTCTACGTCTCGGTCACCGGTGTCGCGGTGTATGTGGTGCTCTACCACTGCAATCCGGGTGTCGGGGTAGACTAGGACCCGTCATGCAACGCCTCTCGCAGTTCGCCCTGCGCTTTTCGCTCGTCGTCGCGGCCACGCTGGTGCTGCGTTCGACGGGCTATGCCTGAGAAAGCTGCAAGGAGGCGGTCGCCTCCGAAGGTGGCAACCTCGCCGCGGGCCTGAACACGAGCATCCTCTTCATGCTCTCGATGGTGTTCCTGATCCCGGTGGGCTTCGGGCTGGTCGTGTGGCGCTCGTTCCGCACCGCGGGCGAGCGGCAGGCGCGTGGGGAGCAGCTCTACACTCCCGGTGCCAAGCGCTGGGAAGCCGACTCGGTCGAGCGGCGCTAGTTCGGACCCGCTCGCGCGAAAAAAATCCGGTCGACCTGCGACCCTGCGACCCTCCCGAACGTCGTGGTGGGGGAGGCAAGGCGATGGAAACGCAGGCGGGGCAGGCACAGGCAGGTCAGGCACGATCCGAGCGGAGGGCACCGCCCCGTTGGGGGTCGGCGGCGGCGCTGGGCTTGCTGTTCGGAGGATTCTTGTCCGTGGCGTGGGGGGAAGTCAGCGCGAGCGAGCTCGACGCCAAGCCGGCCTCGGGGCCGCCGCACCTGTGGGTGGCGGACCGCGATGCGGGCGTGCTCGTGGGGTACGACCGCGACCTGCTCGAGGTGCTGCGCATCGCGCAGGACCACCCGGTCGAGCTGGCGGTGCGCGTGGACCGCGGGCTGTGGGTCGTCAACGCCGGGGAAGGCGGCTCCACGGGGCCGCACGTGCTGCGGCGGCTCGACGCGGACGGGAAGCTCGGATGCGAGGTCGCGCTCGAGGCGGTGCTCGATCTGGAGACGCTCGAGGGCCGGGACGCGCTGGTGGTCGAATTGCGGCCGGGTGGCGCGCGGCGCGTGCTGCGCGTGGCCGATGATGGCGCCATCGCGACAGTCGAGACGTCGCTCGACGCCTTCTGCGTCGCGGGTCGGCGTGGGCAGGTGCTGGTCGGCGGCCAGAGCGGCGAACTGCGGCTCCACGGGCCGGGCCCGACGGACCTGCGCGAACGTTCGTTCGGCGGCCTGATCGGCGACCTCGCCGCCGGGCCCGAGGACGGCTCGTGGTGGGTGCTCGACTGCCAAGGCGGGCCCAACGCCCATCGGCTGGCCCTGCTGGGCCGCGATCTCGCCTCGCGCTGGCAGGTGAGCGCCGGAATCGCCGCCTTGCACCTCGCCGAGGTGCCCGGGGCCGAACAAGTCTGGCTGTGCGACGCCTCGGGGTCGTTCGCGCGGCGCTTCGGGCCCGGTGGCGTGCGCGAGCTTTCCTACGTGCCGCTGCCGCTGGTCGGCGCGGACCGGGGTGCGGCGCGCGCCGATGGCTCGGTACTGTTCGCCGCACCGGGGGCGCTCGTGCACCTCGATGCGAAGGGCGCGCCGGTGCCCGGGCAGGGTGGGCTCGAGTTCGCGGTCGACCTCGAGTTCGTGCGCTGGCCCTGAGCCGGAGCCAGCCGGCGGGTGCGTCGACGCTACGACAGCTTGATGTCGTACTTGCGCATGCGCCGCCAGAGCGTGGTGCGGCTGATGCCGAGCTCCTTGGCGGCCTTGTCGAGGCGGCCAGGGTTGCGCTGCACGGCGCGGACGACGATCTGGTACTCGCGGTCGCCGAGGTGGTCGGCGATGCCGTGGTCCTCGCTCAGGCTCGACTGGCGCAGCGAACGATCGATGCACTCCAGCGTCAGCTCGCCTTCGACGGCGAAAGTCGCGGCGTTGGAGAGCGCCGCGAAGAGCTGCGCGACGTTGCGGGGGAAATGCTGGTTCGAGAGCCGGTCGAGCACACCCGGCTGCAGGCGCAGGCTGCGGCCGTGTTCGCTCGCGTGGCTCTCGACGAAGACGGCGACGAGGCCGGGCAGGTCCTCGCGACGCTGAACGAGCGAGGGCATGTGAAGCGTCGCGGCGTTGCGCAGCAGGTCGAGATCCTGCGTCAGGCGGCCGGACTGGAAGAGTTCCGCCGGCGGCTGCTCGCAGGACAGGATCACGCGGCAGTCGAGCTCGATCTCGCGTCCGCCGGCGCGCAGCGTGCGCGTCGCGAGCGCTGCGCCGAGCCGGGCTTGCAGCGGGGGCGCGAGGAACTCGAGGCCCCCGAGGTGCACCGTTCCGGCGCCGACGCGCTCGAGCGCACCGCGGCGGCGACGGCCACCGGGCGTCTCGTGGCCGAAGAGCGCCGCCTCGAGGTCGTCGGAGCGCACCGTGCGCGCGTCGATGGCGAGGAATTCCTCGTTGCGGCGCCGGCCGGAGTAGTGGACGACGCGCGCGAGGAAGCGGCTGCCGCTGCCGGGCTCGCTGTGGATCAGGAGCGTGTCGTCGGTGTCGCACACCCGCCGCACCGCCGTGACCAGCGCCAGCATGCGCGCGCTCTCGGCGACGAGGTTGTGCATGTCGAAGCGCGAGCGCAGCTCGCTGTGCAGCGCGTGGAGCTCGGACTCCAGCCGGCGGCGCGTGAGGATCGCGCGCACGCGGGCGAGGATCTCCTTCGACTTGAGCGGCTTCATCAGGTAGTCGCTCGCGCCCAGCGCCATCGCGTCGATGGCGCCGTCGAGGCTGCCGAAGCCGGTCATCAGCATCACGTCGGTGCCCGGGTGCAGGCGGCGCACCTCGCGCAAGAACTCGATGCCGTCCATGCCCGGCATGCGGATGTCGCTGAGCACGAGCGCGTGCGGCTCGTCCGCGAGCGCACGGAGGCCCTCGGCTGCGTCGGCGGCCTTGGTGACGGGATGGCCCTCCGACCCGAGCACCTCAGCGAGGGTCTCGAGAACGAGCGGCTCGTCATCGACGATGAGAATTCGGTCCAGCATGGGGGTGGCGGCTGGCGCCGTCGGTTTGGATTGATTCGACGGCCCAAGGGTTGTAGCGGCGGACTGGCGGCGGCTCAAGAACTCCCCGGCTGGAGTTCGTGAATCAGGCGCGCGAGGGCCATGTAGGACTTCGCATCCTGGAAACAGAGTTGGATCGCCTCGCGCAGCGGGACTCGCACGCTGGCAATTTCCTCGTCAGGATCGGCCGGCCGCCTTTCGCCGCCAACAACGACGAGGCCGGTCGCCACGAACAGGTGCAATTCCTCCGAGCAGAACCCGGGCGCCGGGAAAAACGAGCCCAGCGGGCGCAATTTCGACGCGCGCAGCCCCGTTTCCTCCTCGAGTTCGCGCAGCGCCGCGGCCTCCGTGGCCTCGCCGGGCTCCAGCCTTCCCGCCGGGATCTCGAGCAGCTCGCGACCGACGGCGTGGCGGTATTGGCGCACGAGCGTGACCGTGCCGTCGTCCCACAGCGGCAGCACGCCGACCGCGCCGGGGTGGCGCACGATCGAGAGCTCCTGCTCGAGACCGCTCTTCAGCCGGATGCGCTCGCGCACGACCTCGAACACCCGGCCGCGAAAGAGCGATTCGCTCGCGAGCAATTGAACGGACGGGTCCAAGTGAAATCCCTGTGGCGGGGCCGTGACGGGTGGGTGGGAGAAACTCCGCAGGATTCGTCCGCGCGCGCTCGGGCGGAGATTTCGTTGGAGTTCCCAGCAAGTTGCGGCGGACCGACCCGTCGCGGATCGGTCCGCCGCGCGAGCGTCTAGCGCTCCGTCCAGTCGGCGGAGTCGGAGGTGCGGCGCGCTCCCGGCCGACGTGACGGCTCGGGCGCGGACTGCATCATTCGATCCAGCCCGGCGATGAAGGCGACGATCGAGTTGGCTACGTCGCCACGCCCGTTGTCGTTGGCCAGCTGCGCGAACTCGCGCAGGCGCTTGTGGAGCTTGGGGGCCTCGCGCAGCACGGCCTGATCCGGGCGCGACGCCTCGGAAGCCTTGCTACGGAGGGATTCGATCTTGGCCTGCAGAGCCGCGATCCGTTCTGCGTCGGAACGACGTTCGACCATGGAGTCGGAATGGAGAGTTGGGGGGCTTGGGGTCCGGCGCGCGGGGATTGCGCGTCAGGGACCAAGTTTGCACCGCGATCGAGCCGGTCCGTTGCGAGCGGGCGGGTCGAGGGCGTGTCGGAGGCAGCCGAAGGGTCTCTGGGGGTGGCCTGGCTGAGCGAGCAGGAGCAGTGGGCTCCGACGGGAAAGAGGGTAGCACCCTTTTCGCGGAGCACCAACCCGGTGGCGTCGGGAGCCCGCTCCAAGTACCCTGTTTCGCTCGCTCCGGACCGCGGCCCCCCGCCCGGTGGTCCCACCGGGCGAAGCTTGGGGCTCCCCGTGCATCAGGACGTCGAAACCATCCTCTTCGACGAGGCGCAGATCCGCCTCGGCATCGACCGCGTGGCGGCCGAAGTGACCGCCGCCTACCGGGGCCGGCCGTTCACCGTCGTCAGCGTCCTCAAGGGCAGCTGCGTGTTCGCCTCGGACCTGATCCGGCGCATCCCGATCCCCTTGGAGCTCGCCTTCGTCAGCGCCTCGAGCTACGGCGACGGCACGCAGTCGGGCCAGCTGCACCTGAACTTCTTCCCGGCGGAGAGCGAGATCGCCGGTCGCAACCTGCTGCTCGTCGACGACATCCTCGACACCGGCCGGACGCTGTCGCGCCTGGTGGGCGAGATGAAGCGCCGCGGTGCGGCCGAGGTGCGCACCTGCGTGTTCCTCGACAAGCCCTCGCGCCGTGCGGTGCCGTTCCAGGCCGAGTTCCGCGCCTTCGAGGTCGCCGACCTGTTCGTGGTCGGCTACGGGCTCGATTTCGCGGGCCACTACCGCAACCTGCCCTACGTCGGCGCCCTCAAGCGCGAGTGCTACGAGAAGCACTCGTAGGCCGCCGTTGCCCGGGCCTGAGCCGGGCAGAAGCCGAACTGCTCCCGTGATCCAGCCCTACACCGTGCCGCCCAACCAGATCGGCATGGAACTCGACGAGTTCCTGAGCCGCCTGTACCCCGGGGTCCACAAGCGCACGCTGCGCCAGCTCGTGCGCGAGGGGCGCGCGAACGTCGGTGGCCAGCCGGTGCACCCCGGCTACCGGCTGCGCGAGAACGACGTCGTGCTCGTCGACGACGAGGACGAGGCGCTGGTCGAGACCGTCGAGCCGGAGCCGTGGAACGAGCCGATCGAGCTGCTCCACGAGGACGCGCACGTGCTCGGCATCCTCAAGCCCGCGGGCCTCGCGGTCGAGCCCGACCGCTGGGACGACTCGCGGCCCAATCTGGTCGCCGCGCTGCAGGCGGTTTCCGACGAGCGCGAGGCTTCGGGCGCCGGTGAGCCGTTCCGCCCGCGCCTCGTGCACCGCCTCGACCGCGACACCAGCGGCGCGATGGTCGTGGCGAAGTCGGTCGAGGCCGAGCGCGCGCTGGGCGCCGCCTTCGAGGAAAGCCGCGTCTCGAAGCGCTACGTCGCCCTGGTCGAAGGCGAGCATCCGCTCGCCGACGGCGAGAGCGAGGAGGTCGTGATCGCGATCGGGCCCGACCCGCGGCGCACGGGGCAGATGTGCGCGCGCAAGGACGGCAAGCCCGCGACGACCGTCGTGCGCGTCGTGCAGCGCTTCCGCGGCTACACGCTGCTCGAGTGCGAGCCGCGCACCGGTCGCACG
>JAPLOE010000029.1 GCA_026692705.1 Planctomycetota bacterium
TTGCGCCGTCGCCTCGCGGCGCCGGACGAGGAGCGCGTCAAGAAATGAAGATGCGCGCTCTCAAGCTGTTGGTTGCGCCGTCGCCTCGCGGCGCCGGACGAGGACCCCGTGAGCTTCGTCCGGGGGCCTGAGCCGTGCCGAACCAGCGCGATCTGGGCCTGATCCTGCGGCGCTTTCCCTACGGCGAGTCGTCGCTCGTGCTGCACGTGCTGACGCGCGAGCACGGCCGCGTGCACGTGATCGCCAAGGGCGCCTACCGGCCGACGTCGCGCTACTACGCCGCGCTCGACTTGTTCGACACGCTCGAGCTCGAGTGGAGCGCACGCCCGGGCGCCGAGCTCGTGCAGCTCGTGCTGGCGGGCATCGAAATCCGCCGCGCGCGCATCTCCCACGACCTCGGCGCCTTCACGGCCGGGGTGACCGCGCTCGACCTCGCCGCGCTCGGCAGCCACGAGGGCCACGCCAACGCCGAGCTCTTCGCGACGCTCTCGACCGCGCTCGACCGGCTCGCCGCGCAGGTCCCGCCGGCGGCGGCGCTGGTTGAGTTCGAGCTCGCCTTCCTCCACAATCTCGGCCTCGCGCCGGCGCTCACGGCCTGCGCGTCGTGCGGGGGCGCTGCGCCGCCGCTCGAGCAGGAGCCCGACGAGCCGGCGCGCGCCGCCTTCTCGGCGAGTTCCGGCGGACGGCTGTGTTCGGGCTGCGCCATCGTCGCCCGCGCCGCCGGTCGCCGCGTCGGCACGCTGCCGGCGTCCGTGCTCGAGCTGGGCGACGCGATCCTCGCCCGCCGCGTGGACGCCGCGACCCTGGCGGAAGTCGAGCTCGAGCGCGTGCGCGACTTCGTCGCACGTTTCCTCGAGGTGCACCTCGAGAGCCGCCCGTCGAGCTACCAGCAGTTCCTCGCCGCCCACAACCGCAACGCCCGCACCCGCACCCCGTGAACGCCCCGCGCCTCGCCCGCACGCTTGCCGTGCTGCTCCTCGCGACGCTGGCGTCCTGCTCGTCGATGCCTTGGGGCAGCCGTTTTTCGGTGTCCAAGCCCGCGGAGGTGCCCGAGGCCGTCGCCGCGGCGCGCACGGATCTCGAGCAGGGCCGCACCGCGGACGCGCTCGAGCGCATGCGTTCCGCACGCGAGGTCGAAGGCCTGTCGGTCGACCTGCGCGACGAGGTCGAGGGCCTGATGGAGACCTGCGCCGCGACGCGCATCGACGAGCTCTCGCAGCCCGGCGCCGATCCCGACGAGCTCGCGGACCTCGCGCAGAGCGACCTGCCCCAGCAGCTGTCGGTCTCCGCGGGCCTGCTCGCCGCGCGGCGCTACCTCGCCGACGACGAGAGCTACGACGCCTACAAGGTGCTCAAGGACCTCGAGACCGCCTTCCCGCGCCACCACGGCCGCGCGGAAGCGAGCGAGGTCCTGGTCGAGGCCGGCCTGCGCCTGATCCGCTCCGGCAAGGGCTGGTGGCTGTGGCTCGAGCGCGACGAGGGCATCGAGGTGCTCGAGTTCGTCGTGCTCTCCTACCCCAGCGAACGGCGCTGCGACGAGGCCTTCTTCGAGCTCGGCCGCGCCTACGAGTACGACCACGAGTACGCGCTCGCGATCCAGCGCCACGAGGAGCTGATCGTGAGCCACCTCGACAGCCCCTATTCGGTCCAGAGCCAGGCGCGCATCCCGCGCCTGCGCCTGATGATGCTCGAGAGCCCCGAGTACGACCGCAAGGACCTGCTGCGCGCGCGCACGGAGATCGAGTCGTGGCTCGCGGCGCACTCGGGCCACGCGCTCGAGAACGAGGTGCGCCTCGACTACGCCGACTGCCTCGCGCGCCTCGTGCGCTCCGACCTCGGCGTCGCGCGCTTCAATGCCGGCAGCGCCGAAGACGCATTGGCAGCGTGGGACCGGGCGACTGACCTGGATCCGGAGGAGCCCGTGGCCTGGAGTAACCGGGCAGCCGCGCTCCGTGCACTTGGCCGCCCGGCGGACGCATTGGTTGCCTATGACCAAGTTGTGGCCTTGAAGCCCGACAATGCCACCAACTGGCAATGGCGTGGGGACGTACTGGCC
>JAPLOE010000030.1 GCA_026692705.1 Planctomycetota bacterium
TGCGGGCGCTGGCGGTCGCGCCGTCGCTGGGAGACGCGGTGGTCGTCCCGGCGCTGATCGAGACGCTGGCCCTGTGGGTCGGCCGGCGCGACACCGACTCGGGCTCGCGGCGCGTCGAGGCGGCGGTCGTGGCGGAGCTGCGGCGGCGCTCGGGCACCTCGATCGGAGCCTTCCCCGAACGCTGGAGCCAGTGGTGGCGCGCGCGCTCGAGCGGAGCGCTGGGCGAGCCGGCCAAGGGCGCCATGGGCGAGGCGACGAAGGCGAACTTCTTCGGGTTGCGGCCCCAGACCGACCGCGTGACGTTCGTGATCGACCGCTCGGGCTCGATGGAGACGCCGGGGCCCAGCGGCGAGTCGCGCTACCACGAGGCGCTCGAGCAGCTGGCCGGGTTCGTCGAGGCGCTCGGCCCCAAGGCCCGCTTCCGGGTGATCCTGTTCGACAGCAGCGTTCATATATGGAAGGAAATGCTCCAACCGGCGACACCAGCGGCGTTGTCGGCGGCGAAGAGCTGGGTCGGCGCGCAGCGACCGGCCGGCGGCACGAACCTCAAGCCCGCGATCGAACGCCTGATGAAGGCCGTGTCCGGAGAGACGCCGGATGCCGAGCGCCTTGAAGAGGACACGGTGATCGTGCTGTGCGACGGCGCGACGGCCGAAGGAGCCGACTGGGTCGAGCCCTTCTGGGAGGAGGTCGGCTGGCGCTCGGAAGTCATCTTCCACTGCGTGCAGCTCGGCGGCGGCGGCAACGGAACGCTGGAGGAGCTCGCCCGCGTCTCGGGCGGCGAATTCGTCCGCGCTCCGTAGCCATTTGAGCGACACGGGAGCGCTCGCATGGCCCCCCTCGCGTCGCTATGCTCCCGGCCCCTTGGAATCGGCTTCGGCGGTCCCGCGTGGCCCCTCGGCGTCGGCTCCAACCCCGCGACACGCCCACCTCACCCGTCCTCCGGTGCTCCCGACCCCACCCCAGGGGAGCTCCGCGGACCGCGGCCCACCACCTGCCCGGCTCGCGCTGGCGCGGGTCCGGTCGCACCCCATCCCATGCTCCAGACCTACGCCCCGATCCTGATCCTCGCGGTGCTCGTCGCGGGATTCGCGCTCGCAAGCCTCGTCCTGTCGGACCTGCTCGGCAAGAAGCGGCGCTCGATCGGCAAGGCCGACGCCTACGAGTCGGGCATGGACCCGCGCGGCAGCGCGCGCCTGCGACTGTCGATCCACTTCTACCTGGTCGCGGTGCTGTTCATCCTGTTCGACGTCGAGTCGATCTTCCTGATCCCGTGGGCCGCGACGGTGCGTGGGCTGTCGGCGCAGGGCCTGGGTCCGGTGATGTTCTTCGAGGTGCTGGCGTTCGTCGGCGTGCTCGCTCTCGGTCTGGCTTACGTGTGGCGCAAGGGAGGTCTCGAATGGGATCGCTGAAGCCGGTCGGTGCGGAGAGCCAGGAGAGCCAAGGCTCGGGTTTCTTCGCTACGCGTGCGGATTTCCTGATCAATTGGAGCCGCAAGAACAGCCTGTGGCCGATGCCGCTGGGCCTGTCGTGCTGCGGCATCGAGCTGATGGGCCTGCTCGGCCCCAAGTTCGACCTCGCGCGCTTCGGCGCCGAGGCCGCGCGCTTCACGCCGCGCCAGTGCGACCTGCTGATCGTCGCCGGCACGCTGACGTGGAAGATGGCGCAGGCCGCGCGCACGATCTACGACCAGATGCCCGACCCCAAGTGGGTCATCGCGATGGGCGTGTGCTCGAGCTCGGGCGGCATGTACGACAGCTACGCGGTCGTGCAGGGCGTCGACTCGATCCTGCCGGTCGACGTGTACGTGCCCGGCTGCCCGCCGCGCCCGGACGCGGTGATCGACGCGCTGCTCAAGCTGCAGAAGAAGATCGAGCGCGAGGACCCGCTCGGGCGGCTCGTCGGGCCGACGGTGGCGCCGGTGGGCGAAGAAGGCACGGGCGAGCTCGTGTTCCAGCCCAACCACGGCCTGCCCAAGGGCCCGTGGGACAAGCACGCGCACGATCCCAAGTCGCGCGAGGACCTCGGCGATCCCGCGCCGCGCAAGACGGAGGTCAAGCCGTGAGCGAGACCACTCCGACGAACGCGCCGCAGGCGCCCGCGGGACCGCGCTGGGCCGCCGCGCTCGGTGCGCTCCCCCACTGCATCTCGAACTCGCCCGATGGCGCGGTGATCGAGGTTGAAGTCGCGCACCTGCACGCGGTGCTCGCGGCGCTGCGCGACAAGGCCCAGTTCGAGCTGTGCACGTTCGTGACCTGCATCGACCACTATCCGGCCGAGCCGCGTTTCGCGCTGCACCACCAGTTGCTCTCGCTCGCGAACAACGACCGCGTGCGCGTGCGTTGCGTGCTGCCGGGCGAGAGCGCGCCGACCTGCACGGACCTGTGGCCGGGCGCCAGCTACATGGAACGCGAGTGCTTCGACATGTTCGGAGTGCGCTTCGAGGGCCACCGCGACCTGCGGCGGCTCCTGATGCCCGAGGGTTACGAGCACCACCCGCTGCGCAAGGAGTTCCCGCACCAGGGGATCGAGCCCGATCGCCTGTACCGCGAGTGGGACCGCAAGCGCCGCGAGGGCTGGACGGAGGAGGCCTAGATGTCGGTCACCAAGCAGGTCTTCGAATACGCACCGACCGCGCCGCCGGCCGGTGACGATCCGCTGCACGGCGAGCTGCTCACGCTCAACATGGGCCCGCAGCACCCCGCCACCCACGGCGTGCTGCGCCTGATCGTGACGCTCGACGGCGAGCGCATCGTCGACTGCGATCCCGTGGTCGGCTACCTGCACCGCGGCAAGGAGAAGAGCGCCGAGTCGCTGGGCTGGCACAAGTTCTTCCCGCACACCGACCGCCTCGACTACGTGCAGCCGCTGATGAACAACATCAGCTACGCGATGGCGATCGAGAAACTCGCCGGCATCGAGGTGCCCGAACGCGCCAAGGTCGTGCGCGTGCTCCTGATGGAGCTCTCGCGCATCATGGCGCACTTGATCTACCTCGGCACGCAGTCGATCGACCTCGGCGCCGTGACGATCTTCTTCTACTCGTTCAAGGAGCGCGAGAAGCTCTACGAGATCGTCGATGCCTACACCGGGCATCGCATGAACAACACCTACGTGCGCATCGGCGGCCTGTACGCCGACGTCGACGAGAAGGTGACGACGAAGGTCGAGGAGTTCCTGGTCGAGTTCGCGCGCGGGCTCGACGACATGGACCGGCTGCTCACGCGCAACCGCATCTGGAACGACCGCAACCGCGGCGTCGGCGTGATCACGCGCGAACAAGCGCTCGCGATGTCGCTGACCGGCCCGATCCTGCGCGCCAGCGGCGTCGACTGGGACCTGCGGCGCAAGCAGCCCTACTCGGGCTACGAGACCTACGACTTCGACGTGCCGTTGGGCTCGACCGGCGACTGCTACGACCGCTACCTCGT
>JAPLOE010000031.1 GCA_026692705.1 Planctomycetota bacterium
CGGAGGACGTGCTGCGCGACGCGGACACGGCGATGTACCGGGCGAAGCGGCGCGGGAAGGGCCGCTATGAGCTATTCGACGCCGTGATGCACACCGAGGCTGTGGCCCTGCTGACGCTGGAGAACGACCTGCGGAGGGCGATCGAACGCGGCGAGTTTCAGGTCTACTACCAGCCGGTCGTCGCGCTGACGACCGGGCTGATCATCGGCTTCGAGGCGCTCCTGCGCTGGAACCACCCGCTGCGGGGGATCGTGCTGCCGGGGGAATTCATCGGCTGCGCCGAGGAGACCGGGCTGATCGTGCCGATCGGCGAGTGGGTGCTGCGCGAGGCGGCGCGCCAGAACAAGGAATGGCAGGCCGCGGGGCTCGCTCCCGTGCGCATGGCCGTCAACCTCTCGAGCGTGCAGTTCTCGCAGCCGAACCTGCAGGCCACGATCAAGGACGCGCTGGACGTGAGCGGCCTCGATCCGAAGTGGCTCGAGCTCGAGCTCACCGAGAGCACCGTCATGCGCGACCCCGGCTCGGTGGTCGAGACGCTCGCGCGCATCAAGGGCGCCGGAATCCACCTGTCGATCGACGACTTCGGCACGGGCTACTCGTCGCTCGCGTACCTGAAGCGCTTCCCGATCGACGCGCTCAAGATCGACCAGAGCTTCATCCGCGAGTCGACCTCGAACCCCGACGACGCGGCGATCGTGACCTCGATCCTGCTGATGGCGCGCAGCCTCAAGCTGGGCGTCGTCGCGGAAGGCGTCGAGACCGAGTCGCAGCTCTCGTTCCTGCGCGTGATGCAGTGCGACGAGGTGCAGGGCTATCTGTTCAGCCCGCCGGTGCCCGCCGACAAGGCGCGCGTCCTGCTCGAGCGCGGCTTCGAGCGCCGCATCCGCGCGGCCTGAGCGCGCGCACGCGGCTCAGCCGACGCGCATCGGCAGCACGAGCGAGAAGCTCGCGCCGCCCGTTTCCGTCGGCTCGAGGTACAGATCGCCGCCGATCAGGTGCGCCGAGCGCTTCGAGGCCGCGAGGCCCAGGCCACTGCGCGAGCTGTCACCGGGATTGAACGGCTCGAACAGGCGCGAGCGCGCCGCGTTGGAGAGCCCCGGCCCGCTGTCGCGCACCTGGCAGCGCAGCACCTGTCCGTCGTGACCCGGCGAGGGCTGCACGTCGAGGCGCAGCTCGACCACGCCTTCGCTCGTGTGGCGCAACGCGTTGTCGACGAGCTCGGTCAGGATGCGCGTGACGCGCGGGGCGTCGGTGAGCAGTTCCTGCGGGACGGTCGGGGCGCAATTGAGCTCGATGCGGACGTTGCGCTCGCGTGCGAGCTCGGACTCGGCCGTCACGACCTGCCGCGCGAGCTCGATGGGCTTCGTCGGCGACTTCGTCACCGCCGCGGCGCCGACGTCCATGGCCGCGAGGTCGAGCACGTGCGTGATGGCGGACGCGATCGCGATTGCCGGATCGACGAGCCGGTCCGAGTCGCCGTGCGGCGAGGCGGTGGCCGCGCGCTGGACGAGCAGGAGCTGCGCGGGCGCCAGCACTTCCGACGCGATGCGCATCAGGTAGTCGCCGCGGCGCTTGAGCTCGCTCTCGGCCTTGGCCCAGCTCGATTCGAGCGCGTGGTTCATCGTCTCGAGCGAGGCCGCGTAGGCGCGCGCTTCCATCTCGGCGCGGATCGCCGTCTGCAGGCTCTGGCGCTCGCGCAGCACGAGATTCCACTTCTCCGTGAGCGCGGAAGCGAGCTGGCACACTTCGACGCGATCGAAGGGCTTCTTCAGGATCAGCAGGCGATCGGTGCGGCCGAGCGCAGCGACGGTCTCCTGCCACGAATAGTCGGAGTACGCCGTGCAAAGCACGATCTGCAGGTCGGGATCGGCCTCCCACAGCTTCTGAGCGGTCTCGATGCCATCCCAACCCGGCGGCATGCGCACGTCGAGGAACACCATCGCGTAGGGCAGGCCTTCCTTGCGCGCCTGCAGCACGCGTTCGAGCGCTTCCTGGCCTTGCAGCGCGGAGTCGAGCGTGTAGTCGGGTGCCGCCGTCGCGGTCGCGCTCGCCGCCGCCGTGGGCTTCGCGGACGGAGCGTCGTCGCCGAACAGCTCGGACTCCGCCTCGCTCACGGGCGCGCTCGCGCCACCGGGCGCGTCGAGCAGGATCTTGCGGAAGTCCTGATGGATCGCGGCGTTGTCGTCGACGATCAGGATGCGGCGGTTGTCGATGGCGGGCATGGGGGTCCTTTACGCGGCGGCGCGTTGCGCGGGGGCCGCGATCTCGAGCAAGAAGGTGGCGCCGCGACCGGGGCCGTCGCTGCGGGCGGTGAGGCTGCCGCCCATCTCGGTGGCGGCGTTGGCGCACGAATGCAGGCCAAAACCGTGGCCGGTGGACGGGGTGGTGAAGCCGTGGCGGACGAGCTGCGAGCCGGTGGCCTCGTCGAAGCCGTGGCCGTCGTCGGTGACCGACAGCGTCAGGCGCTCGCCGGAACGTTCAACCTTCACGGCGATGTGACCGGGCTTGCGGCCGGCTTCAGCGACGGATTCGCAGGCGTTCTTGAGCAGGTTGACGAGCACCTGCACGAGGAGATGGCGGTCGATGAGCACGCGGCCGAGCTCGGGGATCGAGCGCTCGAACACAGGCGCGATGCCGGGCCCGACTCCGCGCGAGACGAGGCTCCAGGCGAGTTCGACCTGCGGCGCGATCTCGACCGGCTCGAGCAGTTCGTTGTGGCCAGCGAGCTCCTGCTGCGACTGCACGAGCTTCGCGATGTGCTCGACGCCTTCCTGCAGCGCGCGCGACTCTTGCCCAAGCTCCTCGTGCTCCTGCCGCAGCGCCTCGGTGACGTCGAGCAGGAACGGCGCGACGTGCTTGCCCTTGGGATCGGTGGCCACGAAGGTCCCGAAGTTCTCGCCCTTGTCGCGCACGAGTTCCGCGAGCTTGAGCAGCTTCGGCAGGCGCGTCTCCTTGAGGCGGTGCGCGATCTGCCCCGACGATACGTTGACGCTGTTCAGCACGTTGCCGACGTTGTGCAGGATGCCGGTGGCGATCTCGCTCATGCCGGCGGCGCGCGCGGTGTCGACGAGTTGCGCCCGCGACGTCTCGAGCTTGCCCATCATGCTCTCGAATTCGCTCGAGAGGACTCCGAGCTCGTCGTCGCGCGCGAGCGCGACCTTGCGGCCGTAATCGTCGGTGCGCCCGATCTCGACGGCGTGCGCCGTGAGCCGCGCGATCGGATCGATCACCGCGCGCCGCAGCACCGCGAGCAGGATGAAGAGCAGCAGCAGTCCCGCCGCGATGGTCGAGATCAGCGCGTAGCGCAGCGCATCGGCGCCGCTGGCGGAGATCGAGCGCGGCAGCGAGGCGCGCACTAGCAGCGCCGGCCGGCCACGCAGGTCGTCGAGCGCGATCCAGGCATCGAGCGCCGTTTCGCTGCGCGCGTCGACGACCGGCTCGACCGAGGCCGTCGCCTCGTCGAGCACCGCCGCGTCGCGCGCGGGCAGCTCGCGGTCGAGCCGCAGCACGTCGAAGCGCACTTCGGTGCGGTCGGAGAGCTGTGCGAGCACCGTGGGCGACAGGATGCGCCCGAGGATCACCGAGCCGCCTTCGCCGCAGTCGAGCGGCCGCGAGGCGACGAACATCGGCCCGAGCTCGGTGAGCACGAGGCCCGCGACTTGGCGCGATTCCTCCGCGCCGCCGCGGCCGGGCTGCAGCAGGAACGGATGGCCGGGATTGAGACGGTCGAAGTCGAGCTCGGCGAGCTTGAGCTCTGCACCGCTGTCGAGGTCGCGGACGCGGCCGAAGCGCACGCTGCCGTCGGAGTCGACGAGGTACAGGAGGTCGATGCGCGACTGACGGAAGGCCTCGAGGCCGAGGTTGCGGTCGCGGAAGTCCGCCACGCGCCGCGCGCGCTCGGGATCGCTCGTGTCGCGCGAACCCGCGACGAAAGCGCAGGTCTCGTTCCAGGCCGCCCACTCCGAGCAACGCGCCTCGAGCGCGGTGAGCTCGGCGGAGAGCGCGCGGTGCACACGCTGCGCATCGGTCTGTGCGCTGCGGCGCTCGAGTTCGTCGAAGCGCGGCTGCAGGATCCAGCGCTGCAGGGCGTGGTCGAGCAGGGCGTAGCCCGCGACCACTCCGGCGACGATCAGCGTGATCTTCGCGCGCAGCTTCATGGGCTTTCAGGCCGCGAGATCGCGCTCATCGGCACGCGTCTGAGCCTGCCGGACCGGTTCGGTGGCGCGGTTGATCAGCTCGCACAGCTCGACGAGCTCGTCACCCTTGCGGATGCGGCACGGCTCGCTCGTCTCGCGCGCAATCACCTGCGCGAGGTACTTCTCGAAGCGGTAGATCGGGCCGACGAGGCGGTGCGTGACGAGCAACCCGACCGCGAAAGTCGCGGGCAGGAGCAGCAGCACCGTGACGCCGAACACGAGCGCGAGTCGCCCGTTGGTCTGCACGAGCAGCGCTGCGCCGTCGTTGGGCAGCGAAGCCGCCGCCTCGACGAGCACACGTTGGAACACGAGGTATTGCAGCGTCAGCGCGAGCAGCGCGACCCCCAGGAACGCGCCCATCAGGCGCAGCTGGAGGCGCGGCCGCACGAGGCGGATGCGGCGTCGATGGCGGATCGGGGCGGGAGGCGTCGTCACGTCCCGCGGATCGGTCGCTCGAAGCCAGCTCTTGAGGCGGCTGGCGTGGGCGCCGCCCCCCGTACCAGTTCGGGGACCCCTGACA
>JAPLOE010000032.1 GCA_026692705.1 Planctomycetota bacterium
GCATGTCGAGCGGGCCGTCGGCGACGAACGAGAAGCCGCGCGTCGCGCTGTCGAGCTGGAGCGACGAGGCGCCGATGTCGAGCAGCACGCCGACCACGCGGCGCGCGCCGACCGCCTCGAGCGCGGAGGCGATCTGCGAGAAGCGCGCGCGGCGGATGCGCACGCGGCGTTCGAAGGGCGCAAGCGCGCGCCGGGCGTGCTCGAGGATCTCGGGGTCCTGATCGAGACCGAGCAGCTGGACGCGCGGCAGGGCCGCGAGCAGCCGGGCCGAGTGGCCACCGGCGCCGAGCGTGCCGTCGACGATCCAGCCCTCGAGCTCAGCGGGGCGATCGCCGCCGAGCAGCGCGATCGTCTCCGCGGCGAGCACGGGCTCGTGCACGCTCCGGTCCGCGCCGCCGGCTCCCGATTCGTTGCGCCGTTCCATCTCCACCCCCCTCATGGCGGCTCATGCGCCCGACGCAGGAGCGCCGCCCCCCAGAAGAACGGAGTCGAGCCGCGCGAAGCTGTCCGCGTGCTCCTTCTCGAAGGCCTCCCAACGGGCCTTCGACCAGATCTCCGCGCGATCGACGAGGCCGACGATCACGAGCTCGCGCTCGATGCCGGCCACGCCGCGCAGCGAGTCGGGCAGGTTGAGGCGATTCTTCTCGTCGAGCTCGATGCGCTGCGCCTTCGAGAAGAAGACGCGCTGCATGGCGCGCTTGTCGGCGCCGGCGAAGGCCTGGGTCTCCAGCCGCGAGATCGCCTGGGCGAAACCGGCCTCGGTGAACAGGAACAGGCAGCCCTCGAACCCTTGGGTGAGGACCAGCGCGAGCTTCCCGTCGGCGCCGAGCTGCTGGTTCGCCAGAAGACGACGCGGGACGCTCAAGCGCCCTTTGTCATCCAGCGAATGCGTCGACTCTCCGAGCCACATCACGGGAACCATGCCTCCAAGCGAACCACAAGCCCACTACAGCCCAATCAGCCCCACAAGAGGAGTTTCCTGTCCCACCGTTTCCCATGCAACGGCAATTTCGAGATTTGCAGCCGGAAGTTGTTGTCGGCGCAGGACTTGGCGCCACCGTCGGGGGTCGGTTTGCGCCCTTGAACGGACGCAATCCCTAGCGCAAAAACCGCGCGACCACGGGCTCGAACCACAACCTGTTGTGGTCGGTCCGCGAAACGCGGCCGAATCGCCGCTGGGCCACCCAGCGCAGTTCGCCGAGGGCCCTGGCCGCTCTTGCAGCGCGCCGAACCGCCCCTGCGGCCCCCAGGGGACGTGGGGCGCCGTCCCACTCCAGCGGGTGGGTTGGCGTCCCACCGGAGCCTTCCGGGGAGCCCGCGAGCCGCTCGAGAGGCCCCCGGCGCCTCCTCCCGCTCCCCCACCGGCCCATCGGCGCCCTCGCGATCCTTGCGCGCGCTTGCGCAGGACTTTGCATTCGAGCGTGAGGCTGGGTCGAGCTCGCCCACGCTCCACCACCTTCACGCGGCGAGGCCCCGCAAGCCGCTCAAGGCCCGCGCTGATTCACGCTCGATCCGGACAGAACTGCGTCGCCTCCGCAGCCTGCGCGCTGCCGTCCCGTCTCAATCGTTGGCGCTGCAACCGATCCGGTCGCGCGCGCCGCGCCGTCATTCGACCGGCAACGCCGCGGATTCCGGGCTTTCCTCGTGCCCGAGCTCTTCCGCTGCCGCCGCGTCGCCAGCGTCGGCGAGCTCGCCCGCCGCGTTGGGATCGATCTCCGCAGCCTCCGCGCCCTCGAAGACTTCCTGCAGGCGCGTGCGCAATTCGTCGACCTTTTCCGGCGAGAAGTCGAACACCGCGACGCGGTACAGCTCGGTGCGGCGCGGGCGGCTGACGATCAACGCCTCACCCTCGGCATCCCGCTCGACGCGCTCGATCTTGAGCTTGCGCTTGCGCATCAGCACGAGGCACAGCACGTAGCGCAGCTCGGCGAGCGCTCCGGAGGCCTGTCCTTCGAGGCGCGTGAACAGCGCCTCGAGCGCCTCGAGGTTGAGCGCGATGCCGCGCTTCTTGCCTTCCTCGTGGCGCGTGCGCCACCAGAACAGGTCGCCGCGCGAGAGCTGCGTCTTCCAGCACGCGAGGCAGACGTCCTCGCGCGCCACTTCCTCGCCGCGGACCGCGAGCGCGGAAATGTGCGGCTCGGTGTCCTCGAACGTGCGCTGGCAGTGGCGGCAGGCGGGCTGGCGCTTGGTGAATTTCCACTCGGTCATGGCGAACCCGCGCTCGGCGCAGGAAGCGGAATCCTACGGATTTTCGCGGGGTTTGGCGAGCGGTCGGCGGTCCCTCGGCGCCTAGCGGGCGCGCGCGGCCCACCACTCGCGCCAGGCGGCGACGCTGGGCTTCTCCGCCTGCCCCGAGAGCCGCACCAGCGCGCGCTGCGCGGCACCGAAGCGCGCGACCTGGCCGCTCTTGCCGGCCCGTTCGAGCACGTCGATCAGCGTCGGGATCGCACGCTCGTCGCCGAGCTCGATCAGGCCCTCCGCCGCGGCATCCGCGACGGCCGGGTCGGTGTCCCCCAGCGCACGTTCGAGCGCCTCGCGCCAGGGCGTCGCGACCGTGTCGAGCGAACCCCGGCGGCCGATGGTCTTGGCCAGCGAGGCGCGCGCGAGCCAGTCGGGCTCGAGGCCCAGGCGCTGCACGAGCTGCTCGCGCACGCGCGGCTCCAACGACGAGCCACCGGGAGGCAGCTTGCCGAGCAGCAGCGCCGCACGCTGGCGCACGTCGACATCGCCATGCGCCACGAGCGCGAGCGTCGGCTCGATCGCGGGCTTGCCGATCTCCTCGAGCGCCGCGGAAGCGACGTCGGCGGCCACGGGATCGGCCACCTCGAGCAGCGCGACCAGCACCGGCGCCGACTGCTCGGGCATCGAGACCAGCTCGCCCTTCGCGCGCACGAACGCACGCTGCGCACGATCGTGGTCGACGCCGCCGAAGGCGCGGTAGGCGCGAATCATCTCGAGCGTCAGGTTGTCGACGAGGAAGCGCGCGAGCTCCGGCCGGGCGAGCGCCTTGGCCTTGGCCGCGCTCCACTCCTCGCCGCCGCGCGCGTAGGCCCGCAGCAGCTCGCTGTTCTCCGCGGGCAGTTCCTTGACGTCGACGACACGCCCCGAGGCGTCGGTCGCGGGCTTCTTGTCCGTCGTCGAGCAGGCGGCGAGGGCAAGCAGGCCAGCGAGGTACAGGCTCGTTTTCATCGCGAACACTTTACGGCTTCGCGCCCCCTCGCGGCGAACGGTGCTCAGCCCGCGGTCGACGCGCGGCAGCGCTCGTCCCAGGCGCGCAGGGTTTCCCGCTGCAGGCGCGCCGCGAACCAGGTCGCGGGCTCGACTTCCGGAGCCCCGAGCGCGACGGCCCGCGCAAGACGCTCGACGAGCGCCTCCACGGTCGGCGCCTCGAGCAGCTCGCACTCCAGCGCCGCACCCAGCCAGCGCGGCAGCGAGAGCGCTAGCTCGCGGCGCGCGACGAGGCGCACCCGCGCGAGTTCGAGCTCGCGGGCGAGGTCACGCTGGCGCTCGCCGACGGTCAGGAACGACTGCTCGAGCGGAACCCAAGCTGCGGGATCGCGGCGCGACGCGCACGGCGCACAGGGCAGCGCACCCACCGTCGCGTCGCAGGGCGCTCCGCCCGCGAGCGTGCGCGTGCGGATCGGGCACGAGATCCACGCGTCGTGCAGCGTGACCACGGCGGGCACCCGCTCGCGCGCGCTGGTGAGCACGAGATCGCGCGAAAGCCCGAGCCAGTGGTGCACGTGCACGACGTCGGGACGTTCGCGCGCGAGGTGCTCGCGCCAGCGCTCGCTCACTTCCGGCGAGAGCGTCTTGTGCCAGTGTTCCGGCCGCAGGTCGGTGCGGGCGAGCGCCGTCGTCGGAACGCGCGCGGCGATGTCGGAAGCGACGTGCGCGGCGAGCACGTGAACGTCGTGGCCGCTGGCGAGGAGCGCGAGCGCCTCTTCGGCGACGGCGTGCGCGATGCGGTCCTGCGTGTCGAGCGCCACCGCGTGCGCGACGAGCGCGAGCTTCACGCGCGCGGGCCATGGGCGCGCGCTTCCGCGTAGATGCGCTCGACCTCGCGCGCGTGGTCGTCCATCGACGGCAGCCCGAGACCGCCGCGATAGAGCGCCGAGAGCCGCGCCGGTTGCCCGAGGAATTCCTCGAGCTTCGCCGCGAGGTCCGCGTCGTCGCCGACGCGGAAGTGCTCGCCGCTGCGCCCGACCTCGACGAGCTCGGCCATGCCGCCCAGGTTCGACACGAGCAGCGGCGTCTCGAGCGACAGCGCCTCGTGGATCACCATCGGCGAGTTCTCGTACCAGACCGACGGCACGATCAGCAGGTCGAGGTTCGCGACGTATCCGGGCACGTCCTTGCGTTCGAGCGCCGGGAGCACCTGCGCGCCGCATTGCGCCGCGAGCGTGTGCAGGCGCCCGATGTACTCGGCGTCCTGCGTCAGCGGCCCGCGCAGCTCGAGCCGCGCGCGCTCGCGCAGCGTCGCGGGCAAGCGCGCCCAGGCCTCGAGCACCAGATGCGGCGCCTTGTGGCGCGCATAGGTGCCGAGGAACGCGACC
>JAPLOE010000033.1 GCA_026692705.1 Planctomycetota bacterium
CGACGAGACCGGCCACACGCACGAAGAGCCGAAGAAGCCCGCGGAAACCGCTCCCGACAAGCCGAGCGACGGCCGCTGAGCCTGAATTCCTCGCGCGAACTCACGCGGGCCGCTCCGGAACGAACCGGGGCGGCCCGCTCGCGTTGCACCGCGCCGCACGCGGCCTTCAGGCGCCGCGTTCGTGCCGTTCGAGGGCCACTCGCGCCGCCGCGAGTTGCTCCTCGGTGCCCGTGAGCGCCACGCGGTCCCCCGCCTCGAGCCGGCGCGCGCCTTCGACACGCTCGATGCCGCCACTGCCGCGCGCCACGCCGATCAACTGCACGCCCGTGCGTGCATGCAGGTCGAGCTCGTCGAGCGAGTGCCCTTCCGCGCCGTGGCCCGACTCGATCGCCACGGAACCGAGCGTGCCGAGGCCCGGCAGCAGCTCCGACACTTGTTCGAGCGTCCACGCGGGCTGGCCGCGGCTGTCGCGGTGCGAGAGCGCCTCGAGCACCATCGCCGAACCCGCGCGGAAGTGCCCGTCGAGGTCGTCGACGCGCCGCTTGAAGCCGAACGCGAGCGCCGCGCCCGCGAGCACGACCGCGACGACGCCCGACAGCGACGGCAGGAACGGTTGCGAGATCGCGAGCACCGGAACTCCGACCGTGAGCAGCGCCGCGAGCTGCACCGCAGCGACGAGCGAACGGCGCGGCGATTCCGCGAGGTCGAGCTGTCCGGTCGCTGGCGACGGCAGCACCTGCTCCGCCGCGAGCACGCCCAGGCGCCGCGCCGCACGCACGATGCCGAAGCAGAAGGGCACGCAGGCCAGCGCCGCGAGCGCGATGATCGCGGCCCGCGCGATCCCGCTGGACAGTCCCGTCACGCCCGCGAGCCAGCGCTCGAGCTCACCGAGCCACAGCGACGTCCCGATCACGACCGCGACGACCAGCGCGCCGTCGAGCACGAGCCACGCGACGATGCGCCCGATCTTGCCGCGCACACCCGCGAGCCGCCGCCGCTTGAGCGTCTCGACCCACGTGCCGTGCAGCGTCTCGAACAGCGCGAGGCGCGGCGAGAGCCGGCGCTCGGCCGCCTGCGCGACTCGTTCGGCGCGCGCGGCGAACAAGGGCGAGATGAGCACCGTGACGACGCACACCGCCGCCGCCAGCGCGTGCAGCTCACCCGGCTGCCGCTCCGCGCCCTGACCGATCTGCGCGACGAGGAACCCGTATTCGCCGAGCGGAACGAGCCACAGCGCCGCGTGCACGCCCGCTCCGAGCCCACGCCCGGCGAGCACGCTCCCGACCGCGATTCCCGCGGGTTTCGCGACGATCGCGACGCCGACCAGCAGGAGCGCGAGCGGCAGCTGCTCGAGCAGCACTGCGGGATCGATCATCATCCCCGTCGCGACGAAGAAGATCGCCGCGAACATGTCGCGCACCGGCCGCACCAGCGGCTCGAGGATCTTGCCGTGGCCGGTCTCCGCCGCGAGCGTGCCCGCGAGGAACGCCCCGAGCGCGATCGAGTACCCCGCGACCTTCGCGAGCAGCGAGAAGCCGAAGCACACGCCGATGGCGGCGAGCAGCGTCGCCTCGCGGTTGCCGCGCGACATGACCCAACGCAGCAGCCGCGGCACGACCAGCATGCCGCCCACGACCAGCGCTCCGAGGAACGCCGCGAGCCGCCCCGTCGTCACCGCGAAGTCCCCACCGGACATTCCCGCGCCCGACACGACCGCCGTGAGCAGCGCGAGCAGCAGCATCGACGCCAGATCCTCGACGACGAGCACGCCCAGCACGAAGTCGCGCACCTTGCCGTCGAGCGCGCGCTCGCCCAGGTTCTTCACGACCACCATCGTGCTCGTGATCGCGAGCATCGCCCCCACGCAGGCCGCGAGCGGCGTCGGCATGCCGGCGAGCTCCGCCACCACGAACCCCAGCCACAGGAGCAGCGCCACCTCGAGCGCGACCACGAACAGCGTCGCGAACCCGAGCTCGACCAGCTTCCTCAGGCTGAATTCCAGCCCGATCGAGAACATCAGCAGCGTGACGCCGAGCTCCGCCAGCGTGCCGACCGACTTCACGTCCGCGAAGAACGGGATCGGCACGTGCGGCCCGATCACGACGCCCGCGAGCAGGTACCCGAGCACCGTCGGCAGGCGCAGCCGCTGGAACAGCACGGCGGCGATCGCGCCGGTGACGAGCACCAGCGCCAGGTCCTGCAGGAATCCTCCGGAGACGTCCATCGTGGTCCGCCTCTAGACCCTGGGCACACGCGGTCCTAACGCGCCTTCGCGCGCGGACCGCGCTCCTTCTTGAAGATCAGCAGGTGGTTGAAGCCGCGCAGGAAGAAGTTCCCCTCGGCCGCGGCCTTGTGGTACGCGGGCTTCTCGAGCGTGCGGTTGCCGCGCACGACCGCGATGTGGTCGACGGCCTTGAAGCGCTCGCCCAGCATCTGCGCGAGCTGCACGCCAAGGCCCACGAACCCGCGCTTCTTCTCGAACGTGTCCGACACGTACACGCCGAGGTAGCGCCGGTCCTTGAGCACGCGGTCCGCCTCCGCGAACACCTGCGCCATCGCCTCGAAGTAGCTGCCGTCGAACGCATCGAGCTTGCCGATGCAGTTGGGCTCGTCGGAGTACTCGAGGTGCGTGCCGTAGGGCGGATCCATGAACACGAAGTCCGCGACCTCGTCTTCCAGCGGCAGCTGGCGCGCGTCGGCGCGGAAGATGTCGGAGCGCGTCGGCCGCACGTCGTACCCGAGCCCGCGCCGCTTCAGCTCGCGCGCGATGTCGAGCGTGGTCCCGCCGCCGCAGAACGGATCGACGACGAGGTCCTCCTCGCGCGTGTAGCGCTCGAGCAGGTTCCAGATGACGTACGTGGGCGTCGCGCCGCGGTAGCGCGGGTCGCCCATCGGCTCCTCCCCGTGCTGCTGCGACGGGTAGTACCACAAGGTCGTCGTCTGGACTTTGAGCGGCGGCTTGCGCATGGCGCGCAGAGGGTACGCTCTCCCCATGCCCGCGTCGCCGCGAGAGTCCCGCTTCGAGCTCGAGATCGAGGGCCAGCGCTGCGCCGCGCGCATCGACAAGCCCGCGGGCACCCCGCGCGAGGCCGCGATCCTGCTCGCCCACGGCTCCGGCGTCGACATGGAGCACCCGTGGATGGAGCTCGCGGCGGCGACGCTGGTCGCGCGGGGCTTCACGGTGATGCGCTTCCGCTACGCGTACATGCAGCGTGCGAGCGAGCTGGGCAGGGTCCAGCCGCCCGATCGCGCGCCGAAGCTCGAAGCCGTGCACGAGGCCGCGCTCGCCGAGCTGCGCCGTCGGGTCGAGCCGCGCCGCGTGCTGCTCGCCGGAAAGTCCCTCGGCGCCCGCATCTCGACGCTCATCGCCGCCAAGGGCGCGCCCGCGCACGGGCTGGTGCTCTACGGCTACCCGCTGCATCCGCCGCGCAAGCCCGAGCAACTGCGGGTCGAGCACTTCCCGATGCTCGTGCAGCCTGCGCTGTTCTTCGTCGGGACTCGCGACGAGTTCTCGACGCCGCAGGAGCTTCGTGAGGCGCTCACGCGCTACGCCGGGCGTTGCTCGGTCGAAGTGATCGACGGCGCCGACCACGGCTTCGAGCTCCCGAAGTCCATGCACCAGCCTCTGGACACGACGCTGGCGAAGCTCGCCGAACGCATCGACGCGTGGGAACGCGAAATCTGGCCAGCCTGAACGCGACCCAGCTCGCCGGCGCCTCGCGCCGACGGTGATCGATCAGACCGAGCGACCGCGCGGCGTGGCGACCGCGGACTCGGGCATCTGCACGGGCGCGGGACCGACGATTCGACCCGGAGGCATCGCCTGCGAGGTGGGCACCGGGGCCCGACGCTCGCGGAAGCGCTCCTGCGCGCTCTGAAGCTCGCCCGAGACGTACCACGCTGCCGTGCCGACGACGGCGACGGTGAGGAGGGCGACGAGCGCGAGCAACTTGCGATGGTTCATGGCGGGCCTTCGGTCGCTTCCGGCACGGCTCGGGAGGGAGGCGAGCTGTCCGGCGGGAGCGGCGGTTTCATCAGGACGCTTGGAACGGCCCGATGCTTCCATCTATCTCCGTCGACGTGCAAAGGTTACGTCGCCACTGGGCGAATGTTGAAGGGGGCACGGAAATCCGCGCCGAAAGCGCCGGTTTGGCCCCACCGGGCCGGAAACGGGCTCCGAAGGCGCCAGAGGGGCCGTCATCCACGTTTTGGACTGGCCCGCCCCCCCTACCCGCGGTTCAGCCAGGCCTCGAACGGCCCCGTGCTGTACTCGCGCCCGAGGAAGTCCCGGGCGAGCTCGCGGGCGTCCTTGGTCCCACCCGCCGCCAGCACCGCCTGCCGGTAGCGGTCCGCCGCCGCGCGGTTCATCAGGTCGCCCTCGAAGCTGCTGAAGAGGTCCTTCGCGATCACGAGCGACCACATGTAGGTGTAGTAGATCGCCGAGTAGCCGTTGAGGTGCCCGAAGGAGGCCTCGAAGTTCGTCCCCTCCTCGTGCGGGAAGGGCAGCATGCGCTGCTTGAGCGCGCGGGCGCGGGCGCCGGCATCGAGCCCGGCCGGGTCGGCGTCGTAGAGGTCGAGCGAGAGCGCCGCGTAGTACATCTGCACCGCGACCAGCACGCCCTTGCCGTACTCCTCGGCCGCGCGCATGCGCGCCACGAGCTCGGCCGGGATCGGCTCGCCCGTGCGGTGGTGGCGGGCGAAGCGCTGCAGCACGCCCGTGTCCCAGGCCCACTCCTCGTACATCTGGCTCGGCGCCTCGACGAAGTCCCACTCGGTCGCGATGCCGGCGAAGGCCATGTAGCGCTGGCGCCCGCCGAACAGGTGGTGCATCAGGTGGCCGAACTCGTGGAAGAAGGTCTGCACGTCGCGGTGCAGCAGGAGCCCCGGGTCGCTCTCGGTCGGCCGCGGGAAGTTGCACACCAGCGCCGCCTTGGGGATCCCGTCCTCGACGCCGACCGCGAGGTCGAACATCGCCGCGTGCTTGTACTTGTCCTTGCGCGGGTGCATGTCGAGGTACAGGCGCGCGACCGTGCGGCCCTGGTCGACGACGTCGTAGCACTCGACCTCCTCGTGCCAGCGCTCGCTCTCGACGTTGCGGCGGAATTCGAGGCCGAACAGCGCCGCCGTGGTCGCGAGCACGCCGTCGCGCACGTTCGCGTAGCTGAAGTACGGCCGCACCGCGGCGGATTCGAAGCCGAAGCGCTCGGCCTTGATGCGCTCGATGAGGAAGGCCTTCTCGTGGTCGAACACCACCGTCGCCTGCGGATCGCTGCGGCGCTTGTAGGCGAGCATGTCCTCGACTTCCGCCGCGAGCCGGCCGCGAGCCGCCTGCGCCGTGCGTTCGATGAAAGCGCGCGCGTTGCCCGCGCTCTGGATCATCTTGTCCTCGGTCGAGTACTCGGCCCACGAGCGGTAACCGAGCAGCTTCGCGAACTCGTGGCGCTTGGCGAGCAGCTCGGCCAGCACCGCGAGGTTCTGCGGCACCGCGCGCTGCTGGTTCGTGCGGAACAGCTCGCGCCGCAGGTCGCCCCGTTCCGCGTAGGACATGAACGGCTGGTAGTCCGGCGTGTCGGTCGTGAGCACGACCTCGCCACGCTCGTTCTCCGGATGCGCGTCGATGTAGTCCTGCGGCAGGCCCGCGAGGCCGCGCTTGCCGTCCTTGACCGTGATCGAGCGCGTGTCGGAGGCGATGTTGATGTCGAAGCGCTGGCCGGTGAGCACGAGCTCGTCGGACAGCGCGCGGATGCGCTCGCGCGTCGGGTCGTCGCGGTCGACGCCGCTGCGCCGGAAGTCGCGCAGCGAATTGCGCAAGAGGCGTTCCTCCAGCGGGCCGGGCGCCGTCGCCGGATCGAGCCGCGCGAGGCGCTCGTACACGCCGCGGTGCAGCGACAGCTCGGTCCCGAAGGCCGCGATCTCCTGCAGCACGACGTTGCTGGCGTCGCGCACCGCTTCGCTGGGATGCACCTGGCTCGCAAGGCCCGCCGGCCCGCGCACGCGGTCGAGCGGCTTGCCGAGACAATCGAAGGCCTCGAGCACCTGCGCCGTACTCGCGCTCGCCGGCAGCGCCAGCAGCGCCTCGAGCCGCTCGCGGGCCAACGCGAGGGCGGAACGGCTGTCTTCGAGGAACTTCGACGCGTCGAGATCGGCAGAGAACATGCGGGGTGCGACTCCTTGGGGCCACGGCGATATCGGCGTCAGGCCGCGCGGGAACGTAGCACGCGTCCAAGTCGCAAGCAGAAGAGAAGAGAAGGAACCTGTGGGGGAGACGGAAGGGAGGGAGAACCGAGGGAAAGAGGAGGGAGACGAGAGAACGAAGGAGCGGAAGGAGAAGGGGCAGAAGAGGAGTTGGGAGAAGAAGAAGCTGCGCTCGGCATTTCAGCGATGAACGATTCGCGCTGGAGTCAGCATCCGACCGCCGCAACCCGCCCAGACTCGCGCCCGCCCTCGCCCGCACCGCCCCACCTCGGCTCGACGCCCGCCCCCTTTCCGTCTTCTCTCTCCCTATCTCCCCCCCTCTCCCTCTTTCTCCCTCCCCCCAAGGGTTCCTCTGCTTCTCCTCAGCGCGCGTGGCTCGCCGCGTATTCGCGCAGGCGCTCGAACTGCGCGTGGAAGTCGTGCGTGCCGCCGCCGATCGGGCTCTTGAAGAACGCCGCCGTGTGGTGCATCTCGCCGAACTCACCCACTCGCGCCGCGAGATCCGCGAGGCGCACGAGGTCGATCACCAGCGGCGCCGCGAGCGCGGAATCGCTCCCGTGCCACGTGAACTGCAGCGACATCTGCGCGCCGAGGAAGCCCTCGAAGTGGATGTAGTCGAAGGCCGTCTTCCAGTCGCGCAGGCTCGGCACGTAGTCGATGCCGACCTTGGTGTGCACGGACGGATCGTTGAGCAACGAACGCAGCGCGTCGTCCTTGCTGCGCAGCTTGGCCTCGCGGTGCAGCGGATCCGCGAGGTTCTCGCCATCGCGGTTGCCGAGCATGTTGTAGCCCTGCCAGGAGAGCACGCGCAGGCGCCGCGCGACGAACAGCGGCGCGAGCACGGTCTTGACCAGCGTCTCGCCCGTCTTGCCGTCGTTGCCGCAGTGCGGAACCTTGCGGCGCCGCGCGAGCTCGCGCAGCGCGGGCAGGGACGCCCCAAGGCTCGGCGTGAAGTTGATGTAGGGATGGCCGGCGGAGAGCGACGCGTAGGCGTAGATCGAGGACGCCGGCTGCGCGACGCCGCTGTCGAGCGCGGCCTCGAACGCCTCGAGCGTGCGCCACTCGGCGCGCGGCTCGCGGAACGCTTCCGTGCTCGCGACGTTGACGACGATCACGCGCTCGACGCCGGTCTCGCGCTTGAAGTTGTCGAAGTCGCGCTGCAGGCGCGCGATCTGCTCGCGCGGCGGCAGCGAGCCGAGCTCGGCCGAAGCCGGATGCAGGTCCGCGAGGCCGACGTCGGCGGAATCGAGCAGGCCCGGACGGATGCGCGACTCGTAGGCCGCCGCATCGGAGGCCGTCGCCGTGACGAGGTCGCTGGGCAGGATGTTGTTGCGGACGAGCTCGCCCGCGGACTGCGTCAGCCCGCGCAGGCACACGT
This sequence comes from Planctomycetota bacterium, assembly GCA_026692705.1. Lineage (GTDB taxonomy): Bacteria > Planctomycetota > UBA1135 > UBA1135 > F1-120-MAGs118. The sequence continues at coordinate 7,574 of JAPLOE010000033.1, forward strand.
CGTGGCCGCCGAGCGCGAGCGCCTCGAAGGGCGCGAGGCCGACCGCCTGGAACTCGCTCGCTTCCGTGGCGAGCCCCACCGGCGCGACAAGGCCGCGGCGCAGTCCGGCGATGCCGTAGGCGACGCAGGTCGCGACGGCTCCGCGTGCGCCCACCAGCCACAGACCCACGCGCCCGGGGGCGCCTTCCGCTTGCTTGCTGCTCGTCTTGGTCATTTGCGGCCCGCCGCGAGCTCGCGCCAGGCCGCGACCACGTCGTCGTATTCCGCGGGCCACCAGCGCCCGGCGGCCGTCCCTGCCTCGGAGGCAGGGGGCACCGCAGGCGCCGGCCCGGAGGACGGCGGGGTCGCGCGATCCAAGGCGCCGCGCGGGGAGCCGACCATTGTGCGTGCCGCGGGCTCGTTTTGCATTCCGAACCCTGTCGCAGAGCCCGATCCGTCGCTCTCCGAAGGGTTTTTTCCCCCGGTCGACGGCCCGGCCGGGGCCTTGCGAGTGTCCGCGAGCCGCGCGAGGGCCGCCCGGGCGAGGTCGGAGCCAGCCAGAAGCACCGGATCGGCCCCGCCGGCCTGCGCCGAGGCCCCCTCGAGCACCAGCGCCGCCTGTTCGAGCGCCTCCCCCGCTTCTTCGGCCCCCAGTGCCCCCTGCGCGGCCGCCTCGAGGCGCGTGCGGAGCTCGACCAGCTCCGCCGGAGCCCCGTCCGTCCCCTGCGCCCGCCCCAGCGCCACCGCGACCTTGCCCGCGAGCTCCGGCACGCCCACCGGCAGCGCCGGCGCGGGCCGCGGCAACGCGAGGAACAGCGCGAGCGCCGCCAACGGTCCCGCAGCCAACGCGAGAGCCGGCTTTTTCGCCGCACGCGCGAGCGCATCTGCGGGCAGGCGCGCGAGCACGCGCGCCGCGAGCAACCCTCCAAGCCCACCACCGTCGCGCTCCCGCTCCCACGCCGCGAGCAGCGCTCCGTCGAGCCCGAGCCTTCGATCCGCACGACCCGCGACCTCCGCACGAGTCGGCCAATGCTCCGCCCACCACGCTCCCGCGCACGCCAGCGCGCTCACGCCCTGCACGACGAACCCGGCGACGCTCCACGGCTCGCTGCGCGACAGCACGAGCGCTCCTGCGGTGCCGAGCGCCGCCGTCAGCCCGAGCAACACGCCTTCGACCAGCGCCGCCAGACGCGTGCGGACGAGCGCTCCCTCGACGACCTCGGCGATCGACGCCGGTGCGGTCATTTGTCCTCGGTCGCGGGCCGTTCCGTGTCGATCGTCGGAAGCAGCGCGAGCACCTGCGGGTCGGACGCGTTGAGCCGCCCGCGCGCGAAGAACAGCGTGACGCGCGTGCCGCGCTCGGGCACCAGCCACGAATTCAGCATCCAGATGCCTTGCTCGACGCAGTCGGCGATCGAGCCCGTCACGAGCGTCAGTCCCTCGCGGAAGAACGCGATGTTGACGAGGTTCTGGTAGACGTCGGCGCCGAACACGTCGGCCGCCGCCGCGCCCTTGCGCCCGTTCGGCACGACACGCGAGCCGAGGTAGACCCACTCGTGGCGCTTCATCGCTGCGCCGCTCGCGAGATTGCGGATCAGGTCCTCGACGCGATAGACGAACGTCTCCTCGCCCTTGCGCCAGCCGACGTACAGGAAGAAGCCCGAGCCCTGCGGCAGCGTGACCTCGTAGGGACTCGCGCCGGCGCGCAGCTCGGCCTCGCTCGGCTGCGGATCCTTCGCGCGCCACTCGGCGTTCGAGCCCGGCGCGACGCCGAGCGCGAGCAGCGCGACGTTGAGCACGCTCGGGCTGACCGGCGTCATGAAGGCCGATTCGTGCGCAGCGCCCGCAGGGCCGACGAGCAGGTACTCGAGCAGGTCGTCGCGAACCGTCACGTCGGCCGGGATCGCGCAGAAGCCGCGCGCGGGGTCGAGCGTGATGTCCTTCTCGGCGAGCGTCTGGACGAGCTTCACCTCCGCTTCGGACAACGGCCGCAAGGGCCCGGAATCCTGCGGAAGCGCGGAGAAGGCGAGCAGCGTGGCGACGAGAAGGCTCTTGAGCATGGTGATTGGGGGGAGCTTAGCGAGCGCCAACGCGCCGCGGAGCGTGCGGTTCACGCGCGCGGAGCGGCGCCGCTATCCTCTGACACGAACCATGCGCACGTTCCCCCTCCTCGCCCTTCCGTTGCTCCTGCTCGCCGCTTGCCAGGCCCCGACCGCGGCCCCGGCGCCCGCCAGCACCCCGCCTCCGGCCCTCGCGCTGCCCGCCTCGGCCTCCGCCGACCCGCAGCTCGCCCCGCTCGCCTTCCTCGCGGGCCGCTGGATGTGCGTCAACCCCAATTCCACGGTCAACGAGGAGCTCTGGACGCTGCCGCTGGGCAAGTCGATGGTCGGCTCGTTCCGCCAGGTGCGCCGCGACGGCGGCTGCGCCTTCGTCGAGCTGTCGCAGATCGCCGTCGAGGAGGGCGAGCTCGTGCTGCGCCTGCGCCACCTGCACGGCAAGCTCGAGGTTCCGGCGGAGCGCGCCGAGCTCTCGCTCTTCAAGCTGCGCAAGCTCACCGGCGAGCGCGTCGAGTTCGCGGGCACCGGCTCCGCGGAAGGTGTCACCGCGGTGATCTACGAGCGCGTCGACGCGACCACGCTGCGCCAGACGATCGAGTTCGATCCCGTCAAGACCAAGGAAAAGCCGTTCACGTCGACCTACACGCTCGAGCGCTGAACCACGCGGCGAACCAGCGTGAACGAGTCGCGATCGAAGGCGCTGGTCTGGGGCACGTGGCTCGCCGCCACGCTCGCGGCGCTCGCGCTCGTGTGGAGCTGCGGCCCGCGGTTTCCCTACCAGGACGACTTCGCGCTCACGACGCGCCTGACGGGCACGCAGCCGTTCACGTGGCACTGGCTGTGGAGCGGCTACAACGACCACCGCTTTCCGCTCTCGATGCTCGTGCTGCTCGGCGTGCACGGAGCTTCGGGCGCCGACCACCGCGTGGCGCTGGTGCTCGAGGTGCTCATGCTCGCGGGCCTCGCCGCGCTCGCGCTGCGCACGCTGCGCTCCGTGCGCGGCCGCACGAGCCCTTGGGACGCCGCGCTCCCGCTCGCCTGCCTGCACTGGGGCCACTGGATCAACATCCTGCTCGCCTTCCAGCTCTGGCTCGTGCTCTCCGTCGCGATCACCGGCGCCTTCGTCGCGAGCTTCGCCGCGCGCCGCGGCGAACTCACGCTGCGCGCCGCGCTGCTCGGCTCGCTCGGCCTCGCCTCGCTCCCGCTGCTCGGCGGCTCCGGCGCGCTCTCCGCTCCCCCGCTCGCGCTCGCTGCGCTCGCGCTCGCCTTCGCGGCTCGCTCGCGCGTCGCCGCGCGCGCCACGCTCGCCTGCGGCTCGCTCGTCGCGCTCGCGCTGTTCGTCGCCTACGTCAGCGGCTTCGAGCGCACGTTCAACGAGCAGAACGACGATCGCGTGTCGGCGCAGCTGCTCAGTTTCCTGCGCTTTTCGAGCCTCGGAGCGGGTCCGAGCTACGAGGCGGCCTGGCCCGTGGCCGCGGCGCTGTCGCTCGCGCTCGCGGCGGGTTGTGCGGCGCTCAACCTGCGTGCGCTGCGCGACCGTGACTCGCGACCGCGCGCGATCGCGTTGCTCGGCGGGCTCGCCGTGCTCACGAGCCTCGGACTCGGCATCGCCTGGGGCCGCTCGGCGCCGGGCTACGAAGTCGGTCTCGAGGACCGCTACGTCACCCTGCTGCTGCCGCTCGTGCTCGTGGTGAGCCTCACGACCGAAATCTGGCTCGCGGAGCGCTGGCGACAGCCCGCACGCGTGCTGCTGTTCGTCGTAGCAGCGGCCGGAGCCGTCAACGGCTATCGCAAGGGCCTCGAGGGTGCGCTCGACGTGCGCCACCACGCGCAAGAGGTCGAACGCGCGGTCGCCAGCGGTGCGAGCTCGCGCGAGATCGCGGAGCAGATGACGCCGTGGATGTTCCCCGACGCGAAGGAACTCGCGCGCCTGCTCGCCGACCTGCGCCGCGCGGGCCTTCCGCCCTTCGACCGCGGCGCCCCCGGGCCGGAAGTCGACCGGAAACTGCCGAAATTCGGCTCGTTTTCGCGCCAGCCCGACTCCGGCGAGCCTTCGCAGCGCATCGTCGCGCGCGAGCTCGACGGCCGCGAGGTCGCGGCGCTCAACGATCCCGGCGAGCTGCGCTTCGAGCTCGACGGCAACCAGCGCGGGCTGCACGTCCTGTGCGGTTTCCTCGAGGAAGCGCGCGGCCGCGGCGACGGCCTTGTGTTCGCCGTCGAATGGCGACCGAAGTCAGGAGCCGCGCCTTCCGTGCTGTTCGAGCGCGAGCTCGCGCCGCCTCGGGATGGGGAGCTGCCCATGCTCACGGTCGAGCTCGACTTGCCGCAGGAAGCAGGCACGCTCGCGCTAGTCACTCGCAACGCGACGGGTCGTCACGCCCGCTGGGACCGCGCCTGGTGGGGCGAACTCGTGCTGCGCTGAGCGAGCGAAAACACCGCGGCCGAGCGAAAATACCGAGCCAGAGCAATTTTTCCGCGAACAGCGGCCTG
>JAPLOE010000034.1 GCA_026692705.1 Planctomycetota bacterium
GAACCCAGCGTGCGCGTGGCCGTCGAGCGGGCGGGCGCGAAACTTTCCACGCGTCAGGTCGAGGTCGACGGGACGCTCGTCACGGGCCAGGACGACTCCGCCGGCATGCGCTTCGGCAAGGCGCTCGCGGCGATCGTCGGCATCTGATCCCGGGGCCCCGGCGCGGCCGGATTTTGGCCCCCGGGGCGCTCCGCCACTTTCCCCCGCTGCCGCCGCGGCGTGCGGGGGGCTATCCTATCGGGCCCCTTTTTCCCCCGCGGTCCCGGGCACGACCCGCGACCGCTCCAGCCAGAGCTAGAGGCTCACCCGTGACGTCCAGCACCATCGTCGAGGAACTCGCCCGCGAGTTCTCGATCCTTCCCGAGCATGTCCAGAGCACCCTGGAGATGCTCGATGCCGGCCTGCGCGCTCCTTTCATCGGCCGTGTCCGCCGCTTCGCGACCGGCGGCCTCTCCGAAGGCATGATCCGCCGGCTGTGCCAGCGGCGCGAGGAGCTCACCGAGCTCGATCGCCGTCGCGGCACGATCCTGCGCGCGCTCGAAGGGGAAGGTGGAGCGCCGAAGGCCGACGAGGCTTCGCTGGAGCGCATCCGCCGCTGCGTCGATCGGTTCGAGCTCGAGGACCTGTTCCTGCCGCACCGTCGGCCGGAACCCGAAGTGCAGCTCGCGCTCGACCGCGGGCTGGGACGGCTCGCCGACGAGCTCGTCGCGCCGATCCCGAGGGAACAGCGCGCTCCGCAGGCCGAGACGCCGGAGTCCGAGGACGACGAAGCCACGCACGACGCTCCGGTCGCGGAAGCGACGGCGGGCGAGGCGACTGCGAGCGAGGCGACCACCGAGGCAGCGCCCGCGCCGGAAGCGGCTGGTGCGGAAGCTGCGGCGGGCGAACCGGTGGCCGAGGCCGCGCCGGAAGCCGGCGGCGAGGGCGAAGGCTCCGAGACGCCCGAGCCGTCGCCGACGATCCAGGTCAAGCTCGAAGGTTTGAGCGCCAACGAAGAGGCGCTGCTCCACGGCCAGATCGAGGTCACGCCCGAGCTCGCGCGCCTGTGCGAGCAGTACGTCAACCCCGACCAGGGCCTGCACACCGCCCAGGAAGTGCTCGCCGGCGCGATGCGCATCCTGTCGGACCGCCTCGGCCGCAACCCGCGGCTGCGCGGCGTGATCCGCAAGCTGCTGCGAAAGAACGGCGTGCTCAGCGTGCGCCCGACGGTCGACGACTCCAAGCTCGGCCGCCACCGCCCGCTCGCCAAGCTGCGCCAGCCGCTGCGCCAGATCCAGGGCCACAAGCTGATCGCGATCCGTCAGGCGCAGAAGGAGCGCGCGGTCACGACCGCGATCACGCTCGACCGCCACATCGCGCTGCCCAAGGTGCGCGCCGCGCTGGGCCAGCACACCAAGCCGGAATTCCAGAGCGTGCTCGACGCCGTCGCGCTGCGCACGCTCGAGCACCGCCTGCTGCCCCTGATCGACGCCGACGTGCGCCTCGAGCTGAAGGAGCGCGCGGACGAGGAAGCGCTGCGCTTCCTGTCGCAGCACCTGCGCCAGGTGCTGCTGACCTCGCCGCTCGGCCGCAAGCCCGTGTGCGGCCTCGACGTCGGCGCCAAGGGCGACTGGACGATCGCGTTCCTCGACGAGCAGGGTGCCGTGCGCGGCGCGCCGCTCAAGATCGAGGTCGGCGACAAGGACGCGGCGGCGCTCGGCGCCGAGCTCAAGACGGCCGCGGAGGCCGCCGGCGAGCCGCGCCCGCTCGCGATCGCGCTCGGCCACTCCAAGCTCGCGCGCGCGTCGCTCTCGAAGATCCGTGCGGCCCTGCGCACGCTCGAGGACCACACGCCCGTGATGCTGGTCAACGACTCCGGCCTCTCGAGCTACACCAACTCCGACATCGCACGCGCCGAGTTCGCGGACTTCACCGTCCCGCAGCGCGCGGCGGTCTCGCTCGGCCGGCGCCTGCAGGATCCGCTCTCGGAGATCCTCAAGCTCGACCCGCGCCACCTGGGCCTCGGGCCCGAGCAGGGACTGGTCAGCAAGGCCAACCTGCGCCGCACGCTCGACGAGACCGTCGAGAGCTGCGTCGCGCTGGTCGGCTGCGACGTCAACCGCGCCTCCGAGATCGTGCTCCGGCACCTGCCGGGCATCGATGCGGAGACCGCGAAGAAGCTCGTGACGCGCCGCGCCGAGTCGCCCTTCACCAGCCGTGACGAGCTGCGCAGCGACACGCTGCTCAGCGAGGTGCAGTGGACGAATCTCGCGGCTTTCCTGCGCATTTCCGGCGGCAGCGAGCCGCTCGACCGCACGAGCCTGCACCCCGAGCAGTACGACCTCGCGCGCCGCGTGCTCGAGAGCTCCGGCGGTTCGGTGGCCGAGAGCCTCGGCCGTCCGGGCGTGACCAAGGGCCTGCGCCGCGCCGACTTCCAGGTCGACGACCACGTGTGGCGCGACCTGATGCGCGAGCTGTGGCACCCCGGCCGCGACCCGCGCGTGCCGCTGCACCTGCCGCGCTTCATCTCGCACGACACCGACCGCGTCACGCTCACGCGCGACCGCGTGATCGAGGGCGTGGTCTCGAACGTGGCGAGCTTCGGCGCGTTCGTCGACATCGGCCTCGAGCAGGACGCGATGGTGCACGTCAGCGAGATCTCCGACCGCTACGTGCGCGACGCGCGCGAGCTCGTCAGCATCGGCGACTGCGTGCGCCTGCGCGTGCTCGACGGTCAGGCGACGCGCATCGCGGTCAGCCTCAAGAACGTGCCCGAGCCCGAGCGTGCCCCGCGGCGCGACGGACCGCGCGGCGACCGTCCGTTCCGCGGCGGCGAGCGCGGCGAAGGTGGCGGCCGCGGCGGTGAGCGGGGTGGCGACCGCGGCGATCGTGGTGGCCGGCGCTTCGAGCGCGAGGAGCCCAAGGCTCCCGTGCGCGCCGCGACCACGCGCCGCGACGGCCTCGCCGGCACCGGCGGGGGCGGCAAGCGCGGCTTCGGCGGCAAGGGCGGCCCGCGTGGCGGCCCCGGTGGCGGTGGGGGCGGCGGTGGTCGCCCCGGTGGTGGCCGTCCGCCGTTCAAGGGCGGCGACCGTGGCG
>JAPLOE010000035.1 GCA_026692705.1 Planctomycetota bacterium
CGCAGGCGCATCGACAGGTCGAGGTCCTCGAACAGCACGAAGTAGGCCGGATCGAAGCCGCCGAGCTCGCGCAGGAGCTCGCGCCGCACGAGCAGCGCGACCGCGATCGCGCCGCCGACTTCCAGCGTGCCCGTGCCCTCGGCCTGCGCGAGCGGCCGGAAGAAGTTGCGCAGCGCGAACAGGCCGCAGTAGTGCAGCTCGCCGCCGTCGTAGTGCACCGTGGCCGGATCGCTGTCGACGACGCTGCGCGGCTGGATCACGGCCGCGTCCGGGTGCGCGAGCGCCGCACGCTCGAGCTTCTCGAGCACGTCGGGCCCCAGCACCGCGTCGTTGTCGACGAGCAGCACCCACTCGCCCTCGACCTCCTCCAGCCCGCGGTTGCGCGCCGGGCACGGGCCTTCGTTGCGCTCGAGCGCGACCAGCCGCACGCCGGGAAACTCGGTTGCCACGAGCTCGCGGCTGCCGTCCTCCGACGCGTTGTCGACCACGACGACGCTCGCGAGCCGGCGCGTCTGCGCCGCGAGCGCGTTCAGGCACGGCGGCAGGTGCTCGCGCCCGTTGTAGTTGCAGACGACGGCGTGAATGGCGCCGAGGCTCGCCCGCGTCGCGCCCCCGCTCATCTCCGGCGCCCGTTCATTTCAGCGGCAGCTCGAAGTCCGGCGCGCGGCACGGCGCGCGGTGCTTGAGGCAGTACGGGACGTTCGCGAGGACGCTCCACGCGGCGCGCACGAGCACCCCGAGCGCTCCCGGCGTCTGCCGCACCGACTTGCCGATGCCGATCGTGCCCGTGGCGTCGGACACCTGGCCCTTGCGCTCGCTCGACTCGCCGCGCATCAGCACCTTCGTCAGCACGAGCCACGGCAGCCGCGCGAGATCGCCCAAGGGCGCGTACTTGAGCTGCGTCAGCCACGCGTTGCGTGCGTGGTAGTACAGCGAGCGCTTGCCCATCTTGATGCCGAAGGGCGTCTTGTGGAACGCGCGCGCGCTGGGGTACTGCAGCACGCGGAAGCCGAGGTTGAGCAGCCGGCAGGTGAGGTCGCGCTCGTTGCCGTAGATGAAGAGCCGCTCGTCGTAGAAGCCCGCGCGGCGGATCGCGGCGCTGCGCGCGAGGCTCGCGCAGCCGCGGAAGGTCGACATGTAGCGCTCGCGGCGCAGGTGTTCCTGCTCGAGATAGCCCGCGGGCATGCCCGGTTCCTCGACCTCGCTCGACACGATCGCGGTCGTCTCGGGCTCGCGCTCGAGCCGCGCCACGGTCTTCTCGAGCCAGTCCGGCGGCAGCACGACGTCGTCGTCGAGGATCGCGAGCAGCGGCGTCACCGCCGACGCGAAGCCGATGTTGAAGGTCTCGCAGGCGCCGTAGGCCGAATGCGGCATCACCACGAGGCGCACCTCGGGGTAACGCTCGCGGATCGTGCGCGCCGTCGCGTCGCTCGAGGCGTTGTCGACCACGACGATGTCGCTGAAGGGCCGCACCTGCGCGCGCAGGCCGTCGAGGTTCGCGCAGACATCCGCGCACTTGTTCCAGGTCGAGATCACGGCCGTCGCGGCGAGCGGAGCCTGCAGCCCCGTCGCTCCGAGCGCCTCGCGCGTGCGCGCGAACGCGAGCGGGCCGTCGAGCTCCTCGAGCTCGCCCTCGGCGCCCTCGAGCACGACCGCCAGTCCCGTGCGCCACGCCACGGCCGCCGCGCAGGCCGCCGCCACCGCGCGACGCTCGCCACTCGCGCCCTTCGCCGCCGGCACGATCACGCGCTGCGGATGGTGCTCGTCGAGCGCCGCAGCGACGCGCGCCACGAGCGTGAACGAGGTCGAGTGCCCCGCGAGCCCGAGCTCGAGCGCGCGCAGCTCAGCTCCGGCGGCACGCGCCTTGGCCGCGGCCCGGGACTCGCCCGCGACGAGCTCGACCACCAGCGTGCGAAGCGCGCTCACGCCCGCCCCCGTGCCGGGTTCAGGCTTTCTCGCAGGGGTTCGGTCGGCATCGGGAACACGCAGGGGGCTCGTCACGGGCGGCGCATGGTAAGGACCGCGCGCGCGGCTTGCACCGTCGGACGGCGCGGGCCCGCGCTCGCAGGGCGCGACCGGCGCCGTCCCGGGGCCGCGAATCCGGGCGCGAAAAACCTTCCCGTCCGGATCAGAACGACGGGCGCTTCTGCTCGGGCCCGACCTCGAGCTTCTCGCCCAGCCGGCCCTTGATGCGCTGGATCAGCACGAGCGCGGTGGCCTCGTCCTGCCCGGCGGACTCCCATTCGGCGTAGCCCGGGTCGATCGGCCGCGAGAGGTTCATGTTGTTCTCGCGCTCGATGCTGACGTGGATGCGGAAACGCGCGGAGCCCAGCGACTCGAAGCGCAGCTCGGCGCGCTCGCGGTGGCCCTTGCCGCGGAACGGCGCGAGCGACGTGCGCCAGCCGGTGAGCATCACGCGCTTCGCCGGATCGGCCTCGGAGCCGACGGGGAAGTCCAGCCGCTGCAGCTCCTGTCCCGCGACCGCCCACAGCACGTTCTCGCTGGGCGCGTCGACCTCGAAGTCCTGGCCAGCCTTGTCCTTCTCGCCCGTCGAGGCGCAGGAGGAGAACGACAGCGAGAGCGCGAGCGCGAGTCCGAGCAGCGCCAGTCGGGCGAGGAACGACTTCATTCGGTCTGGTTCTCCAGCTTGTCGCGCAGCTCGAGACGGATCGGCAGCTCGCTGAGCTCGAGCTCGTCGCGCAGCCGGTTCGTCAGGTAGCGCACGTAGTGCTTGTTGAGGAAGCGCTTGTCGTTCACGAACACCGTGAACGTCGGGGGCGCGACGGTGGTCTGCGTGGCGTAGTAGATCTTGACGTTCGCGCCGGTGCGCGTCGGGCTGCGCTCCTCGTTGGCGCGCTTGAGCGCCTTGTTGAGCGCCGCGGTCGAGATCTTGGTGTGCGAGCGCTCGTAGAGGTGCTCGGCGAGCTTGAGGATCGCCTCGACGCCCTGCCCGTCCTTCGCGGCGAGGAAGCGGATCGGCGCGTAGGAGAGCTGCGGCAGCTCGTCGCGGATGTAGTCGAGGAACTCCTGCCGCTCCATGTCGCTGACGAGGTCCCACTTGTTGGCGCACAGGATCAGCGGCTTGTAGTGGTCGATCACGTAGCGCGAGAGCGCCTTGTCGAGGTTCGAGAGCTCCTGGCTCACGTCGAACATCAGGAGCACGACGTCCGCGCGGCGCACGGTGCGGTGCGAGCGCGCGTCCGAGAAGAACTCGATGGCGTCGGCCATCTTCTGCTTCTTGCGCACGCCGGCGGTGTCGATCACCACGAAGGTCTTGCCGTCGCGCTCGAAACGAACGTCGACCGAGTCGCGCGTCGTGCCCGGGATCTCGCTCGTGATCATGCGCTGCTCCTGGCACAGCGCGTTGACGAACGTCGACTTGCCCGCGTTGCGGCAGCCGACGACCGCGAGCTTCATGTGCGGAACCGGCGGCTGCTCGAGCTCGGGGTTCTCGAGCGGCGGCAGCGTCGCGCCGATCAGGTCGTACAGGTCGCGCAGGCCCTCGCCGTTCTGGCCGCTGATGCCGAGCACCTCGCGCCCCACGCCGAGCTGGCGGAACTCGTCGATCCCCCACGCAGCGCCGCGGCCTTCGCACTTGTTGACGCACAGCAGAACCGGCACCGGCACGCCGCGCAGGCGCCGCGCGACTTCCTTGTCGAGCGGCGTCACTCCGTCCTTCACGTCGACGAGGAACAGGATCAGGTCCGCGGCGTTCACAGCCGCCCCGACCTGCGCCTCCACTTCCATGCCGAGGTCGTCGCGGTCGACGACTCCGATGCCGCCGGTGTCGATGAACTCGAACCAGCGGTCGCCGTTCGAGGTCGGGATGCGTCCGGGCACGGCGACGCGGTCGCGCGTGACACCGGCAGTGGGCTCGACGATGGCGACGCGGCTGCCGACAAGTCGGTTGAGCAGCGTCGACTTGCCGACGTTGGGCCGCCCCACGATGGCGATGCGGCGCAACTGGAGGTCGAGGGAGTCGTCGGCGGAGGAGTTCAAGGGATGGCGAGGAGTCGATGGACCTGGGGAACGATGCGCACGTCGAGGCCGAGCCCGCGCGCACGTTCAGCGACGTGCGTGACGAGTTCGATCGAGGGCGCCGGGATGCCGGACACGGGAGTCACGGGCTGGATGCAGACGGGCAGCTTGGGAGCGTGTTCGGCGGTGCTCTCGAAGAGCTCGTCGAACTCCTCGGGCGCGCGGTTTCCCGCGACGATCACCTTGGCGCAGGCGTCGCGCTCGGCCACGAGCGCGAGGCACTCGGCGCGCACCTCGGCCCACTCGGCGCGCGTGCGCGGCACGGGTTCGGCGGGCTCGGACTCGAGCTCGACCGGCGCGTCGAGGTCGGCGGGCAGCTTCAGGTCGAGGCTCACGTGCGCGACGCGCTCGAGCACCTTCTCCAGCGCGCGCGGATGGGCGCCGGCGGTCTCGAGGTGCAGGCGGCGCGGCCCGAGGAAGCTCGCGAGGCCGAGCACGAACCCCGGATGCGCGAGCGGCTCGCCACCGGTCAGCGACACCGTGCGCGGCGGACCCGGCTCACACTCGGCCACCCAGCAGGCGACCTGGAACGGCGTCGACAGGCTGGGTTCGCGGCGCGTGCCGCGGCGCGAGTCGATGCGCACCTCGCGGCCCTGCGCGCTCCACGAACCCGGCGTGTCGCACCAGCGGCAGCGCAGCGGGCAACCGCGCAGGCGCACGAACACCTGCGGCTCGCCCACGTAACGGCCCTCGCCCTGGATCGAGGCGAAGACCTCGAGCACGGGCGCCGAAAGCGCGGCAGCGACAGGGGCGGAGCTCACGGGAGCCTGGGCAGAGGTTCCCGCGCGGCGGCAACGCCCCGCGGCGTCGCGCCGCGCAGGCGGAAGCGCTACTTCTTCGCCGGAGCGGCGGCGGCCGGCTTGGCGGCGGCGCCACCCTTGGCGTCGGCCTTCTCGTCGGCCTTCGGAGCAGCCTTCTTGGCGCCGGCGACCTTGAAGCGGGTGCGGACCTTCGGCAGGCCGAACACCGAGCGCTGGCCTTCCTTGAACTTGCCGGCCTTGGCCAGCGCTTCGAGGCGCTCGCGACGGGTGAAGACGCTGCGATCGCCGATGAGGGTGCTGACGCCGCGGAGACTGGAGTGGATCGACATGGCTGTGGGCTGTGGCTTTGAGAGCTCGGGTTCTGAGGTTTGGTTCGTGGCACCGGGCGGTCGCGCCCGGGCTTGGGTGGAGTGCGCGGGGAGCGGCTATTTCCGCTGGAAGACCTTGTCGATCTTCTCGACGTAGGCGCTCTCGAACTCGCCGGTGCGCGAGATCGGCGGCAAGCCCTTGAGCTGGCGCACGGTGCGGCCGAGCTCGTCCAGGTCGACGAGGCGCGGCGCGGCGCCGATCAGGATGTACAGGCGCGAGCCGTTGCGCGTCAGGCACGCCGGCAGGCCGTGGGTCTCGGTCATGTAGCGCAGCGTCTCGCGCGCGAGGCGCAGGCTCGAGTCGTTGTAGACGTAGTCGACGACCTTGAGCGTGTAGACGTTGCGCGGATCGAGCAGCGCCTGCTCGGCGGCGGTGCGCGGCTGCGAGTCGACCTGCGCCTGCACGGCCCCGGCGCCCGTTCCCTGCGGATTTGCCGCGGAATTCGTGGGGTTGGGGTTGGTGGCGGGAGCCTTCGCGGGAGCCTGCGGCGGCGCAGCCTGCGGCGCGGGCTCGAAGTTCTTCGGCGCGTCCGACGCGCCCGCCTCGACCGCGCCTTTCATGCTCGCGCGCCCGACGAGGAACGCGAGCAACAGCAGCACGACCTGCGCGAGCAGCAGCCACTGCAAGTGCGAGCGGCGCAACGTCACGATGCCGCGCGCGGGCGCGAGTCCTGCCGAGAGCAGCGAGCCACTCGACGGACGCGGGCTCGCGGCCGGACCTGAACTCGACGACGGCGCGGCCGCCGGCTGGGAGCCGGAGGAGCCGGGGTTCGAGAAGGCCTCGAGCAAGTTCTTGCCGCGGGAGGACATGACGGTGGAGTGGAGTCGACCTCGTCCGGAAACGAATGGAGCGCGCCCCGCGAGCCAAGCTGGCTCGGGGACGGTCCCGGAGTGTCCGGAAAGGCCCCGTAGGGTAAGGCCACCCCCCGGGGGCGTCAATCCGAAGCTCCCGCGGGGTGCGAAGGTCGTCGGGGGGCGGTTGGCGCCGCGGCGACGGGAGGCGTAGGCTCGCCCGCCGCTCCGATGGCCCGCGCGCTCCCCTTCCTGTGGCTCGTCCCGCTCCTCCCGGCCGGTCTGGGTGCGTCGTGCGGGTCGGAGGAGGCTCCCGCGCGCCCGACCCCGGCGGCGACGGTTCCGAGCGGGGCGGAGCAGGGCTCCCCCGCCGGCGACCTGCGCGACGAGGCGGCCGAGCGTGGCCTTGCTTACGTCAATCGCAGTGGCGAGCCCGCCAAGCGCACGGTCCTCGAGGCCAACGGCCCCGGAGTCGCGGTGCTCGATCTGGGCAACGACGGCGACCTCGACCTCGTGTTCAGCCAAGGCCTCGCGACGCTCGGCGACCTGCTGCGCGGCCCCGGCGCCGACCTCGAGGTGTTCGAGAACCTCGGCGGCGGCCGGTTCGAGCGCCGCCCCGGGCCGGGCCTGTCGGGCTGGTGGACCGGGCTCGCGACGGGCGACCTCGACGGCGACGGCGACACGGACCTCGTCGCGGGCGGCTTCGGTGGGCTCGCGGTGCTCCTGCAGGACGAGCAGGGCAAGCTCGCGCCGCGCCAGGACCTGCTCGAGGGCTCGCGCGATCGGCTCGTGCCCGGTGAGCCGCGCCAGGCGGGCGAAGCGCCGCTGTGGATCACGTCGCTCGCGCTGTTCGACGCCGACGGCGACGGCAACCTCGACCTGTACGCGGGCGCCTACGTCGCGCTCGATCCCGTCGCGCCGCCCGTGGGCGAGCTCGGCGAAGGAGCGCTGTCGGTGCCCTGCCAGTGGAAGGGGTACAAGGTGTTCTGCGGCCCCCATGGAATGCGGCCCCAGGCCGACCGTTTCTATCGCGGCGCCGGCGACGGGACGTTGTTCGACGCGAGCGCGAAGGCGCTGCCCAACCACGTGCCCGGATATGCGCTCGCGGTCGCGAACTTCGACTTCGAGGGCGACGGCGACCAGGACGTGTACGTCGCCAACGACAGCGTGGCGAACCTGCTCCTGCTCAACGACGGCCGGGGCGTGTTCACGGATGTCGCCTATTCGGCCGGCGTCGCGCTGTCGATGGACGGGCGCGGCGAGGCGGGCATGGGCGTGGCCTTCGGCGACGTCGACCACGACCTCGACCTCGACTTCGCGCTCACGAACTTCTCGGGCGAGCCGACCTCGCTGTACCTGAACCAGAAACGCGGCTTCCGCAACGAGACCTTCCGGCTGGGCCTGCAGCGCGAGACGAACGCGCTGCTCAGCTGGAGCGTGCACCTCGAGGACTTCGACGGCGATGGCGAGCTCGAGCTCTTCACCGCCAACGGCCACGTCTATCCGCAGGCGGACCAGCCCGACACGGGCACGAGCTACGCGCAGGCTGACACGCTGTGGCACCTGCTCGTGCGCGGCGACGAGCGTGGGCTCCGGCGCGTCGTGCCGACCGACCCGCGCTCGATCCTGTTCGCGCCCTCGAGCTCGCGTGGCAGCGCGCTCGGCGACTTCGACGGCGACGGTGCGCCCGATCTGGTCGTGGCGCACATCGACGGACCGGCGGCGCTCGGAATGAACCGTTTTCCGCGGGGAAATCGGCTGGTCGTGCGTTGCCTCGGTCCCGCGCGCACGGAGCGGCTCGAGGCCGACGCGCGCGCGCGGACGCCGGTCGACGGCAGCGGTGCGTGGGTCGAGCTCGTCCCCAAGGGCGGGCTGCCGCAGGCGCGGCAAGTCGCGACGAGCCAGGGTTACCAGTCGGCCTCGACGCCGTGGCTGCACTTCGGGCTCGGGGCGGCGAACGAATACGGTGAACTCAACGTGCACTGGCCGTCGGGACGCGTCGAGAGGCTCGGGGCGGGCAGCGCGGGCCGACGCCTCGTCGTGCGCGAGGGCAAGGGCATCGTGAGCGAGGAGCGCCTGCCGTGAGCGCAGCTTGGATCGCAGCCCTGGCGCTGGTTTTCCCGGGAAAAACGCGCGTCGAGGCGCAGCTTGCGCCGCAGGCGGAGGTGCAGACCGACGCGACGGCGACGAAGGAGCGCTGGCGCGAGCTGCTCGGCATCGACTTGCCGCGCGAGGTGCTCGGCGAAGGTGAGGCGCTGGTCGCGCCGCAGGGTGCGCTCGCCCGCGACGGCGAGGCCCTCGTGCTGGTCGCGCGGGCGCGTTTCCTGACGCAGGCGCCGGCGTTCGAGAGCGCGTGGAAGCTGCTCGACGGGCGCGAGGTCGAGGCGGCGACACGCGCCGACGTCGAGATCGAGAAGGCGCGGCTGTGCGTCGAGAACGATGACCTCGCGCGCGCGTTGCGGCTCCTGCTCGAGACGCCCGAGGCGAACGCGCCCCGCTGGCCCGAGCGCGCGGAGGCGTGGCTGCAGGTCGGGCGGGCCTGGGCGCGCAGCGGGGAATTGCAGAAAGCGGCGCGTTTTCTCGCGCGTTTCGTCGAGCTCGCCCCGCGCCACCGCGAGGTGCCGACCGCGTTGCACCTGCTCGCGCAGGAGGCGCTCGAGCGCGGCGACGGCCCGTTCGCGAAGGCCTGCGTGAGCCGCGCCGAGGAACTCTCGAAGTGGCACTCGCTGTGGAAGGTGCGCACCACGCAGATCCGCCTCACGCCGGAGGAACCGCTGCCGCGCATCGGGCTCGCGCAGCTGTGGCTGCAGGCAGGCGACGCGGCCAAGGCCAAGCTCGCGCTCGAGGCGCTGCTCGCGCGCCATCCGCAGCACGCGCAGGGCTGGTTCCTGCTCGGCGAGGCGGAGCGCGTCGCAGGCGCGCTCGACGCCGCGCAGGCGGCCTACACGAAGACGATCGAGTTCGAGCCCGAGCACGTGCTCGCGCGCAACAACCGCGGCACGATCCACCGCCTCGCGGGACGCGCCGCGGAGGCGCGCGCGGATTTCGAGCACATCGTCGACGGCCCACGCTCCGCCGAGCGCACCGCGTTGCCCGCGCACCTCGCGCTGGCGCGCCTGCTCGAGGCGGCGGGCGAGAAGGACGCGGCGCAGCGCCGTTTCGCGCGCTACGTCGAGCTCGGCGGTCGCGAACCGCTGCGTGAACCCGCGCGCTGACGTTGAACTTTGGCGCGCGCCGCTCGATCATCGGCGCGCCTTGAAGCTCTCCCTGCGCCAGCTCGCCAACTCGCGAGCCATGCGCGCCGCCCTCTTCGGATCGGCTCCAGACAAATCAGTTGTCTCGCCAATGTCCTTCGCCAGATTGAACAGCTCCAACCGGCCATCTTCGTAATGCTCGATCAGCTTCCAGTCACCGGCGCGCACGACGCCATAAGGCCGCACGCGATTGCTGCTCCAGTAATGCGGGTAGTGCCAGAAAAGCGCCTCGCGCTCGAACGTGCCGCTTTGCTTGAGCAACGGCACGAGGCTGCGTCCATCCACCGGCCCCGGCGG
>JAPLOE010000036.1 GCA_026692705.1 Planctomycetota bacterium
CTTGCGGTCGATCAGCGCGCGAATGCGCTCGACGTCGGCCAGCGCCACATCGCGCTCGGCCCGCGCACGGTCGACGTCCGCCTCCGACGCACCTTGGCTCTGCGCCGCTCGCTCGACACGCCCGAGCAGCGCCTCCGAGAGCCGCACGCGCGCCTGCGCCGCCTGCAGCTCGGCCTCCTCGACGGTGAGGTCGAGCGCGACGAGCAGGTCTCCCTCCTCGACGACCGAGCCGCTCTCGAGGTGCAGCTCGCGCACGGCGCCGGGCAGCTCGTTGCGGAGCGTGACCGAGCGCAACGCGCGCACCGTGCCGATCGCGGTCGTCGAGTGCGAGTGCGAGGCCGTGTGGGCGGCCGCCGCGCGCACGACCTGCACCATTTCGGGCGCCTGGGCGGCAGCGGCGGCGGACTCGGCCGCGGCGGCACGCTTGATCCCGACGAGCCAGAACCCGCCAGCGGCGAGGCCCACGATCAGGACGATCGAGACGCTCGAGCGGACCAGCAGGCTGGCCGGAGGCTTGGGGGGCGGAACGGTGGAGGAATAGGCTTCGGGAGAGGCGCTCATGGGCAGTTGCGTAGACCAGTCGTCTAGTGCTTGGACGGCAGGGATCGGGGCAGTGGGTTGGCGGGGGGAAGCGACGGGACCGCGCTCAGGAGCTCGCCTGCGGCCGAGCCCTGACGATCGAGGTCGCTTCGGCGGACGCGTTGGCGTCGGCCGGCTTGCGGTGGAA
Organism: Planctomycetota bacterium; assembly: GCA_026692705.1. Lineage (GTDB taxonomy): Bacteria > Planctomycetota > UBA1135 > UBA1135 > F1-120-MAGs118. The sequence goes on from JAPLOE010000036.1 coordinate 728, forward strand.
AGTTGGCGAGGCGCGAGCCGTGTAGGGTCCGCGCCTTGTTCTGGAGTGCGGAGGCGTCAACGCCTCGGGTGCAGCAGGCCGTCGAAGACGAAGGCCAGGAAGTCGTCGAGGGGCTGGATGCTGCGGTCGATCTGCATGCGGATCGCGGCGCCCTCCCACATCATCACGAGCACGTTCGCGAGCCGGTCCGCGTCCTGCGCGCGGTCGACCTCGCCGACCGACTGCGCCTCGCGGATCAGCTGCGCGATGATCGCGCTCCACTGCTGGTAAACGCAGCGAACGGCCGCGTGGACGGGCTCGCTCAAGGTCGCCGTTTCCAGCGCCAGCTTGGGGATCAGGCACTCGACCGTCGGCCCCTGCGCCTGGCACTGGTTGCGCGTCTCGGTGAAGATCGCGCGCAGGCGCTGCAGCGGAGTGCGCTTGCGGTCGTAGAGCGACTCCTTGAGCTCCTCGAGGTACTGGTCGCGTGCGCGTTCGATCAGCGCGACGCCGAACTCCTCCTTCGAGGCGAAGTAGTGGTAGAACGAGCCCTTCGGGACGCCGGCGAGCGTCAGGATCTCGTTGAGGCCGGAGCCGTTGAAGCCCTTGCGGCCGATGACCTCGGCCCCGGCGGCGAGGATGCGCTCGCGGGTGTCGATGCTGGTGTCGGGCGGGGCGGCGGAGCTCCCCGGAGGGAGCTGGGTCGCGGCCGAGTGCGGCTTCGGCGGAGGGTTCATGGCGGCCAAATTAGACCAGTCGTCTAGTGCCGCAAGCCCCCCACCAGAAAATTCTCTTGGAGCGGGCTCTAGCGCCCCTCACTCGCCCCTTCGAGCAGCCCGTCGAGCCTCTGGCCGGCTTCGCGGGCCTGCTCCGACGGCGACAGGGCCAGCGCCCAGTCCATCGTGAAGCGCGCGTTGATCTCGCTGAGCGGGTTGAGCACCGTCCCGGGCCGTCCGTCGGTGCGCCGGTGCCGGTAGGCGTCGATTCCGAACGGCCCGACATACCCGGCGCTCGCCAGCGCCCGCCCCGCGGCCTCGAAGGCCCCGGCCAGCGCCGCATCGTCCTCGCCCGCGACCTCCCCCACCGGCGCACGCTCGGTCGCGATCCACGCACCCTGTTCGGTCGTGCGCTGGAAACAGGGCCGCGAGATCGTCACGAGCCCGTCCGCGCCGACCCAGCCCGAGCGCGTGAACTCGGTGGTGACCTGCACCCACGGCTCGATCACCAGCGGCCCGAGCGCGAGGCTCGCGTCGAGCCAGGCGAGCTCCGCCGCGTCCGGTTTCCCGGCGTGCAGGCGCCTGCGACCGCGCCCCGCCGCGCCGAAGGTGCGCCGCACGAGCCAACCGAGCTCGGCGGAGAGTGCAAGCTGCGCCAGCGCCTCCTCGCGGGTGGTCACGACGAACTTCGCGAAGCTCGAGCGCGCCAGCGGCTCGCGCACCCCCGCCGCGAACGGCCGCGCATTCACCGTGCGCAGAACTTCGCGCGGTGTCGTGGCCCCCACACGCGCGCCGGCGCGCCGCAGCAGCTCCAGCGCAGTCGGAGTCGGGCTCCACGCGACTCCTTCGAGACCCGCGACCCGCTCGCGCAGCGTCGGATCGCCGCGCAGGCCCTCTTCCGTGACGAGCACATCGCCTGGCGCGAGCAGCGTGTCGACCAGCTTCGCGCGCTCGCGCTCGACGATCGCGCGCAGGTGCAGCGTCGGTGCGTAGCGGCGCGGCGCGGCAAGCTCGCTCTCCGCGTCGAGGTTGAGCACCCAAGCCCGCGGCGCGCGGTTCACGGCTGCGCCTCGCGAGCGAGCGGCTCGGCCTCGAGGCGCGCGAGGAACTGCTCGTCCAGCCCGGCGCGGCGCCGCGCGGCCAGATTCAGCGGTTTCCCCCGGAGAATCGCAGGCGAGAGCGGCGGCGGCAGCGCGGCCTTCCAGCGCTCGTAATCGAGCGGGGCGCCGGTGAATCGCTCGAACCAGTGCCGCGCGAACGCGACGTGCGTGATCTCTTCGCGCTCGACCTGCTCGAGCACGGCCGCCGAACGCGCATCGCCGATCTGGCGGAACGCGGCCGCGTAACGGGCCGCGTGCTCGAGGTTCGCGCCCTCGAGGCCGAGCCCCTGCAACGCGACGAAGCTCTCCGGCGTCGTGCAACTCGGCACTCGCTGCCAGAACCAGTCGCGCACCGGGAAGTCGCCGTAGCGCCGCCCGAGGCCTTCGAGCAGTGCGAGGTAGAGCTGCAGGTGCTCGAGTTCCTCGAGCGCGAGCCGCACGAGGCCGGCGCGGAACTCGCGCGGGGTCGCGGGGAACGCGAGCACTCCCCAGGCGAACAGCTCGGCGGCCTGCAGCTCGTGGTGGACGAACGTGTGGAGGAGGCGCGCGCGGGCGGCCGGGTCGCAGACGGCCTCGGGCCGGGGAGCGCCGGGAGCGCGGGCGACGACCGAGAGCTCCGGCGGGCGCGCGGGCGCGGCGATCCGCAGCGGCGCCGGGACAGGTTCCCAGCTCGAATCCGCCCGCAGGTCCGGCGGCGGCGGCGGAGCGAGCTTGCCCTCGAGCGTCGTCGCCAGCACGAAAGCCTCGCACCAGCGCTCGACCGTTCCGGGCCCCTGCAGCGAGGTCGTGACGTGCATCGTTTGCAAAAGCGGAAAGCTAGCACGCCCGCCACGCCACCGGTGGGCTACGAAGATGTCCGCAAGTCCGCCGGTGGCCTCTCGAACCGTTTTCCTCCGCCGCCCCGACCTCTATAGTGCCGCGATGCAAATGTCCGGAAGCCCCACAGCGCAGTCCCTGCGCCCCTCCGAACCCCGCGCCGGCAAGGTCGCGGTCCCCGCAACGCCCCGCGCTGGTCGCGAGCTGCTCAAGGCGACGGACGCCTACGCGGTCGACTCCCGCGCGCGCAGCTGGATGCACCTGTCGCTGACGCTGGCGCTGCTCGGATCGGCACTGGCGGCCGCTGCGCTGGCTCCCTGGTGGCCGGCCCGGCTGGTCGGCTCGGTCCTCGCCGCGCTGGTGTTCGTGCGCGCGTTCATCCTGTTCCACGACTTCATGCACGGCTCGATCCTGCGCGGGTCGAAGGTCGCCGAGGGCATCTTCTTCGGCCTCG
>JAPLOE010000037.1 GCA_026692705.1 Planctomycetota bacterium
GGGGGGGGCTGGCGGGGGCGTCACGCTAGCAAGCGCGTAGGCGCACGGGCGCGGCGAAATCAGCGCGGGGGAGAGAGTTGGGGCTCATGGGAGAACGACGAAGGAGAGCGTGTTGGAGAGGCTCGCGTTGAAGGTCGAGCCGGGGTCGCGGCTCCAGACTTGCGTGTGGATCGAGGTGCCGGCGACGGCGAGGCTCGGGTCGGGGAAACCGCCGAGCAGGCCGTGGGAGAAGGCGTTCCAGTCGAAGGAGAGCACGCCGGTGCAGTCGTCGAGGGAGGCGTTGCTGCCGCCGCTCGCGAGCACGAGGGCGCGGCGCAGCGGAGTCGCGACGCACAGCGTGCCGCCGAGGAACGACAGCGGTGCGGTCGCGGCGAAGCCGTAGAAGTAGACGCCCGACTTCTGGTTGCGGACTTGGCGTGCGTGCGTGGTGAAGCCCGAAGTCGCGCTCGCGCTCGAGCTGCCGACGAAGGACAGCACGGGCGCGCAGCCGAGCGTGTTCAGCTTCGGCGTGCAGGAAGCCTGTGGGCTCGCGTTGAGGTCGACCTGCAGCGTGAGCATGTCGTAGCCGCCGACGGCGCCGTTCGCGGTCTGCCCGATGCCGCACAGGAAGCCCGTGTCCGACAGGGCCGCGTCGAGGATGCGTGCATCCGGCGTGCCGGGAGTCGTGAACGTCGCGGCCCAGTTGCGCGCGCCGCTCTCGTCGTACTGCAGCACCGCCATCGACGCGCCCGCTGCGGGCACGACGTAGCCGGCGACGTACATCTGGCCCGCATCGCCGGGCATCAGCTTCATCACCTGATCGTCGAAGGCTCCCGGCGTGCCCCAGGTGTCGATCGAGAGCAGATTTCCGGCGAGATCGTGCCGGCGCGTGCCGAGGTCGAGGCCGCTGCCGGCCACCGACAGCGGGCCCGCGCTCCACAACACACCGCGCGCGTCGAGCGCGACGTTGCGGCAACGCTCGTTCGTCGCTCCGGCGCCGGCCAGCGTGCGTTTCCACGTGAGCGTGTTCGCCGCGAGATCGACGCGCGCGACGAGCCAGTCCTCACCCGTCGTCGCGGTCGTGGTCCAGCCCGCGAGCGCGACCGTCTGCGCGTCGATCGCGCACAAGGCCGCCGCGCCATCGGTCAGGTTCGCTCCGCCGTCGAAGGCGAGCTTGGAGAGCAACGCTCCGCCCGCCGTGAACCGCGCGACGCCCGCATCGAGCGCTCCCGCGGCGCTCCCGAACTGCCCACAGGCCGCGAGCCCGCCACCCGGCAGGATCGTGAGCGCATACAGCGTGTCGTCGCCCGACCCGCCGCCGTCGAAGGCCGTGCTCCACAGCACGTTGCCCGCCGGGTCGTAACAGCGCACGAGCGCGTCGTTGCCGCTCGCGAGCGTCGACTCGTTGCCGCACACGAGCACGTTGCCCGCGCCGTCGATCGTGACGGCCCGCGCGAAGTTCGCGCTCGAACCCGCGCCGGAGTGGTGGCGAATCCACTGGAACGCGCCCGCCGCGCTCACCTTGATCACGCTCCACTGGATCGTCGTGCCGCTCCAGCTGTAGCCGCACACGTACACGTTGCCGGCGGCGTCGCAGGTGATGTCGAGCGGCGTGTCGTCGTCGCCGAAGGCATCGCGGCGCAGCGACCACGACTGCGTGCCGCCCGCGGTGTACGAGACGATCTCGAAGTCCGCCGACGGCGGCGGCGGCGGAAAGCCGATGCTCGGGTTGTAGCTCTTGCCGACTACGACCACGTTGCCGGCGGCGTCGACCGCGCACGCGCGACCGTAGTCCGCCTGCGCGAGGCCGCTGTCGTGGCGCGCGAGCCACGCGAGGTTCGATTGGGCGTGAGCGGTGAGCGAGAGCAGGGCCAGCGCAGCGGTCGAGCGGATCATCGGACTCCTCCTTCGGAGCCGCGATCCTACTCGCCCTTTGGGTTCCTGTCGGGGATGATGCGCGCCCTTCAAGGAAACGCCATGACGCTCCTCGCCCTCCTGCCGGTCCTCGCCCTCGTCCAGCCCTGCCAGAGCGAGCTCGACTCGTTCGTCTTCGCCGCCGAGGCGCGCCACGGCGTGGCCGGCAAGCGTGCGGCGACGTTCCTCGTCGACAACATGCCGCAGCGCGACCGCGAGACGCTCTCGTCGGCGTTCCTGTCGGAGAACCTCGACCTCGCCATGGCCGCGCGCGCCGAGTTCGCGTGGGCGAAGGCCGTTCCGGAGGAGCTGTTCCTCAACGACGTGCTGCCCTACGCGGTGTTCGACGAGCCGCGCGACCCGTGGCGCGCCGAATTGATCGGCCTCGCGCGCCCGATCGTCGCCGGCGCGAAGAGCGCGAGCGAAGCGGCGCAGGCGCTCAACGCGAAGCTCTTCAACACGCTAGGGCTGCACTACAACACCGGCCGCAAGCGTCCCAACCAGTCGTTCCGCGAGTCGCGCGAGCAGGGCAAGGCGACCTGCACGGGCCTCTCGATCACGCTCGTCGAGGCTTGCCGCGCCGTCGGCATTCCTGCGCGCGCCGTCGGCACGCCGCTGTGGTCGAACGGCCGCGGCAACCACACGTGGATCGAGATCTGGGACGGCGACTGGCACTTCGCCGGCGCCGACGAGTACGACTCGAACGGCCTCGACCGCGGCTGGTTCGTCGGCGACGCCTCGCAGGCGCGCGCGGACGTGCCGGAGAACCGCATCTACGCCACGAGCTGGAAGCGTGCGGGCCTTGTTTTCCCGATGGTCTGGAGCCCGGGCGTCGAGAGCGTGGCCGCCGTCGACGTCACCGCGCGCTACGCGAAGCCCGTGGCCGCCGTTGCAGCTCCAACGGTCGGCGTGCGTGTGCTCGTCGGCAAGGAGCGGGTCGTCGCGAAGGTGACGGTGCTCGATCCGCAGGGGCAGCAGCTCGGCTTCGCGATGACGAAGGCCGGCACCGCGGACCTGAACGACATGCCGAGCTTCGCGCTCGTGCCGCAGGCGACGTACACCTTGCGCGTCGAGCTCGGCGGCGAGACGCGCGAGCGGCAGTTCACGGCGCCCTCGAGCGGCGTCACGACGCTCGACCTCGAGTGGAACACGCTCGCCAAGCCGACGCAGGCGCTGGCCGAGCTCGAAGCGTGGATCGCGAAGCCCGCGGCGGAACGTGGAGAGGCTCCGGCGACGCCGCTCACGCGCGAGGAGGCCGCGAAGGTGCACGGCAGGCTCGCGGCGTTGCGACTGGAGGAGCTGCGCAAGGAACGAGCGGAGGAGCTCGAGAAGAAGGAGCTTTCCGCGGCGGGCGTGACCATGCGCTGGCTCGAGAAACGCTTCGGTGATGCGCCGGAGGGCGCGCGTTCGCTGTGGATCTCGATGCACGGGGGCGGCGGCGCTCCCGCGGAAGTCAACGACCAGCAGTGGCAGAACCAGATCAAGCTCTACGAGCCGGCCGAGGGTTTCTACGTCGCCCCGCGCGCGCCGACGGACTCGTGGAACCTGTGGCACCAGGGCCACATCGACGCGTGTTTCGAGCGCCTGATCGAGGACTTCGTCGCGCTGCGTGGCGTGAGCCCCGACCGCGTGTACCTGATGGGCTATTCAGCCGGTGGCGACGGCGTGTGGCAGCTCGCGCCGCGTTTGGCGGACCGTTTTGCGGCGGCGGCGATGATGGCGGGCCATCCCAACGAGGCGCAGCTCGACGGCCTGCGCAACCTGCCCTTCGCGCTCTTCATGGGCGGCGACGACGCGGCCTACGACCGCAACAAGATCGCGCGCGAGCGGGCGGCGAAGCTCGACGAGCTGCACGCGGCCGATCCGAAGGGCTACGAGCATTTCGTGCGCATCTACGACGGGCTCGGGCACTGGATGCAGCGCAAGGACGCCGAGGGCCTGCCGTGGATGGCGGGTTTCACGCGGCGCGCGTGGCCCGAGCGCATCGTGTGGCTGCAGGACGACGTGACGCACGAGCGCTTCTACTGGCTCACCGTGCAGGCCGGCAGCGCGCAGGTGGGGCAGCGGGTCGTCGCGAGCGTCGCGAAGAATGTCGTGACGCTCGAGCCCGGCGAGCGCAAGGCGCTCACGCTGCGGCTTTCCGACGAGCTCGTCGACCTCGACCGGCCCGTGGTCGTGAAGGTGGGGGAGCAGCGTGTGTTCGAGGGCAAGCTCGAGCGCAGTGCGCGCGAGATCTGGCGCTCGCTCACCGAACGCGCCGACCCGACGACGGCGAG
>JAPLOE010000038.1 GCA_026692705.1 Planctomycetota bacterium
GCGGAGGCGCGCCCGAGGAACGTTAGATTGGCAGCCCATGTTCTGGCGCAGCAAGAAGCCCGCTCCGGGGACCCCTCCGACCCCTCCGCCGGCCACCCCGGCCCTGCCCGCGGGCCTCGAGGGCGCCGCCGGCTCCACCGCCCGCTTCCTGACCGGGGACCGGGAGGCCGACCGGCGCACGGTCGAGGTGCTCCTGCAGATGTTCGCGCGCCTCTCGGAGACCCGCGACTACGACGAGACGCTGGTGCAGATCGTCGACAACTCGGTCGAGCTGTGTGGGGCCGAGCGCGGCTTCCTCGTGGTGCTCGACGAGGCCGGTGAGTTCGTGATCAAGGTGGCGCGCACGCGCGACCGCCGTCCGGTGCAGGACAGCGAGCGCTTCTCGACCTCGGTCGTGCGCCACGTGCTCGAGCGCAACGAGCCCAAGCTCGCCACCGTCCAGAACGACTCCGAGGCGCGCGACCTCGGCCAGTCGGTGTTCGACCTCAAGCTGCGCGCCGTGATGTGCGTGCCGCTCTCGCGCGCCAAGGAAGCGCCCAACGCGATCCGCGGCGTGCTGTACGTCGACTCGCGCGCCGCCACGCGCGAGTTCAGCCAGCGCGACCTCGAGCTCTTCTACGCGCACAGCCAGCAGGCGGCGATCACGCTCGAGAAGCACCGCATGCACCTCGAGTCGCTCGAGAAGGCGCGTCTCGAGCAGTCGCTCGAGCTCGCGATGGCGGTGCAGTCTGGCCTGATGCCGCGCATCCCCAAGGACATCCCCGGCCTCGACATTGACGGCTTCTACCGGCCGGCGGAGCGCACCTCGGGCGACTTCTTCGACTTCGTCAAGCTCAAGGACGGCCGCCTCGCGGTCGTCGTCGGCGACGTGTCGGGCCACGGTGTCGGTCCGGCGCTGATCACGCAGAGCGCGCAGGGTGTGCTGCGCACCGGCCTGCGCATGGCCGCGAATCCCGCGGCCGCCGTCAGCCTGCTCAACCAGGACCTCGCCGACCGCATCGACTCCGGCACGTTCCTCACGCTGCTCGTGATGGCGATCTCGCCCGACGGCAAGGTCGAGGTGTGCAACGCCGGCCACCACGGGCCGATCCGTACGCGCAAGGGCGCGATCGAGAGCTACGACTCGCACGGCGTCGCGCTCGGCTTCTCGGCCGACGTCGAATACACGATCGACGAGCGCTTCGAGCTCGAGTCGGGCGACGTGCTGCTCCTGTACACCGACGGCCTGATCGAGGCCCACCCGCAGGTCAATCGCGAGGACCTGCTCGGCGAGGACCGCGTCAAGGCGCTGCTCGTCGAGCACGCGGCGAAGGGCTCCGACGCCGCGACGATCGCGCGCGCGCTCGCGCAGGCCGCGTTCCAGTTCGCGGGCGGCCAGCCCGAGGACGACATCACGCTGGTCGTGATCCGCAAGCTCTGAATGGCCCGTCGGCGCGGGTCGAAGTAGGTCGAGAAGGCCAATGGACGAGTCGAGTCCCATGAGGCGAGGCGAGGACCTGTTCCTGCGCGGCGCGCGCAGCTATCCCCCCGGTCCGCAGGCGCGAACGGTCGACGTGCGCATCGTCGGCGGCGTGATCGACGCGGTCGGGCCCGATCTCGAGCGCGGTGCGCTGCCCGTGGTCGACGCCAACGGGCTCACGGCGATCCCCGGGCTCGTCGACGTGCACGTGCACTTCCGCGATCCTGGGCTCGAGCACGTCGAGGGCTGGGAGCGCGGCTCCGCAGGCGCGCTGCACGGTGGCGTGACGAGCGTCGTCGAGGTCCAGAACAACCCGCCGCTGTCGACCTCGCGCGCGGCGGTGGAGGAGCGGCTCGCGCACGTCGCGCGGCGCTCGCGCGTCGACTTCGGGTGCCTCGGCAACCTCGTCGAGGCTTCGCTGCCCGAGCTGAAGGCGATGGCGCCGCTCGTGCCGGCCTTCAAGTGTTTCCTCGGCGGTTCCACGGGCCTGGGCGGCGTGCTCGACGACGACCTGCTCGCGCGGCTCTTCAAGGCTGCCGCGGAATCCGGCCGCATGATCGTGGCCCACTGCGAGGACGAGGCGATCCTGCAGCGCGACAAGGTGCGCCTCGTCGACGGCAACCCGAACGCGACCGTCGCGTTGCACCACCTCGCGCGCTCGACCGAGGCCGAGGTCGAGAGCGTGCGCAAGGCGATCGCGTGGGTGCGCGAGAGTGGGGCGTGGCTGCACGTCTACCACGTGTCGTCGGCCGAGGCCGCGGACCTCGTGCGTCGCGCGCGCGCCGAAGGCCTGCCCGTCTGGTCGAGCACAGCCCCGCATTTCCTGCTGCTTTCCTGCGAGTGGGCGGAGAAGCTCGGCAACCTGCTCAAGGTCAATCCGTCGATCAAGACGCCGGCGGACTCGCTCGGATTGTGCGCGGCCCTGACGGCCGGCGACATCGACGCGATCGGCACCGACCACGCGCCGCATCCGCTCGAATACAAGCAGCGCGCCTACGCAAAGGCTCCGTCGGGCATGCCGTCGGTCGACTTGCTGTGGCCGCTCACGTGGGAGCTCGTGCGGCGCGGCTGGCTCGACGCGCAGGTCGCGCTCGACACGGTGACGTGGCGTGCGGCGCAGAGTTTCCATCTGGCGCGCAAGGGCCGGCTCGCGCGCGGCTACGACGGCGATGTCGTGCTGTTCGACCCGCAGGCGCGCTTCGTCGTGCGCGGGGCGGAGCTGCCCTCGCGCAGCAAGTGGTCGGCCTTCGAGGGTTTCGAGCTGTGCGGCCGGCCGGAGGTCGTCGTGCGCCGCGGCGAGATCGTGTGGCGCGACGGCCGCACGCTCTCCGAGGCCGGTGGGCGCGCGCTCGACCTCGATCCGCCGGGCCAGCGCCGGAGCTAGCGCCGATGGCCGCGCGGGAAGTCGGGCGCGAGGACGGCGTCGATGCGCGCCGAGTCGCGCTCTCCCCGGAGTTCCTGACGCGGCTCGAGCAGCTTGCGGCGCGCACGCGCGCGCGGCGGGCGCGCGAGGACCTCGGGCTGCGGCGCGGGACCGGGCGCGGAGTCGAGTTCGAGGGCCACCGGCCGTACCGCGCGGGCGAGGACCTGCGCGACCTCGACTGGGAGCTGCTCGCGCGCACCGACCAGCCGTTCGTGCGCGTGCGGCGCGCGGAACTGGGCGAGCATTGGGCGATCGTGCTCGACACGAGTGGCTCGATGGGGCTCGGTAACCCGCCGAAGCTGCAGCGCGCTGCGGAAGTGGCGCTCGCGATCGGGTTCGTCGCGCTGGGACTGGGCGTCGCGAGCGAGCTCGTCGTGCACGGCGATGGTGGAGCGGTGCAGGTGCGGCCGCTGCGATCGCGCGCGGAATTCGCGCGCTGGATCGAGCTCGTGGGCAAGCTCGCGGCCGACGGACGGCGACCGGTGCAGGAGCTGCTCGCGAGCCCGCGGCTCGCGCGCGCGCGCCGCGTGATCGTGATCGGCGACCTGCTCGATCTTCAGCCGGCGCAGGTTCTCTCTCTGGTCCGCCCCGGGAAACGCGTCGCCACGCTGCGGCTGCTCGCGCCGCACGAGCTCGCGCCCGAGCTGTCCGAGGGCGTCGAGTGGCTCGATCCGGAGACGGGCGCGCGCGTCGAGGCGCGGCTCGATGAGCGCACGGTCGACGCCTACGGGCGTTCGCTCGAGTCGACGCTGGCGGCCTGGCGCGACGCGTTCGCGCGCCGCGGGCAGCTCGCGCGGGTCGCCTCGAGCGCCGAGGAGTTCGAGACGCTCGCGGGGAGCCTGTTCGAGTGATCACGTTCGAGGCTCCGCTCGCGCTCGGGTTGCTCGCGCTGCCGCTGGTCGTCGCGTGGCTCGCGGCGCGCCGCCAGAAGGCGCCGGAGGAAGCGACGGGCACGCTCGAGCTGTGGCGCAACGTCGCGTCGCAGGCGGTGTCGCCGGTCGAGCGCCGCACG
>JAPLOE010000039.1 GCA_026692705.1 Planctomycetota bacterium
GCACGTTGCCCGGCCAGCGGCTGCGGATGAGCAGGTGGTAGGCCGCCGGGCTCACGCCGCGCACCGACTTCTGGTGCCGGCGGGCGAACTTCTCGACGAACCAGTCGCACAGGAGCGGGATGTCCTCGGTGCGCTCGCGCAGCGGCGGCACGACGATCACGGTGCCGGCGAGCGCGCGCAGGAGCTCGACCTGGAACGTGCCGGCGGCGACGGCCTGGTTGAGGTCGACGCCGGTCGAGGCGACGACGCGCATTTCGGTCGGCTCGTCCTTCTCGGAGCCGGTGCGGGCGACGAGGCGCTCGCGGATCGCGCGCAGGAGGCGCGACTGGAGCGCGAGCGGCAGGCGCTCGATGTCCTTGAGGAACAGCGTGCCGGCGCCGAGCTGCAGCGCACCCGGGCGGTCGGTCTCGACGCCGGGCAGCGCGCCCTTGAGGGCGCCGAACAGTTCGAGCTCGAGGTTCTCGGGCGCGAGCGCGGCACAGGAGAAGGCGAGGAACGGGTTGCCCGCGGCTTCGCCGGAGAAATGCAGGGCGCGGGCGACGTGCTCGCGGCCGGAGCCGGTCTCGCCGACGACGAGCACCGGCGTCGTGGCACCTGCGGACTCGGCGACCTCGGCGCGCACGCGCTGCATCGCGGCGCTCTGGCCCACGAGGCTCGCGGTGCCGTAGGCGACACGCGCGACGTCGAGCAGCGCACCGACCTCGTGGCGCGGCAGCGTGTAGTCGTTGAGGCGCGCGAGCTCGTCGGCGACGCGGCGGCGCGTCAGGTCGCTGAGCAGCACGATGCGCATGCCGGATTCGGGCTCGCCGGGGCGCGCGGCCATCGGCACGACGCTGGCGACGAGCGGGCGGGCGGCGCGGCCGGAGCGCGCGGGCAGGTCGAAACGCAGGCCCTCGCGGGTCTCGACGGTCGTGTCGCGCGCGAAGGCCTCGAGGCCCGTGGCGGGCGCGAGGCGGCCGAGGCTCTTGCCCTCGAGTTCGGTGCCGAAGAGCTCCTGCGCCCCGCGGTCGGCGACGCGCACGAGCGCCTCGTCGTCGATCACGAGCACGCCATCGGGCCGCGCGATCGCGCTCTCGCGCGGGGCCGGCGCCGCATCCCGCGCCTTGGCGCGCGCGGGCACCGGAGACTGCGCCTGGGCCGTGCGCTCGGCCTGCAGGCGGCGGAGCTGGTCGGACAGCGTGCGCTGCGTCGCGAGCTGCTCGTCGAGCTCGGCCTTCTTGCGCAGGAACACCTTGAGCGTCGGTTCGAGCACCGCGAGGTCGCTCTTCACGAGGTACGCATCGGCGCCGGCCTCGAAGGCCGCGAGCGCTTCCTCGCGCGACGAGCCCTTGGAGAGCAGCACCAGCGGAACGCCGTAATTGCGCGGGATCTGGCGCAGGCGCCGCGCGACCTCGATGCCGCCGATGCCGCTCTTGAGCGCGGCGTCGACGAGCAGCAGGTCGAAGCGCGTCTCGCGCGACAGCGTGATGCCCTGCGCGCCGGATTCGGCGGCGGTCACCTCGAAACCGGCCTCCTTGAGGCGGCTCGTCATCACCAGTCGCGTCGCGGTCTCGTCGTCGATCAGAAGCACGTGGGTCACTGGAAGGCTCCGGGGGAGAAGCGAGGAGGAGAGAGTCAGGGGAGCAGCGTCGCGCGACCGGAAGTTCCGGTCGCACGCGCGGGTTGGGCTTCGGCGCGCTTGCAGCAAGGCTCGCCGGGCGCTCCCATCAGGGAGACGCGCGACGACGCCGAGATCGTGGCAAACCGAAGCGAGCACCTCCACGCAGAGTTTCCCGACGAGGGAACGCTCGTGCGCATCGAACGCGCGCTGGCGGAGGTGAGCGATGTGCGCGAGCCGTTGCGGCGCGCGGAGGCGCTGCGGCGCAAGCTCGAGCCGGAGACGGCGCGCTGGGCGGCGGAGCTGGCTGAGCTGCGCGAGCGCGCGGCGGCGCGTTTCCCCTCCGGCTGGATCCGGTTCGCGACGCGGCGCGCGCTCGAGCAGTCGACGCGCGAGCCGGTGGCGCGCGAGCGAGCGCGGCGCATCGCGGCGGTCGCGCCGGGTTGTGCGGTGTACGACGCGACCTGCGGCCTCGGGGCCGACGCGCGGGCCGTCTCGGAAATGGGAACGGCGGTCGTCGCGGCGGACCTCGACGCGCAAGTGGCGCGCTGTGCGTCGCTCAACCTGGCCGGGACGAAGGCCGTCGTCGTGCGGGCGGATGCGCTCGCGCCGCCCGTGCACAGCGCGAGCATGTTTCTCGTCGTCGACCCCGACCGGCGCGCGGAAGGGGCGCGCGAGCTCGACCCGGAACGCTGGTCGCCGCCGTGGAGCGCGCTCGCGAAGCTCGCGGGCCGCTTCGTGGGGGCGTGCATCAAGCTGAGTCCGGCGTTCGACATGGAGCAGGCGAGGGGCGGGGTGTGGGACGGGGCGCTGGCGCAGTGGACGAGCGAGCGCGGGGAGCTGTGCGAGGCGAGCCTGTGGCTGGGGGTCGGGGCCGGGGAGCTCGGGGGCCAGCGCGAGGCGGTGGTGCTCGGGCCGGGCACCGTCGGACGCCTCGCCGGGGTCCCCGTCCCCGTGCGCGTGGCCCTATCGGAAAAAGTTGCCGGGAACTTTTGGCTGGTCGACCCGGATCCGGCGGTCGTGCGGGCGGGGCTGGTCGGCAACCTGGGGCGCGAGCTGGGGCTCGACGGGCTCGACCCGATGCTCGCCTACCTCGTGGGCCCCAAGCCGCCGCCGACGCCGCTCGCCAAGGCCTGGCGGGTGCTCGCCGAGGTGCCCGCCGACCCGCGCAAGGTGCGCGAAGCTCTGGAGCAGCACGGGTTTGGAGCGGTCGAGGTGCGCAAGCGCGGCCACCCCGACCCGGCCGAGGAGCTCGCCCGCCGCTTCCGCGCCAGCGGTCCGCGCCGCGGACTCGTCGCCGTCGCGCGCACCGAGGCCGGGCACCGCGCCTTCGTCCTCGAACCCTGACGCGAGCGGCCGGGTGGTGGGCGATGAGGGGATCGAACCCCCGACATCCTCCGTGTAAAGGAGGCGCTCTGACCGCTGAGCTAATCGCCCCTTGACGGCTCTTTGTACCCTAGGGGGCTCCCCCACGGGTAGGAAGCTCTCCGCACTCGCGTGCGTCGGGCTCCATCCCGCCGGGGTCAAACTCCGACAACAACCACCCCGAGCCACGCCCCCTCCCGGGTGCCCCTGGCCGGTGCTCCTCTCGCTGCACCCACGCCACGAACCTCTCCAGCAGTCTCATGCGCATCGCAGTCATCGGAACCGGATACGTCGGTCTCGTCGCCGGCACGTGCTTCGCCGAAAGCGGCAACAACGTCGTGTGCCTCGACATCGACGAACGCAAGATCGCCCGTCTCAAGGCCGGCGAGGTGCCGATCTATGAGCCGGGCCTCGAGGAACTGCTCAAGCGCAACGTGCACGACGGGCGCCTGCACTTCACGACCAACTACGCCGAGGCGATCCCCAAGGCGCAGGTCGTGTTCATCGCGGTCGGCACGCCTCCGGGCGAGGACGGCAGCGCGGACCTCAAGTACGTGCTCTCCGCGGCGAAGTCGATCGCGCAGCACATGACGGGCTACACGGTGATCGTCGACAAGTCGACGGTGCCCGTCGGCACGTCGAAGAAGGTCCACGACGCCGTCAAGGCCAACACGAGCCACGAGTTCGACGTCGTGTCGAACCCCGAGTTCCTGAAGGAAGGCGCGGCGATCGACGACTTCATGAAGCCCGACCGCGTGGTCGTCGGCGCCCGCTCGCAGCGCGCGCGCGACGTGATGGACGAGCTCTACGGGCCGTTCATCCGCACGGGCAACCCGGTGATCTTCATGGATCCCGAGTCGGCCGAGCTCACCAAGTACGCCGCCAACGCGATGCTCGCCACGCGCATCTCGTTCATGAACGAGATCGCCAACATCTGCTCCCGCGTCGGCGCCGACGTCGACATGATCCGCAAGGGCATCGGCACCGATGACCGCATCGGCTCGCGCTTCCTGTTCGCGGGCTGCGGCTACGGCGGCTCGTGCTTCCCCAAGGACGTGAAGGCCGTCGTCAAGACCGCCGAGGAGCACGGCTACGAGTTCAAGATCCTTCAGGCCGTCGAGGCGGTCAACGAGCTGCAGAAGTACGTGCTCGCCGAACGGGTCAAGGAGCACTTCGGCGCCAACCTCAAGGGCCGCCACTTCGCGATCTGGGGCCTCAGCTTCAAGCCCAACACCGACGACATGCGCGAGGCGCCGGCGGTGGTGATCATCGAGGAGCTGCTCAAGGCCGGCGCGACCGTCACGGCCTGCGACCCCGAGGCGATCGAGGAGTGCAAGCGCCACCACCTGGGCGACCGCATCCGCTACTCCGAGACGCCGATGGAGGCGCTCGATGGCGCGGACGCGCTGCTGCTCGTCACCGAGTGGAACGAGTTCCGTCGCCCCGACTTCGACGAGGTCAAGGCGCGCCTGAAGAGCCCGGTCGTGTTCGACGGCCGCAACATCTACCGCCGCAAGACGCTCGAGGAGCACGGCTTCAAGTACTTCGGCATCGGCTGCTGAGAGCTCGTCCGCGGCCTGCGCGAACCCGCGAATTCCCCGGTGGATTCGCGAGAAAGCGCGCGGCACGCGCCACGCCGCTCCAGCGTTCTCCAAGACAAGGCGGCCCGTCGCTCGTGAGAGCTTCGGGCCGCCTTTTGATGTCGTGAATACAGTTGCCGCGTCGATCGCTCGCCGCGACAGCGACTAGATCTACCCCATCGAGCGACCCGATGGGAAGCGATTTTTGTCCGCGCGCTCAGCGCGACCGCTCGCGCACGCGCGACGGGGACACAGCGCGCGTGAGCTCGCGACGTTGCGCGACCGCACGTTCGATGAGCCCGATCGAGCGCATCGAGTCGAGCGCGTCGCGCACTTCCTCGCCCAGCGGCGTCTCCTCGAGCGCGACGGGCCCGAGCGCCGCGCGGCACGCCGCGATCACGCCCGCGGCCGCCTCGGGATCGTCGAGCGCCACGTACAGCGCGGCCCACTCGTCGAAGGCGCGGATGCGATCGAGCGCGTGCGTCGCGCGCTCGGCGGCGTGCCGCAGCCAGCGCTGGGCATCGAGCTTGCGCCCCAGCAGTGCGTAGGTCTTGCCGACCCACAACGCGGCCTCGTCGCGCCGCCGCACGGGCGCATCGGGCTGCGCCGAGATCGCGAGGTACAGGTCGAGCGCACGCTCGAGCCCGCCGTGGCGGCGTTCGGCGTGGGCGAGTTCGACCCCGGCGCGAGAACGCAGCGCCGGATCGTCGGCGAGCGCGCGCGCGCACTCGAACTCGCGCACGGCCGCGACCCCGTCGCCCAGCGTCCGGAACTGCTCGCCGGCACGGAACGCGGCCTCCGCAGCGAGCGTACGCTCCGCCGGAAAACGCACGCGCACCGCGACCCACGCGAAGGCGACTGCCCGGCGCGCGGCCGTGTCGCGTGCAGCCTTGGGCTTGCGCAACGCGGCCTGCGCGGCGGCGGCGAACTGCCACTGCCCCTGCGCACTCGTGGCGACGGGAATGCGCTCGAGCTCGGGCGCGCTCACGTCCGCGGGCTGCTGCGCCGCACTTGCGACGACCGGAGCGAACAACGCCGCCACCGGCAACACGTTGCGCAGGTTCATGCGCCCTCCGCGACCGAGAGATGCCGAGCGGCGCGCTCCAGCCGCGGCCCGAGCGCCCGGCTCAGCCGCTGGCGCGCGCGGTACAGCCGCAGCTTCGCGAGCGACTCCGGCTGCCCACAGGCCCGCGCGGCGGCGACCGGTGGCTGCTCCTCCGAGTAGAAGCAGCGCAGGATCGCGCTCTCCTCCGTGCGCAGCTCGTCGAGCGCGCCCGCGAGCGCCTCGAGCGCACCGTCGCGCGTCACCACGTAACCGCCGAGCTCCCAACGCTCGTCCCCCGGCTCGCCCACGCACGTCTCGAGGCTCTCGCGCGCTACCAGCGCATCGAGCTCGACCGGTTCCGCGCGCAGCTCGGGCCCCGCGAGCCGCAGCTCGCGCCGCGCACGGTCGTTGAGCGCGTTCAGCGCGATGCGCGTCACCCACGCGCGCAGCTTGTCGGGCGTGTTCCCGCGCGCGCGGAAGCGGGCCGCCCGCAGCAACGTCTCCTGCACGAGGTCGTCGACATCCGTCGGCGGCACCTTCCTGCGCACGAGCACGCCCCGCACCAGCGGCTCGAGCTCCACGAGCCCGCCCCACCACGTCGACGAGCCCAGCTCGCCGCTCCAATCCTGTGACACCATGAGCACTCCTCCCGGTGCGCACCGCGCGCATCCGGGGCGAGGAGACGCTCGCGCGCCGCGTCCGTGGGGCTGTGGACAACGCCGCCGCCCGCGCGCGCGCCCGCGACGACGCCGGAAGCGGTGAACGGGCCGCCCTCGGCGCGCACGCTCGCCGTTCCTTCCCCTCGCGGCGCCGCGGCCGAGGCTCGCACTCCCGGAAACGAACGCGCGCGGGCGGCGGAGCGACCTCGCGCTCCGCCGCCCGCGCGGCTGGATCTCCCCGACCTGCGACTAGCGCCGGGTTTCCTTGGCCTTGGCGGCCCATTCCGAGCCCGGGTACTCCTGCACGACCTTGCGGTACATGCTCATCGCGTTCGGGCGGTTGTCCTCGCCCATGAACTCGAACACCTTGCCGGCCTGGTAGCAGGCGCGCGGCACGTAGCGGGTCTGGTCCTTGTAGACGATCACGACGCGCAGGTAGTTGAGCACCGCGTCCTTGAGGATCGCCGAGGCGTCGCCGTTGGAGCGCAGCTTCTCGACCGCTTCCTGGAACAGGCAGTCGCCCATGCCGGAGTAGGCGCCCGCGAGCGTCGGCGCGTCGGCCTTGGGGTCCTTCGTGACCGCTTCGTAGATCTTGCGCGCCTTGGCGTAGTCCTTGGTCTCGCCCTCGAGGTACGTCTCGGCCTCGAGCACGCGCGCGCGGTTGCGCACGACCGGGAACGTGCTGCCGGCCCGGCCGCCGATCTCGACGTAGCGCTCGCGGCGCTTGGAAGCGCCCTGGCCACTGATCTCGGCCTCGAGCAGCTCGGCCTGCATGACGTACGAATCCGAGAGCGCCTTGGACTGCGCGAGAGCCTTCAGCGCGCCCGCGGTCTCGGCCGCTTCCTTGGCCTTGCCGAGGTCACGCTGCGCGCCGGCCTTGGCGATGTACGCGAACGGGACGTAGCGCGACTCCGGCGTCTTCGCGATCAGCGTGTCGGCGAGCGCGAGGATCTTCTCGGTCGCGTCCTTGCTGCCCATCGACTGGTTGGTCTCGATCGCCATGGCGAGCGCGTAACCGGGCGCCCAGGCCTGCTTGTCCTTCTTGTTGCTCCCCGATAGCACCGAGTCGGCGAAGTCCTCGAAGGACTGCGACGCGTCAGCGAGGTTGCCGTCGACGATGGCCTCCATCGCGGAGCTGATCAGGCCCGGGACCTTGTTCGTGAACTCGACCTTGATGACCTGGTCGGCCGGGACGTTCTGCTCGCCCGCCTTGCCCTTCTGCTTGTAGAGCACGCCGCCGAGCGTCTCGTTGGTGATCTCGACCTCGTCGAGGGTCCGGCCGTCCGCCAGCGTGATGCGGTCGGCGAGGGCGACGGTCGAGAGGGCGAGGGCGGCGAGGAGGGCCGCAGGGCGGAAGAGGGTCGTCATGAGGGGCGTTGGGGTGGGAGAGGCGCCCGGGAGTACCCGGGGCGGGATGCCCAGTAACGAAATCGGACGGCCGGGAGCTCGGGGGAGCCTCCGCAGGGCGGGGCAGGATACGAGGCGCGCGAGAAAACTGTCAACGCGGCCCGCAGGTGGGGTCGAGCGGGGCGGCCGGCGGCGCTCCGGGAGCCGCTCCGGGCGGGCCACCGAGGCGGCGGAAGCTGACGAGCTCGGCCGCGACGGCCACGGCGATCTCCTCGTGCGTGCGCGCGCCGATCGGCAGGCCCATCGGCGTCCGCACGCGCGCGAGGAAGTCCGCGCTGACGCCGACCGCGCCCAGCTTCTCGAACAGCTGCACCTTCTTGGCGCGGCTCCCGATCATGCCGAGGTACTTGGGCCGCGCGCCGGCCCGGAAGAGCGCCTCGAGCACCTCGCCGTCCTTGTCGTGCCCCCGCGTCACCGCGATCACGTACAGGTCGTCGCCGGGGGCGAAGCGCCGCGCGAGGTCGGCGAACTCGCCGCACAGCAGTTCGTTGGCGTCCGGGTGGCGCTCGCGCGCCACGAACACGTCGCGGTCGTCGGCGATCGTGACGTGGAAGCCGGTCAGGTGCGCGAGCTTCGCGATCGCGGCCGAGACGTGGCCACCGCCGAACAGCACGAGGCGCGGCACGACGATCGGCTCGACGAAGATCTCGAGCTGGCCACCGCACAGGAGGCCGCTGTCGGGGTAGTCGCGCTCGTTGAGAGCGAAGGAGAGGGTACGCGAGCGTTCGTCCTGCATCGCGGCGAGCGCGGCGTCGAGCACCTCCGCCTCGAGGCAGCCGCCCCCCACCGTGCCGAGGAAGCTGCCGTCGCGGCGGACGAGCATCTTCATCGTCGTCTTGCCGGGCGTCGAGCCGACGGTCTTGGTGATCGTGCACAGCGCGCACGGCTCCCCGAGCTTCTGCAGGCGCACGAGCTCCTCGTAGACGTCGGACATGGGCCGGCAGGATAGCGCGCTCCGGCCCGTGTCGTCGGCCCCGCGAAATCGTCGCGGCAAC